>CAZKJS010000065.1:0-1695 GCA_964553255.1 uncultured Erysipelotrichaceae bacterium | reverse complement strand
AAACTTAAAGAATTAGAGGAGATACTAACTAAATAATGTCTACTGAAATTATCCTTGCGGCGATTATTACTGTTTGTCTAATCATTAACTGCACTATGGGGGTAATTGTACTTAGAATGTTAAGAAAGGAAGTTTAAGATGCTATATGCGACACTAGAAACAATTTATATGTCATTTGCTTCGCTTATCATATCATGGTTGATAGCGATGCCCATAGGGACATTGGTAAGCGAAACAAGACCTACGGGTTTAATACCTAATCGAATAGCTAATTTCTTGATAAATAGAGCAATCGATATAGGTCGATCAATTCCATTCATACTGCTGGTTGTGTTCTTGTTTCCCTTTACAAGAGCCCTCGTGGGAACAGCCATCGGTACAACAGCCATGATAGTTCCATTAACTATATGTGCGATTCCATTTGAAGCAAGATTAATAGAGGAAATCTTGTCTGAAGTTCCCAGGTTGATCACTGACGCTGCTCATATTGATGGTGCGGCAAATTGGAAAGTTATCATTAAAATTAAATGGGGCAGCAAAATACCATATTTAGTTAATGCAATAGGTATCACACTTATCAACATCATCGGATATACAGCAATGGCAGGGGTTGTCGGAGGAGGAGGGATTGGAAGCTACGCCATTGTCTACGGTTTTCAAAGGTTCGACTATAGTGTTATTGCAGAATGCATAGCAATTATAGTCGCAATCGTCTGCACCATTCAAATTATCAATAACCAGTTAGTTAGATTTTTATTAAGGAGAATATTATGTATAAAATAACGTCTACACTCATTCTATTATTGCCCGCCGTTTTTTTAACGGGTTGCACCAAGAACAACACTATAGTGGTTGGAGCGAGTTCTACACCGCACGCCATGATTTTAGAACAAACAAGAGATTACATTACTTCGCAGGGATATAATTTAGAAATCAAAGTATTTAATGATTATGTCCTTCCCAACTTTGCATTAGAAAACAGCGAACTTGATGCTAATTACTTCCAGCACGAACCATATCTTAATGAGTTCAATCAAAGCAATGGGACGCACATTGTGTCCGTTTTGAAAGTTCATTTTGAACCCATGGGCATTTACAAAGGAACTAAAAGCACCCTGGATTCATACCAGAGCGGCGACAGCATTATCGTTCCAAGCGATAAATCAAATTATGATAGAGCATTGGCTTTGCTAGATGCAAACAACATTAAAGATGCTAATATTATAGAAGTTGAAGCACAGACGATCCCACTTATGCTTTCTGATTGTGCCTTTGCAGTTGTTAACGGAAACTACGCACTGTCATCGAATATTTTAAACGAATGTTTGGTTACTGAAGATAAAGAAAGCGAGATTGCGGAAACAATGGGAAATGTCATCGCTGTTAAGAGCGGAAACGAAACTACAAACGAAACACAGATCTTGTGCGAAGCTTTAAGACAAAGTAACATTAAAGACTATATTGAAAAAACATTTAAAAGCTCCGTCATTTATTTGTTATAATAGAAAGGAAGGTACATTATGTTTGAAAAAGTAAATCCCATGCACCCCGACAAGATAGCCGATCGAATCGCTGGTGCTATGCTCGACTTAGCATATAAGAAACAAGCAAATCCAAAATGTGCGGTTGAAGTTTTAATTGGACATGGCTATTGCCACATCATCAATGAAACAAGTTGCCATTTTACTAAGGAAG
>CAZKJS010000064.1:0-1940 GCA_964553255.1 uncultured Erysipelotrichaceae bacterium | reverse complement strand
AGAATGAACTTGGTGGAAGAATTCCTAAGCCTCAGCCTGATCCTGATGATGGTGATGATATCAATATTATCGATCCTCCCAAACCACCAGTTAGTGATGTAAATGATACTTATAATCCAGGACCAAGTAATACCTATTTATCATGGTTGCTATTGTTTACTGAAAAAATCAAGGCAGATTTTCTAGCACAGCAACAAGCCATTGAAGATTCTAATAACCAGAATACCGATCCCGATAACAAGGGCGAGGATGAAGATGATGAGCTCAATGGTGTTATTAGCAGTATTGAAATAATAACAGATAAGCTAAAAGACCTACAAAAATTGGCAGAAGAGTATAAAATTGAAAATAATTACCATAAATCAACAAAAGAGCTAGTATTGTCGTACACTCGTAATTATTCAGGTTATAATGATGGGAAATGGGTTATGGCTTGTGGGAAGATTGAACGTGATTTTGTGAAATACGTAGACGAAAGAAATAGCGAATTAAGTTACTATTTTGGCCAACAAATCTATTTTGTTGATCCTCAAGATGGATACAATATTGATTTGAATCATTTGTTGGGAACAATGAATGTCTATGTACATAATACAAATGTCATTGATGCAGGAATTAAGGCTTATATGCCAGAATACAGAATTGACGCTCTTGGAGAGTCAATGGGTGATTTACAATCGTTGTTTAAAGATGTTATAAAAAACAATAAGAGTAATATGCTAGATTATGATAAGACTTATGACTTAATGTCAGAATATATCGGTAGTACCAAGGTATCTGATAAAACGAGCAACTATGAATCCAAGTTCTCGATGTCTGACTTTATTGCGAATGTTGATGCTACAAACATGTATGGATATGACGAAGATATAGCGATATATAAAGTATTCGCTGATTATTATGCTGAGGACTATACTCATAGATATACCGATTATGTTGGGAATGATGATTATTATATAATCTATAATAAAACTCATGTTTATACAAAATTGAAATATCTTGGAGCAGTAACTTGGCCAATGCTAAAAGGAGTAGAAATAACACCAGAACAATCGCGAGCTGCTGCTTGGGCGTATACCGATTTTATATGGGAGTTGGTACAAAACGAGAGAAAGGGTAATCGATAAGGTATAATCATTGAAAGCGAGGAATTATAAATATGAAACAGACGTATAAATCAAAGATTAAAGAATATATACGCAAGCATCCAGCTAAGCTGACAATTGTTGGTTTAATCTTAACTATGATTGTATCATTAGGTATATATATCTATTTTGATCTGAAAGATTTTTATGATAGTGTTTATAATGATGGCACAGATATGGTTATCACAGAACTAGGAGATGAATTCGAAATCAGCTATAGTACTGCATATTGGAGAGAACATAGAACTGATTATTATGTTTTTGCGGAGAATGGTAGTTCAAGTGTTGCAAATTGGACTGATTACTATCAGGATTACATTAGACCAGAAGTAGATATCCTTATTAATAATGAAAAAGTAAGATGTTATGCTTTTGAAAGATATAGTATTGTATATAGAATCAAAGATGAACCATTTAAAGGATTTGACATGACTAATGAATTCCTTATTGATTATCATCAAGATCAAGAAGTAATAGAGGTAGTCAAAGGTATCATAACTAATAATGACTGGTTTTACTTTGATCTGTTTGCTGAATACTTGATAGATAATAAAGATGCTGATACGATTGAACTGGTAATCAGATATAGTGAAGGAAGTATTGAAGATGAAGAAGTTAAAGTTAAATCAACAAGTGAATTTAATAAAGAATATATAATAGAGTTTTCTCATAAATTAGTCGAGAAGTATAATCTACTTAATGAATAAACTGTACTAATATGAAAACATTACAATAAATAGGGGAACTGCAATAGTTTTATTTACAATGAGTTAGATGACATGAGAAGATTTTCTT
>CAZKJS010000063.1:0-1991 GCA_964553255.1 uncultured Erysipelotrichaceae bacterium | reverse complement strand
AACCACTTACTACTTTAGAGATTGGGAATGTACTAGAACTTACAAGCGATAGTGAAATCCAAATGTTACAACTAGAGCTTGATAATCTAGTTGCTAATGATGAAATTTTAATGAACAAAAAGAAAACACGATATATAAACCTTGCTAGCGCAGGTCTTTATCGTGGTATCATTACGATCAAAAATCAAAACTACGGTTTTATCAAGACTGATGATTTTGCTTTTGATTTTTATGTATCAAAATATGACTTTTTAAAAGCCATGGATAAAGATGAGGTCTTGTTTTCAATTATCAAAACAAATGACTCTCAAAAAAATAACAGTGAAGCTCGTGTTGTAAAGATTTTAAATAGAAGTCTGAAATACGTGGTTGGAGAATTAAAACTAAAAAAAGATAAATACTTTTTGGAACTCGAAGACTCAACAATCAATAAAAGAATTAATATTATTGATATTGGTAACGCCAAACCAAGTGATATCGTTAGAGCTATAATTTTAAAATATGAATTAGAATATTGTGAAGCGAATGTCATTGATGTTGTTGGTAATAAAAGCGATATTGGAATTGATATTACTCAAATTGCGCTTCAAAGAGGGTTTAACTTGCAATTTCCTGATGAGGTGCTTTATCAAGCAAGTCATTTGGAAGATGACACGATGATAGAAACAACAAAAAGACGAGATTTACGAGATCAATTAATTGTTACAATTGATGGAATAGATGCGAAGGATTTGGATGACGCTGTTAGTATAAAACAACTCAAAAATGGGAATTATTTGTTGGGAGTTTATATTGCTGATGTGAGTTATTTTGTTAGTGAGGGGTCAAAGATTGATAAAGAAGCGTATAACCGGGGAACAAGTGTATATTTGGTTGACCGTGTAATTCCTATGCTACCTGTCAGACTATCAAATGATTTATGTTCTTTAAATCCCAATCAAGATAAATTGGTTATCGGTTGTGAAATGGAAGTAAATCGTGATGGAAAAGTCCTAACAAGCGATATTTTTCCTGGAGTAATCAAGACAACAAAAAGATTAAATTATACTGATTGCAATAAAGTCTTGAATGATGGAATCAAACTAGTTCCAGATTATGAAATTGTTTATGATTCTTTGGTGAAAATGCATGAATTAGCAAATATTCTGACTGAAAAAAGACGTAAAAGAGGATCTCTTGATTTTGATGTACCAGAAGGGAAAATCATAGTTGATGAAAAAGGAATTCCCATTGATTTGGTAGTTCGTAATCGTGGTATTAGTGAAAGAATTATCGAAGAATTTATGATTCTTGCTAACGAAACCGTATCAGAAGTAATCAATCATATGGATTTACCTTTTATCTATCGGGTTCATGACAAACCAGATATTTTAAAGCTAAGCGATTTAAAAACAACAGCTAATTATTTAGGCTATAATTTACGCACAACACATGTTGCGGAATTGCAAAAGTTTTTAGACAATATTGAAGAAAAAGATGCATTCTTGAAAACAGTCGTTTTACGAATGATGGCAAAAGCTGTCTACAGCGAAGAAAACATTGGTCATTTTGGATTAGCTAGTGAGTGCTATACACACTTTACTTCGCCAATTAGAAGATATCCAGATTTAATTGTTCATCGATTATTACATAAGTACATCTTCAATGGCGATATTGATGCCAATGAATTTGTTGCTTTAACTCAAAAGATAGCTGATATAGCCTTACAAGCAAGCCAACGCGAAAGAGGCGCTGCTGATTGTGAATATGCTGTACTTGATATGAAGAAAGCAGAATATATGAGTTACTTTATCGGTCAGACATTTACCGGAACCATTTCAACAATCACAGGTTTTGGTATGTTTATATCGTTAGACAATACCGCTGAGGGTTTGATTCGCTTAAAAGATTTAAGTGATGATTACTATACATTTAATCAAACAAACCATGTTTTGGTTGGCGAAAGAACCAATAAAAAATATCGTGTTGGTGACAGGGTCCAAGTGAAACTT
>CAZKJS010000062.1:0-2197 GCA_964553255.1 uncultured Erysipelotrichaceae bacterium | reverse complement strand
GGGTACCGCATGGGTGGGCTCTTAAAAAACGCAAGGCAAAAATTTTGAAAATCCAGAAATTAGATTAAGTCACTACGGTGGCTTTTTATTTTATTGAAAGTGAGTGAATATTATGGCAGTGATTGATAAAGTACAAATTGAATATGAAAGATTAAAGACGCTCTTTGTATCAGTTGAACAATCAAAAAGTGAACTTGTAGATAATCTAATCAATGAAGCAGCTTTTATGAAAGTTCAACTAGAGTCACTTCAAAATCAAATCAGAAAATATGGTGCAGTTCAAATTTCAAAAAAAGGTGAACAACGTCAAACTGAAGCAGCCAAGTATTACACAAAACTAGTGAATGCGTATGGAACAGTTATTAAAACACTCAATTCCATCATGGGTAAAAACATTATCGATGAAGATGATGAGTTTGACAAGTTCATAGGTAAAATGTCAGAATGAACTATTTATTGAAATACTACGATGAGATTCAAAAGGGTAATATTATAGTTGGAAGAGAACTTCTAACAGTCCTAGAATCACTAATTAAAGATATGGATAACCCAAGATACATTTTTGATGAACGTCCTGGTACTATTCGAATCGAGTTTATTGAGACCTTCTGCAAACATACTAAAAGTCCATTTAATGGTGAGCCATTCATACTTGAACTTTGGGAGAAAGCAGTACTTCAAACCGCCTATGGATTTAAAATGGCGGATACTAATTTAAGAAGGTTTAATGAGGTTTTATTATTGATTTCCAGAAAGAATGGTAAGACAACATTTATTGCAGGTATTGATTTAGCTGAGTTTTTCTTATCTAAAGGTGGTGTTGATATCGTATGTGCATCAAATACATCTGAACAAGCGAATATCCTATTTGAAGAAATCAATAATATGAGAGAAGGCTCAAAAGCTTTATCAAATGAAAAAAGAAGCAAAAAGAATATCTTTCACATTTACTCACCAAAAACTAAGAATAAGATAAAAAAACTATCTGCTCAGTCACGAAACAAAGATGGCTACAATATAGAGGTTGGTTGTATTGATGAAGTTCATGAGATGACTGATTCAAAAGTATACGATGCTATCAAGCAAAGTCAATCAACCAAAGAAGAACCACTTATTTTTATTATTACAACAGAAGGTAATACAGTAGGTGGTTTTTTAGATATTAAACTTGATTATGTAAGAAAGATGATCAAAGGCGAGATCAATGATGAACGTGTGCTTCCCTGGCTGTATACTCAAGACTCAATTAATGAAATATATGAAGATAAAAGTACATGGCAAAAAAGTAATCCGAGCATCGGGACTGTTAAGACATATTCATACTTAGATGACTTGATGAATAAATCTAGGCATGACCTAGCAACAAGAGTTACCATGCTTTGTAAAGACTTCAACGTTAAGCAATTAGAACAAGGATCATGGTTAACTTATAATGATCTAAATAATGAAGCAACCTATGATATCAATGAGCTAAGAAATAGTTACGCCATTGGAGGTGTTGACTTATCATCAACCACCGACCTTACAGTAGCACTCTTGCTGCTAATTAAAGATGGTAAGAAGTATGTTATACCACAATTCTTTATGCCAAGTGAAGTTATTAAACGTAGAAAAGAAGAGGATAATGTTCCATATGATATATGGGTTCAACGAAGATTAATTACTGTAACTGAAGGTAATCAAAATGACTTCACACTTGTAACACAGTGGTTTCTAATGATGATTAGAACCTATGAAGTTAGACCTTTATGGGTTGGTTATGATCCATGGAATAGTCAGTATTGGACTAAAGAAATGGAAGACTTAGGTTTTGAAATGGAAAAGGTCAGACAAGGTATATATTCACTTTCTGAACCAATGAAACAACTTGAAGCAGATCTAAAAAATGGAAATGTTATCTATAACAATAATCCAATTATGAAGTGGAACTTATCAAACACCCAAGCCAAGATTGATATCAACGGAAACATTCAACCATCTAAACTTGGAAGTAAGTATAAAAGAATTGATGGAGCTGTTGCACTTATTATTGCCTATGCAGTATTAAACAGATATAAATTAGAGTATGAAAATATATGTAAATAATGCTATAATATTTATAATAATATATAAATATATGAGGGGGATTTACAATGAGTAGTGTAAGCTTGCTAAAAGAAATCATGAACAAAACTAGCTTAACCACTGAAAAATTAGC
>CAZKJS010000061.1:0-2497 GCA_964553255.1 uncultured Erysipelotrichaceae bacterium | reverse complement strand
CGATACCATTAGCATCAATTCCAATTTGTTTAGCTGTTCGATTATCAAGTCCATTTTGTTGTGCGTATTTGATAATCTCTAATGCTATCTGTTCACCAATCGCCTCTGCCTTGTCTACTGATACCGTTCTCTGTTCTATCAATACGTTATTTTCTACTAATGACATAACCGTCTTATCGCTACCAGTATCGGCAATGTCTACTCCAATATATCTAGCACCTTTTTCTACTCTATCGGTTAAAGCCCTTTCTAACATCAATGGTTTAAAAACTATTTTATCAGTATCTTCAAAATCCCAATTACCCTCTAATAGACGTTTTCTTTCAGGTTCTGGCAAATGTCTTAATGACTCGATATAGTTTCGGTCAATGAATGGATTATCGGTTACTAATGACCGCACGAAAGCCCTATAAGCGACTTTTTTTTCATTATTGATGTAAACATCACCATACTCCCATTTTTGATACTCACCGCCACCTAGTGCTTTGTAAGGATTATAATATTCAGCTTTAACAAAGTTTTGAGATGGATTGCAGGTAGCAACTGATTTCCCAACTATTCCATATTTAGTATTGAGATAACGATTTTTTCTTGATACGAAAATATCACGTGCCTTTTTAACCACTTCGCCTATTTCTTCAATAACAACATGAGTCAAATTCAACGACCCAAATTTATCAAAGTTAGGATCAGATGGCTCTGGTGCTAGGTCTACTAACAAGATACTCGAACCATTTATATAATCAATCGAGTTTTTTCTATCGTTATAAGTAAACTCATTTTCTGTTATTCCTAATGCCGGGTGAACTTCACGAAGTAATGTAATTAATGTAGTTTGCTTTAATCTGCTTATTTCTTTTCTACCAAGCCCTATTCTAATTCGTGGATAGTTTCGACATTGTAATACCATCCACAAACAAACTGTCCAGCTTTTCATACCACCCGCCCCTCCACCATGAAGTAAATCGACTATCAATTGGTCGTCTAATAAATTTAAAGTAAAAATCTGTTTCTTACTTAGTTTCAGTTGTATCTCGTTGTTCATCTACAACCTCCACTTTTAACTTATCTTTACTAAAAAATCCACCATCAACGACTACAGTTTGAGGAGCTTTCCCCTCAGTTCGGTCAGTTATTTCTTGTCTATCTCTTATGTCACTTCTAGCTTTTAATACAGCAACATAAGCTAACTCCTCTACCATAGTTTTGTCTTTATCAGCAGTTAAATCTTTCCAAGACTTAAATTCTTCAACAGTCATATTCATAAAACGTCGGTATTGAAAACTAAAAGTCATTCTTGGGTTCCAAGTACCACTTCTATTTATATCTTCAGGTCTTTCTCCGAAACCACCCTTTCCAGTAGGGTTTCTATTCATATTGTCTTGGTCACTAGTCATATTTTTATTAATAATTATGCAATTGTATATCCTATCCAAATTCCAATAATACCAGCGATACCAACAAGTACTAATGGAGCGGGAGCTGGTAACTTTAATTTAGAAAAAATAAATCCTAATATAGCACCAACTAATATAGCTAAAAAAAATTCTTTCCAATTAGTTGAAATAATTGTATCTAATAGTTTTTTAAAATTCATATTAATCCTTTAATTTTTGAATTGATAATACTACTCTTTTAGTTATAGGAAACATAATAGCTTCATATAATGTTTTTACTGATGCTTGAACGATTATCATCATTGGTATTTGAGCAATGGGAACAGATGATCCAAATGCGATAGTTATAAAAATTATACTATCGAGAAACTCACCAAAAAATGTTGAAGCCATAAATCTTGCTAACATACCACCTTTTCCATTTTCTTTCATTTTAACCAATACCTTAGCATTGACTAATCCACCAGCTAAATAAGCAAGTAAACTAGCAACCAATACTCTAAAACTTGTTGATAGAACCATAGCAAAAGCATTTTGTCCTTCAAAAAATATAGGAGCAGGAAGTTTGATTGCGATTGTATAAGCGATTACAGCGACTAAATTCATAACAAATCCAGTTAGAATTGCCATCTTAGCTTTCGTATAACCATATATCTCGGATAAAACATCGTTTATTATGTATACGATAGGAAACATAATAACTGCTGCTGGTAAAATATATTTTCCAAAACTAAATACTTTAAAAGCAAGTATATTTGAAATAATTAAAGATGCAGTAAAAATACCAGTTAGTACTGCGTATAATTGACTTTTAGTCAATTGGTTTATTGTTTTTTTCATAGGTGTCCTCTATTAAATATTAATTAGTTTATTATACCACTTTTTAAATTATAACTTTCCATATAATCAGCAAATTTAACCCATTCTTTAAAATTATTTATTGCTGTTATATGACTCTTTACTTTTTGACCTACTTTCTTACTAAACTTCAACATTGTTTCACCATTAAATTTATAAACGTGTCCAAATCTTGTACCAGAAGTCCAAGCCGAACTATCTACGCTATCAAAATTATATTCTTTCATACCATTCATATTTGT
>CAZKJS010000060.1:0-2626 GCA_964553255.1 uncultured Erysipelotrichaceae bacterium | reverse complement strand
ATGCTTTAGAAATAGCACTCTTTGATAATTTCTTATTTGTTCTTGCCATAATTATGCTCCTCCTTTTTTGTTAGTGTAAAGGAAACCTGATACTACACCAACTAAAGCTAAACCGATAGTCGGAACGTTCATGTAAGCAAATAGAACGTAACCAAGAATCATGAACGGCCAGAATTTTTTGATATCCATATAGGATAGCAATAAAGCGAAACCTACTGCAGGTAATGCTCTACCTACTACTTGTAAACCAGTTGTAAACCATTTGATCTTTTCTGATAATTCAGCTAAAGCACCAAGATTGTCTTTCAACAATACGCCTACGAATACTGGAACAGCACGTGACAACATCCAAGGAATTGAACCAGCTAGTGTCCAACCTTCGAATGCGCCTAAGCTATTGCTAGCCAAAGCCTTGTCAGCAGCATGTTGGAATACGGTTGTTGTTGCTCTTCCCAAAATATCCATTTGAGTCATCAACAATGACAATGTGATAGCGATTGTCAAACCGATGGCGCTGTCTCCTGTTTCAGCAGCAGCAACTACACCGAAGATCGCTCCGGTTACATAGTCAGGGATTGTAGCTCCGCCATAAGTATAGAAACCAATGCCCATCAATGTTGTTGTAGCACCAATTTCGAAACCTAAGCCGACATTACCCACTAATAAACCAGCGATAATACCATTTATCAGAGCTGTTCTTAAGCCAAGTCCCATAAGGTTGAAAACCATAGCGATACCTGACCACAAGCCTAATAAAGTGGCTAATAGAAATGTGTTCATATAAATGTGAACCTCCTTCTTTTTGATTATAGTTAAACGCTTTCATAATGTCAATAAAATTGTGTGACAATTATGTGAAATAACGCATTAACATCAATTATAATGACTTTATCCGATAGAAATATTTCTCTACAAAAGCACCATTGTGCTTCTCAGCGTCTACACCTTTTAACCATTCGAATCTAGCTTTAGCTTCTTCCGTCATCGATAAAACGTGTCCATTGTAGTAAACTTCTGGCTTATGACCCTTTTCGATAACTATTTCGGACATTTGTACCAATAGTGAAGATAAAATGTAATTCATTGATATGCCACTAACAGGTCCCGCCATTACTTCTAGCCCTTCAATAGCGACCGCTGCATCACCAATCAAACATTTGTTATCAATGACCACATCAGCAATATCCTTAAGTTTCTTACCAGCTTGATGTTTAGTTATCATCAAATCACCATATTCCACCGACGTGATCGCAATAACGGGAATGCCCTTTTCTTTTGCACGTAAAGCTGCATCAACAGTAACGATATTATTTCCCGAGTTTGATATACAAATTAAAACATCTTTTTTGGGATCAATGCGATGATAATCTACGATTGAATCTCCAATACCATAACAACTTTCTAGTCTTCCTTCATTGGATAGTTCAATCGTACCGTTAATACTCTGTACTGCTAAAGCCGCATAATTGGCAGGCGATGCTGCTCGATAAAAATTTTCAGCTGCGATTAACAATGAATGCCAACAGCCAAACGCATATATGATACCACCCTTGATTGTCGCATCAGCACAAAGTTCAGCGGCTTTCATAATGTTATCGCCCTGTGTTTTCTTAACGTCTTCAACTACTTCATTGATTGTTTCAAAATATCTTTCCCAAGCTTTCATCATTATCTCCTTTTCACGCAAATGCGTTAATTAGATACTATTAGAAATGTTTTACTCTATCTGCATATTTAGCATAAATCGCATCATTATTAAAACCGTCAACATTCTGTGATTGGAACACAGGTAATTCAACGTTTTCTTTAGCTAAAATCTGTAATGCTTCATTTACGATGGTATTTAAGACGATAACACCACTAACAGTGCTACCAGGAGCTGTTTTAACATTACCAACTGTCATCATGCTATCACCTTCAGGTACACAACTATCGATAACACAATCAACACATTCAAATAAGCGCTTGCCACTGGCATGACGACTACTGGTTTTTTCTGATTGCTTTAAATTTGTCATTGCGATGGTATAAACACCTTCTTTTTTTGCTCTTAATGCCATTTCGATTGGCATAGCGTTACGACCTGAGTTTGAAGTAATGATCATAATATCACCAGCTTTAATATTATATTGATCATACAGGATATCTGATATACCAGAAACTTTTTCCATTGCACCACTACGACGTGCTCCGTTACTGGTTAATACATCTTGGTCAAGTAGGGCATTAACATTACCCAATCCCCCAGCCCGACAAAACAGCTCAATTCCGATCATGTGAGAATGACCAGTACCAAAAACATGAATAATACGATTGTTTTTGATGTTTTCTGCGAATCTTATGGCTAGATCATCAATAACTTCCTGTTGTGTTTCATAGATCTTATCCATTAATTCTTGTACTTTGTTCATATATGCATATTTATACATGATGCACCTCTTCTTTCTAACAATAAGTATAACGCTTATGATACATAAATGAAAGTTAGCTAAATAAAAAACCCAACAAACTTTCTGTTTGTTCAGACTGTTGACAAAATAAGTTAACAGTCTTTTTTATTTGGTTAGAAGAAAACTATAAAGAAAGGCAAGATAATGGTAAAATTTTAGTAGATAAGAAGAGGACA
>CAZKJS010000059.1:0-3101 GCA_964553255.1 uncultured Erysipelotrichaceae bacterium | reverse complement strand
TTTCTAAAACTAAAAGTACACTCTTTTTATAGAGTGTACTTGTCATCAGTCTGAAAAGGATATCCGAGTGGATATCCTTTTGTTATGAAAGTTGAATCAAGTTTAAGTAAAACTTAACACACTCACTTATCATTGATAGTTCAATACGCTCGTTGTAATTATGAATCAAACCACGTTGTTCTTTGTTTAGACGCATGGCAGAGAAGCGACAGACATTATCTGATATTTTACAAAAATGACGTGAATCACTTGCTGCAATCATTAAATAAGGACTAACGATAACGTTTGACCATGCTTGATTGATTGCTTTTTCAACGCGTTTATAAGAGTCGTTATTGATATCGGTATAAGGTGATGCAACTGATGAGTGAATTACTTCAATATCAACATTGATATTTTTAGTAGCTGCTTTTAGATGTTGAACTACTGCTTCTGGAGAGTCGTTGTTGATCAAACGATAATTAGCAACAGCTTGAGCTTGATTAGGTAATACATTTGCTTGTTGGCTGGCATTTGCCATTGTAAATGCTTGTGTTGTTTGAATCATTGCTTTAAGTTCGCCACCCATTTTACTAAATGCAAATAATAATAATCCTTTAAACAACCACATATTGGCTAATAATAATCGAAATGGGAAACTTGCGTGACGACCAACGCGATCTAATAGACCTATTATTGGAGGGCTTAAGTGCGATTTAAACGGCTTTTTCTCACATTGGTTTATTACCATTGCTAGCTCGCCAAGTGCTGTATGAATAGGTGGAGTTGAGGCGTGTCCGCCTTTGCCTTTTACAGTAAATTTAACATCCATGATTCCTTTTTCACCTATTCCAATAACGGCGATATCCTTAGTTACGGTTGGGAAAATATCTTTAACGATTGCTCCGCCCTCATCAACTACCAAACCAGGCTTTATGCCTTGTTTGGCTAAATGATCAACAATTGTTTCAGCACTTTTACCAGCTACCTCTTCATCACCAGAAAAAGAAAGATAGATATCGTTTTCAGGTACAAACCCTTTCTTTAAAAGAGCCTCTGTAGCTTGTAGTGTCGCCATCAAAGTAATTTTAGTATCAAGTGTACCACGTCCCCATAAGCAATTATCAACAATCTCTCCACTGAAAGGGGGATGTTCCCATTTATCAATATCACCAATTGGCACAACGTCATAATGGGACATTAAAACAGTTGGATTAGCGGCACTCTTGCCTTTGTAGTGATAAAGAATACCAGTGTTACCAAGTAGCTTTCTTTCACAATGTTTATTGACATTGGGATATAATTCGACAAGTAGTTCTGCGAAATGTTTGAATTGTTTTTGATCGCACTTTGTATAATCGCTGTTGCTGATCGTTGGTATTTGAATCATTTTTCTTAAGTTATTGATAGCTTCATCTTGATCAAACGCTACTTTGTCTAGTGCTTCAAATCTAGAAGGTAAAGGCTTAAACTTAAGGGCTCGATAGATTAAAAAACAGATAAAGAATAATAATGCTAGTAGTATATATTGCATATTGTCACCATTATATCTTTCCTTTTTTGTATAGAAATAGGGTTATACCAATAGCGATGATAGCTTCAATAGGAATTAAGATACTTACTGGAAAACCAGGATAAATGATAAATAGAATCAAAGCAAATAAAATTGGAACGACAGCAATCTTGATGTTTTTGGCAATGAAAACAACAGCAAGACCACCAAATAATGAAGGTAGTAAATTCGCGAAGGCTGGAGCAAGTGTTTCTGAGTTTAGAATTGGCATGATTGATGAAAAGCCAATAACCCCAATAAGTAAAATTATGGTGGTTACGATTGAACTCACGCCAATAGCTATTGTGCTTATCACTTCTGCTTCATCACTACCGATAGCTACATCAGCATTTTGCATAGCGTTGATTGAACATGGAACTTTCAGGTTTGAAAGATTACCAGTCACAAATCCTAAATAAGTACCACCAATACCTAACATTGGCGTATAGGTAATGATCTCGATAATTGCGATAGGTCCAAATAATGCTAAAATTGGCAAGTATCCTTCAAGAAATTGACCAATTGTTGGCCAAGCATCTAGTGATAAAGAGATGGTAAGTGGTACTGCGATGAATAGTAGTAAACCAATGATCATCCAAACTCTGCCATAAATGTGTACTTTTTCATAATAAGTTTTTTCCATGATTTCCTCCTAAAATAAACCTGGTATCAACCAAGTGGCTAAATCTGGTGGTAGAATGTTGTAATAAAGAATTGCACTTGCCATCGCAATGATCATACTTAAGGGTAGTGCAAAATTTTCTAACCATAATATTTTGCGTACCTTGATCAGATAACCGATTATCATCATTACAAACGCACTTGTTAAAAGACAAAGTATTGATATGATTGAACCATAAACAACACCATTACTGGTACTGCCGGCAATACCATAACCAAGAAAAGAAGCTATCATTCCTAAAAAGATTGCGTTAGTAATCAGTTCACTCATTTTCTTGTCCTTGGCTTTTATCTTATCCAATTGACCTTGAATTTTCTTAAGAAACAACGGTATTAGTATTAAAGGTAAGAATGAACCGACAGTCATTACCCAGGCAATTGTTGAAAAAGCGCTCGCATCGTTTATTGCTGAGCCAACACCATAACCGAACACACCAGCTGCACTGGTAGCGGCGGGTACTTCATAAGTTATAGCACCAATTACACTCAACCTAATCCAGGGCAGATTAATACCTAATGATCTTGAAAGTGTGATGATCGTTAGTAAAATCGATAATGAAGGTACGATCGTAAAGATGGCACTTTGTGTTATGACTTTCTTAAGTCTATCTTTGCTTAAACCAATCTTCAATCCTTGTTTATATGCTTTAATGATGAAAAAAGTTGATTGAGCGATAATAAACGTTGACATCATTAAACCCACATAGAGAAGAAGATTATTTTTTACATAATCTAGTCCCATAAATGTCCTCCTTTGATTCTTTTATCATATTATACATTTATTCAAGCTATAATTCACTTATAAAGTAGAATAAGCCGAATATTTCGGCTTATTCAGACTGATGACAAGTACACTCTAAAAAAAGGGTGTACTTTTAATTTGAGAAAA
>CAZKJS010000058.1:0-3333 GCA_964553255.1 uncultured Erysipelotrichaceae bacterium | reverse complement strand
CCTTTACTGGTTCTGATGAAACTACATTGTGCATTGCGTTGGATAAAGCTTTGACTAAACGATTAGTATCAACTTATCATATTAAAACACCTCGTTACTCATTAGTAAAAGCTGGTGATCTTAAACCACAAACAAGCACATTAAAATATCCACTAATTGTTAAACCAAACGCAGAAGGATCAAGTAAAGGCGTTAATTTTAAAAGTATTGTAAGAAACAAAAAAGAAGTGTTAAATGTCTTACAAGAAAGCAACGCCGTCTACAACTGTGATATGTTGATTGAAGAGTTTATTGATGGCCGTGAGTTTACCGTGGGTATCTTGGGGAATGGTAGAGCAAAGCGTGTTTTTGAACCAATGGAAATCGTTTATCGAAATAAAAATGAATTTAATATTTATAGTTATGCAGTACAACAAGAGTATGATAAATACCTTACTTATCAATGCCCAAGTTCAATAAGTCAAAATATAATCGCAAAGATGAAGAGAGATGCTGAAAAGATTTTTGATATTTTAGGATGCTTAGATTTTGCACGAATTGATTTTAGAGTTTCAAAAGATGAACAAGTATATTTTATTGAAATTAATCCCTTACCAGGTTTAGCTTATGGCTATAGTGATTATCCGATGTTAGCAGCTTTCAACAACGTCGATTATCAAACATTGATCAAGTTGATCCTTATGAGTGCTGTTGGCCGTTACAAATTAAATTTTGAAAGTGAAACAAACTAATGATCAAGCAATTTAATGTTGATGAAAGTCAATGGCAAAATTGGCAATGGCAAGTCGCTAATTGTGTCACTTCATCTGAAACCTTAAGAGCATTTTTGCCTTTAAGTTTGAAGCAGCAACATGAGATAGACACCTGTCTTAAATATTTCAGAATGGCAATAACACCTTATTATTTATCTTTGATAAATCCCAATGACAGTAATGATCCTATCTTAAAACAAGCAGTTCCTACAATTAATGAAACATATCTTTATGATGATGATATGTTAGATCCACTTGATGAAGAAGCTGAAAGTCCGGTCAAAAATCTGGTACATCGTTATCCAGATAGGGTATTATTTTTAGTAACTTTTAAATGTGCGATGTATTGTCGTCATTGTACACGGCGTAGAGTAGTTGGTGAAATTGATCAGGTAATTGATGAAAAAACTTTACAAGACGCGGTTATATATATCACGCAACATGAAGAAATTCGTGATGTTTTGATATCAGGGGGAGATCCTTTGGTAATGGCAACAAGCAAGCTTGAACATATAATTAGTGCCATTAGAGCAATCAAACATGTTGAAGTGATAAGAATTGGTACAAGAGTTCCAGTTGTCTTACCAATGAGAATTACTGATGAATTAGTGACAATGTTAAGGAAATATCATCCAATTTGGATCAATACTCATTTCAATCATCCTAAAGAAATTACAGAGGAAGCGAAAAAAGCTTGTTTAAAAATAGTAGATGCAGGTATACCACTTGGCAATCAAAGTGTTTTGTTAAGAGGGATTAATGACAATACTGATACAATGAAAGAACTATTATTAAAACTTGTTCAGATTAGAATAAGACCGTATTATCTATATCAATGTGATCTTAGCAAAGGCATTAGTCATTTTCGTACACCGGTTGAAACAGGGTTAAACATCATGCATGAGCTAACTGGATTTATATCTGGTTTTGCATTACCTAGGTATGTGATAGATGCACCAGGTGGTGGTGGTAAGATACCAGTCAATTACAACTATGTTGTATCGATAAATGATAAAGAAGTTATAATGGAAAATTATTTGGGTAAGCAATACCGATATCCCCAACCACACAAAAACAGTGGTCAATAGTGTGTTGTATTGTGGTATAATCAAAAAATAAGAGGTGTTACTATGTTTGATCGTGTATATATTAAAACTAAAGCAAAAGAAGTTCTAAAGAAATATTATTGGTTATTATTTGTGGTAGGGCTTATCATGTTGTTGTTGTCGGGTGAAATTATTAGCTTTAAATATAACCTAGGCAATAACTCAGTGAATCATATGCAATATCGTGGGGTTATCGATAATGCTCAAATAGTTATCATGGGTATGTCAATCAGTATGCGCCGTTTACTAGGTTTTTTAGGGGTATTGGCTTTTTTCGCTTTTGTTTTCAGTTTGATCTTTAAAATCTTTATCGCTAATCCGGTAATGGTAGGTTGTTATAATTATTTTATACGTGCCAGCCAAGACCGTCATAGTCTTGATGATCTGATCACGCCGTTTAGAAAGTACTATCGTAATGCTGTGGTAACTATGTTGCTACGTGATTTCTATGTCTTTTTATGGGGGTTGTTGTTAGTTATTCCTGGGATAATCAAAAGTTATGCATACAGTTTTGTTCCGTATTTGCTTGATGATCAACCTAATCTAACATATGGTGAGGTTCTTCGTAAGAGTGAAGAAATGACAAGAGGAATGAAGTTTGATCTATTTGTTTTAGACTTATCCTTCTTTGGTTGGTATTTACTAAATATCATTACCTTTAATTTGGCATCACTTTTTATTAAACCTTATGTTGAAGCTGCTAAAGCTCAAGTTTATCTTGAAACAAAGATCAGAGGATATAATGTCTAAGTTAAAAGTTGTTTTATTTGATTTAGACAATACCCTTATTGATCGCCAGAAAGCGGCTTTAGGCTTGATGAGTGAAATGGTTGATCTTGATTTTCCTGCGAATGAGTTTGATGAAGAGGTTCGTAAAGATGCGCTTGATAAACTTTATAACTGGGATAGAGAAGGACATGAACCTAAAGAGAGTAGCTTTGGTAAATACGCTGCTTTTACAACGATTGAAGGTCGTGATTGGAAACACTATGAGAAAATATGGCAGGAAAATCTTTGGCGTTACACCGAATTATTTGATCAATCTATCGAGACACTTGATTATCTAAAAAAGAAGTATCGATTAGCTTTATTAACTAATGGTTCAGTGAGTTCACAAAATAATAAAGTAGATATTGTTAATATCAGAGATTATTTTGAAGATATCATCATTTCAGGTACTTATGGGTTTCATAAGCCTGATAAGAGGATATTTGATATCGTATTAGAGCGACTTAACATCAAAGCTGATGAGTGTGTATATGTAGGTGATGCATTATATAACGATATTGAAGGGGCATTAAATGCCGGTATGCATGCGATTTGGGCTTATCCCTACATAAATGTTGACACGGATGTCCTATGTCAAAGAATATATCAAGTTAAAGATCTAAAACACATATTATAACCCTAATTAAATATCCGTGAATTCTAATAGTAAATGCTGATTTATAAAAAGATGACTTAATTACTAGAGT
>CAZKJS010000057.1:0-3516 GCA_964553255.1 uncultured Erysipelotrichaceae bacterium | reverse complement strand
ATCGCTTATTTCATGTAAAAGCTACAAGGTGTTGCGTTTAAGTTGGTATTTAAGTTAAGTATTATATTGTTAATATCCTTGTTGACAATTGGCAAATGGCGTATTAAAATGTAAAGGCTATTAAATAGTACAGTTTCCATTTATGGGAACTATATTAATGTAAGAGTTAGGCACACCAGGAAACGTGTGCAAAGGAAGCGAAAGGAGAAAGTAATGCCTACAATTAATCAATTAGTTCGTAATGGTCGTACAAATAAAGTATGGAAATCAAAATCACCTGCTTTAAACAGAGGATATAACTCATTGCAAAGACGTCCGACTGAATTAACTTCACCTCAAAAACGTGGCGTTTGTACCCGTGTTGGTACAATGACACCGAAAAAACCAAACTCAGCGTTAAGAAAGTATACTCGCGTTCGTTTAAGCAACGGCATGGAAGTTACTGCTTACATCCCTGGAGTAGGTCACAACCTTCAAGAACACAGTGTTGTCTTGATCAGAGGTGGTCGTGTTAAGGATCTACCGGGTGTTCGTTATCACATCATCCGCGGAACTTTGGATTGTGCTGGAGTTGAAGGACGTCGTCAAAGTCGTTCCTTATATGGTGCAAAAGTTCAAAAACAAAATGGCTAGTCGCTACACTGAAAGGAAGGTAAGTTAAATGCCAAGAAAAGGTCATATAGCCAAAAGAGATGTATTGGTTGATCCAATATATAACTCAAAGCTGGTTACGCGTTTAATCAACAAGATCATGTACGACGGCAAAAGAGGAGTCGCACAAACGATCTTATACAATGCATTCGATATTATTGAAGAAAAGACAGGACGTCAACCGATGGAAGTCTTTGAACAAGCGTTAGAGAATGTCATGCCAATGTTAGAGTTGAAGGTTCGTCGTGTTGGTGGTTCAAACTATCAAGTACCGATTGAAGTTTCTAAAGAAAGACGTTTAACATTAGGTTTGCGTTGGGTTGTAAACTACTCACGTTTACGTAATGAAAAAACAATGGAACAACGTTTAGCAGGGGAGATCATCGACGCTGCAAACGGCAACGGTTCATCTGTTAAGAAAAAAGAAGATACTCACAAGATGGCTGATGCCAACAAAGCATTTGCGCATTATCGTTGGTAACATTAGGTAAAGGAAAGGAGTGCTCGCTATGGCACGTGAATTTTCACTAGAAAATACAAGAAACATCGGAATTATGGCCCACATCGATGCGGGCAAGACTACCACTACCGAAAGAATCTTGTTTTATACCGGCCGTACTCATAAAATTGGGGAGGTTCATGATGGTGCAGCCACAATGGACTGGATGGCACAGGAGCAAGAAAGAGGTATCACTATTACCTCGGCAGCAACCACAGCGCAGTGGAAGGGATGTCGAATTAATATTATTGATACACCAGGTCACGTCGACTTCACAGTTGAAGTTGAACGTTCACTTAGGGTTTTAGATGGAGCGGTAGCAGTACTAGATTCAAAAAGCGGAGTAGAGCCGCAAACAGAAACGGTTTGGCTCCAAGCTACCAAATATAACGTACCGCGTATCGTATTTGTTAATAAAATGGATGCGACCGGAGCTGGTTTCTATATGTCACTTGAATCACTAGGGCATAAACTTGGTGCTAAAGCGGCAGCGATTCAACTACCAATTGGTGCAGAAGCTAACTTTGACGGATTTGTAGATTTAATAGAGTTGAAAACTCATCATTTTCCTACCGACTTAGCTAAGACTGACAAAATCACTGATGGTGTACCATCAGATATGGAAGAAATGGTTGAGAAATATCGTCAACAATTGTTCGAAATGGTAGCTGACTATGATGAAGACTTTATGATGAAGATACTTGAAGGTGAAACACCTACAGTAGAAGAAATTAAAAATGTAATTCGTAAAGGAGTTTGTACGGGTGAGTTCTTTCCAGTTTTGTGTGGAGCATCTTATAAAAATAAAGGTGTTACAGCAATGCTTGATGCTGTTGTCGCTTATTTACCAAGTCCATTAGATGTTCCTAGTATTAAAGGGAAGTTACTTGATGGTAAAGAAAGTATAAGACACAGTAGTGATGAAGAACCATTCTCTGCTTTAGCTTTTAAAGTAATGACAGATCCATTTATTGGTAGATTAACATATTTCCGTGTATATTCTGGTTCAGCAAAAGCAGGAACATATGTGTTAAATGCAACTCGTGGCAATAAAGAACGTTTTGGTCGCTTAGTACAAATGCATGCTAATCATCGTCAAGACATTGATGAAGTTCATGCTGGGGATATTGCAGCGGTAGTAGGGTTGAAAAACACAACTACTGGCGATACATTGTGTGATCTTGATAATCCTATTATTTTGGAATCAATGATTTTCCCAGAACCGGTAATATCGGTTGCGATTGAACCTAAATCAAAAAATGATGCGGATAAGATGGATCAAGCATTATTGAAGTTATCTGATGAAGACCCAACTTTTAGAACATATACCAATGACGAAACTGGGCAATTGATCATTAGTGGTATGGGTGAATTACACTTAGATATCATTGTTGATAGAATGCGTCGTGAGTTTAAGGTTGAAGCTAATGTTGGTGCTCCGCAAGTTGCTTATCGTGAAACGATCAGAACAAGTGCTGAGTGTGAAGGTAAGTTTGTTCGTCAATCTGGTGGACGTGGACAATATGGTCATGTTTGGATTCGATTTGAACCAAATGAAAAAGGCAAAGGATTTGAGTTTGTTAATGCTGTTGTTGGTGGTACGGTTCCAAGAGAATATATCAAACCAGTTCAAGATGGTTTAATGGCTGCGCTTGGTAACGGCTTGGTTGCTGGATATCCGATAATTGATTTGAAAGCTACTTTGTTTGAAGGCTCATATCATGAAGTTGACTCCAATGAAATGGCGTTTAAAGTAGCCGCTAGTATGGCATTAAAAGAAGCTGCTAAGAAATGTGATCCTGTCTTATTAGAACCAATTGAGCTACTTGAAGTTACAGCACCGGCTGAATACTTGGGTAGTGTTATGGGTGATATATCAGGACGTCGTGGTCAAATTACTGATCAAGAAGAAAGAGGCAAATCTGTTATCGTAAAAGCAATGGTGCCACTATCTGAAATGTTTGGTTATGCTACAGATTTACGATCATTTACTCAGGGCCGTGGTAACTATTCGATGAAGTTTGATCACTACAGCGAAGTACCAAAAAGCATTCTTGAGAAGGTAGTTAAGAAAAAAGCCTAACAATAATAAAGATTGATTTATTAGGGCGTTTATCTTAGAATATAGTTGATAAAAAATTATATATAACAGGAGGAATTTGCAAGATGGCAAAACAAAAATTTGACAGATCTAAGACCCATGTCAATATTGGTACAATTGGTCACGTTGACCATGGTAAGACCACATTGACTGCTGCTATAACAACAGTTTTAGCTAAACAAGGTCTATCCAAAGTCATGCAATATGACGAAATCGATGGTGCTCCAGAAGAAAAAGCTCGTGGTATAACTATTAATACTGCTCA
>CAZKJS010000056.1:1825-4081 GCA_964553255.1 uncultured Erysipelotrichaceae bacterium | reverse complement strand
TCTAATTTGTTTAATGAATAAATTTGAGTTGGATGGTTTAGCCTCCAAGCAATCTTGGCTTTCTCTTCTTCTAATTGGGTAGAATTGAAATTAATCAAAATATTATCTACTATTTGACCATTAATAATTATTGATTTAGTTTGCTCCAGTATACTTGGCAATCGGTTACCACCAACACGATTCTCGCTATCATTCATTTCATCATTAGAGTTCGAAATCAAATTATTCACTATTCTAATTCTCTCGCTCATTTGAGAATCTGTAATCAATGGTTTGTTTAATGCATATTGCATGAAAGCATATAGCAAAATGAATTTAGCAAAAGTAAAAGATCTGCAAAATGTATCAATAATTCTTTTCAAAAAAAAATATTTTGATTGATCACAATAATTGTAAAGATAATCTCGGTGCTTTATTAATGATTAACCATTGGTATATAACTACTAGTAATTATCAAAGATACCAAAATTAAGTGTTTAATTGTTAGCTACCAATGACTTTGTTGATGAATATCGACATCGTTTTAGCCATGACATTAACGGGTTCGCGTTTGGGATTATTGAGCCATTTTTGGATGATGCGATAACATCCATATGTTAGGAAGACGACGATATAATCGATTTCGACTTCTGATAAAACGTGGTTTCTGATTTGAAGTTGATAAACTAGGTATTCACGAATTTGAGGAGAATTTAATAATCGATTAGGAAATTCGGCATCAACATTGTTATTAACTAATAATATTGAAAAGGCGACATCTTCTTCTAGTTTTGAAAGTATCAAATTTAGTAATTGATAACTATTTTCCTGATTGGATTTAAGCGACTTATCAAGACTTGTATATAGTTCCTGTAGTATTTGTGTTTCCATCTCTCCAAGCAATGCAAACTGATCGTCATAGTAGCGATAAAAAGTCGAGCGGTTTATTTCCGCTACTTCACATATTTCTCTAACTGTTATTTTGTAAATGCTTTTTTCTTTAAGTAGTTTGACAAAGCTATCTTTTAGTAATCGCTTTGTTAACATCGTTCTTTGATCGATTTTATTGTCCATTTTGTCTCCTACAATATCATGTCGTGGGCATCGTTTTTCAACAAAGTATGCTCATAATGTTTAGCAACTAGCCAAATAGGTACAATGTATTCGCAACATATGTGCTTTTGTGCAACACATGTATATTATAATCCTTTGTGTCAGTTAAAGCAAATTATGGTTTGGGTATCATTACATGACAAAAATATCATCTTTTATCGTCAAATTTCGCTACTGGTTTCTTGGATTATTTACCGCTCTTACGGTTTTAAGTGGTTTTTTTATTCCTTATGTAAACATCAATTATGATATGACCGCATATCTTCCCAAAGATTCAGATATCGTCATTGGACTAAATATTCTTGATGAAGAGTTTTCAATTAAGAAGTCGAGCACACTAAAAGTAATGATTACCGGCCTCAATGACTCGCAAAAAGACGATGTTTATGCGATTTTATCAAACCTTAATAATGGCATTAGTGTTAGTTATGATAAATATAGCCCGACCTACAATCAGGGTAATAACTCATTATTCATAATCAATGTACCTGAGAGTTCATCTTCACTTTTAGCATCATCGACCTATAAAAATGTCAAGTCATTATTGAATGACTATCCGGCCTATTATTCAGGTGATATTGTCGAAGCACGAACTGATTATTTAACGATGATGGTTCTTGTCGGTGGTATCATCTTATTTATCGTCTTATTAATATTAAGCAAATCTTGGGTTGAACCCCTCATCTTCATGGTAACGATTGGGACGGCGGTGTTACTGAACATGGGCACCAACATTATGTTTCCTTCAGTATCAAACATCACGTTTGCGATTGCTTCTATTTTGCAGTTAGTGCTTTCCATCGACTATTCAATTATTCTTATGAATCGTTACCGTCAAAATAAGAATGGTAGTTCGCCAATTGAAGCGATGAAAACAGCAATATCACAAAGTGGCAAGACAATTCTATCTTCGTCAGTTACCACAATTATGGGTTTATTAAGTCTCTTATTCATGAGCTTTTCATTTGGATTTGACATCGGTGTTGTATTAGCTAAAGGTATCTTCTTTAGTCTACTGACAACCTTTATGGTTCTTCCGGCATTAGTAATCATGTGCCATCGCCTCATTGATAAAACCAAAAAGCGAGCCCTTGAGTTCAAAATGGGAAAAATTGCCAATTTTGGCTATAAAAGTAGTCGTAACATCAATAAGTTTGAAGGTTA
>CAZKJS010000056.1:0-1815 GCA_964553255.1 uncultured Erysipelotrichaceae bacterium | reverse complement strand
TTCGTAGTGCTATTTGGTGCGAGTACCTATTTGAATTATCAAGTTCCGATGATGTATTATCTTGATCCCTCCGGTCAAGATTATCGAATTGTCGAATCGATGTTCCCGACGCAAAGCCAGATTGTTGTTATATATGATAATGATGATCGAGAAGTAATGGTTTCCTTTGCAAATGATACCCTTGGACATGCAAAAACATTGAAGATCGATTCATATGAAACAACCATAGGGGCCCCCATGCTTGCCGAAGAGTTATCACAAACTGTTTCAATTGATTCAATTTTAATTAAGTCACTGATGTATCTTTATCACGATGGCCCCTTATTAGATATGTCGATTAATCAAATGGCTAACTTTATCATTGAGAATTTAGCGACAAGAAGTGATTTTTCTGATTATCTAACAAGTGAAGTCATCACCCAAATTACCCAATTTGAAGTGTTTACCAATGTTGAAAAGCTAAACACCATCTATTCAGTATCGGAAATAAGCGCTCTTACCGGTATAAGTACCCCACAAGCACATATCATCACATCGATGTATTATCTTTCTCGCTCAGAGACAATTAAATCATCGATCTCTTTATTGAATTTTATGTCCTATGCCTATTCGCTTAGTGTGAACCCTACATACGCTTCGATGTTTTCAGATACCGAAAAAGAACAATTAGTCCAAGTTAAGTTACTGATGGATTTAGGAATCGCTAATATCTCATATGATGTCGCCTCAATGAGCGACTTGTTGATTGAATTAGGTGATACTTTCGATGCAAGCATGGTTAACATCGCATTTCTTCTTTACTCATCCAATACAAACTATGATGAAACATGGACAATTTCAATTGATCAACTGATGACATTTTTAGTCGAAGATTTTATAAATGATGAAACATATTCATCGATGCTAGATTCATCATATCAAACTGAAATTATGGCCAATTATGAACTTATCACCTATGCACGGGATCAATTTATCGGAAATGAACACTCATTAATGGTTATTACAACATCGTTTGTGGTACCAAATGATGAGGCAATTGCCTATGTCGATGCTTTGAAAGTCGAGTTATCAAGTCGCGGTATCCAATGTTATATGATTGGCACTATTCCTGTTGCCTCAGAAATGAAAAATGGCTTTAGATTCGATTTAAATCTGATAACTGCCATCTCAATTGTCGTAATATTCATCATCGTAGCGATGGCATTTAGATCATTATTTATTCCATTACTACTAGTGCTATTTACACAAGGAGCGATATTCCTCACATTATCGATTTCAACAATCAGTGGCACTCCGATATACTTCCTTGCGATTATTATCGTTCAAGCAATCTTAATGGGTTCAGCGATTGATTATTCAATTGTATATACGAGTTATTATCGTGAACAACGACCAAAACTATCGATTCTAAATGCGATGAAGGTCGCTTATAAAGGTTCGATTGAAACAATTATGACTTCTTCAATCTTACTAGTGTCCGTTGCCACGGTTGTTGGTTTCATCTCCACAGATCCTGTTATCTCTTCAGTTGTATTAACACTTGCAAAAGGAATGGCTATTGCTATGGTATTAACAATATTCCTGTTACCACCAATAGTCGCATTGTTTGACAAGTTAGTGTGCCATAAGTTGGTTGTTGTCAGAAATGGTAATCTTCAAAATGATGAAAATGACAGTAAGAGTAGAAAATAACACAATGTTGCTATGAAAGTATAATCATTCACTAGTTTATTAAAATGAAATACCCTTTATTGTAACCGCTAGTTGGTCCAATCTTCGGGGTAACTTCACTTGAAATGGTGCCATATGACTAAC
>CAZKJS010000055.1:0-4094 GCA_964553255.1 uncultured Erysipelotrichaceae bacterium | reverse complement strand
AGAAATTTCGTCCCTTTCTATTTCGGACGTTTACACAAGATATTTTATACTGCCTAACTATGATTTAATACCAGATGATGATATCAAGAAACATTTAGTTGATGAAGATCTGTATGGTGGCTTTATAAAAGATGAGCTAGTTGGTTTTATTGGAACCCATCTTGAAGGAAGTATTGGCTTACTTTTTGTGATGCCTAATCATCGCAAAAAAGGTTACGCCACTGATCTTGAAAGCTTCATGATCAACACCCAAATAAAGCAAGGATTAGTTCCATTTGCGCAAGTCAAGCTTGGTAATGATGCCTCTTTTGCGGTTCAACGAAAACTAAACATGACGCTTTGTGATGATATCATTTATTGGGCTTTTAATACCTGATCATGCAAATAACGGTTAATGGTATCACCTTATACTATGAAGTAATTGGTGATAAAAAGCCGTTAATCTTATTACACGGAAATGATGAAGATCATACCCTTTTTAATGGGCTTGTTAGTAAACTTAAAAACGATCATCAGGTCTTTACACTTGATACCCGCGGTTTTGGATTAAGTGAGCAAAACTGTCCTTTAAGTTATGATTTGATGGCTACTGATCTAGCTCATTTTATTAGTAAACTAAAGATCTTTAAACCTATCATTTATGGCTTTAGTGATGGTGGTATCATAGCACTGCTTTTCGCTATCAAATACCCTAATCTTGTTGATAGATTGATTGTCAGTGGTGTCAATATTCATCCATTTGGCTTAAAACTTAACGTTTATCGCTATTACCTATTCGAGTATATAAAAACCAAGGATCCTAAACTTTTGTTAATGTTAAGTTATCCTTGGTTAAAAAGAAGTGAGCTTAGATCAATCAAGACTGAAGTAATAATAATTGTTGGTGCTGATGATGTTATTCGGCTAAGTCACACTAAGTTAATAGCCAAATGTATTTTAAAGCACAAGTTAATAATCATTGATCATGAAAATCACGCAAGTTATGTTATTGATAATGATAAACTCTATGATATTATCTTACCCTATTTAAGCGATGATACGATAATAGATCCTAGCCGTTAGGGTATATATAATGCGATAGATCAAGATAAAGACCAGTACCGTTGTCACAGTACATATTACAAATAGTTTGATGTCGCTTAGCCCAAATAACGCTAACATCTTAGTGATCATCTTAAACGCAAAGCTAATATGAATGATCGCAAAAAGCAGTGGTAAGAAAAACACCATCTTTATTTGGTAGTTGATTGAAGCTTTTGTTTCTGCATCACTCATACCAACATTCTTTAAGATAAGATATCGTTGTTTATCATCATATCCTTCTGATACTTGTTTATAATAGATGATCAAAGCCGTAGCGATTAAAAATAACGATCCTAAAAAGATACCTATAAAAAGTAAACCGCCATACAAACCATAAAATGATTCTTTGATCACGTTTTTACCGCTTAACCTTGTTTGATTATCACCAACATTGTATAATCCATCATTAAATGCTTGGATATTTTCGTTTTCATTACTAATATTAAAAGCGATCTTATAATCAAGCTGTGAACTTATATCTTTATCAGTAACTATTAACAAGCTTTGTTTATCTTCTATCACTATTAGATAATTGTCAACAGAACTGATCAATGCATTATCTATACCTTTTATATTAATATCATTAAGCTTAGTTTTTATTTTCATATCATGATCATTATAGATAATATGATCATATTGGTAATAATTACTTGGATCATAGATCAATACTTCATTATCATCTAAAGTCATATTTTGATCATGAATGACATTATATTGCTCAAGTAATACAAAGGTAATAAGCGCATATTTATTTATACTTTCATCATAATCACTCTTAAAGTTATTATCATGATAACCTGCCCAAACATTTAGATATTCAAAAGCCACAAAATCATTTAACTCTGTTTGCGTCTGATCACTTAAATCATATACTTCTTTTAATACCGTATTATTATATTGATCTGATTGCGAACTGGTTGAAAGCACTACATCATATGGATACTGTTGGTTTAAAGCTTGTTCTTGACCAACGTATAATGATACCGTTGTTGAGATTGTTACTAAGACCATAGTACTTAATATACATATGTTAGCCAATCCAATCGCATTTTGTTTCAAACGATATATCATTCCTGATATCACCGGAAAATGATGACTTTGATAATAGAATTTCTGATTTGATCTAAGACCATTTAATATAGTTATACTGCCACTAGTAAATAAAGCATAAGTACCTATCATAACTAGTATAACAGCGATAAAAAACATTCCCAGCGCAATGATTGGATCTTCAATCACCATAGCAATCAAATATCCTGCAATCAAACTGATAAATCCGATAAGAGTTATGATCAATTTTGATCTTGGTTGTTTCTCACCAGCTTTTTGTTGGGTAAACAAAGCAATAGGATCATTGATCACAATCTGCATAGTATTATAGATTAAGATGATAAAAAAGATAAAACTAAATAAAACAAGCGATAAAAGTGTAGCAATAAATGAGAAATGCAAATCAAAGCTTGAAACACCCTTCAACAATAAAGTTAATAAGTAAAAGATTCCTTTACCAAATACATAACCTAAACAAATACCAACAAATAAAGTTAATATAGTGATGATCATGCCTTCTATAAATAATACTACAGCGATCTGTCTTTTATTAAATCCTAATACATTGTAAAGACTGATCTCTTTTTTACGTCTTTTAGCGATAAAGCTATTAGTGTAAAAAAGAAAGATGATCGCAAAAATACCAATGACATATAAACCAAATGCCAGGATCTGTCGCATCTCTTCACCACCACCAATACTACTTAAGTTGGTGCTAAAAGTAATAGCTCCCATCATATAAAACATACTGATAGTGATAATCCATGTCAAAATGTATGGTAAAAATAATTCTTTATTACGTTTAATGTTGATAAGACTGAGCTTAACATAAAATAGTTTAAACATTTTCATCCTCATTACTCAATCTAGTCAAAACTGATGCTATTGCTTGATATAGTTCATGGTCATTTTTCTGTTCACGATATAATTGATAAAAGATATTACCATCTTTTATAAATAGAATGCGATTAGCTTTACTAGCAGCTAAAATACTATGAGTAACCATTAAAACGGTTTGCCCATTTTTATTTACTTCACTAAAAATCTGTAATAGTTGATCAGTTGCCTTTGAATCAAGTGAACCTGTTGGCTCATCAGCTAAAAGAATCTTGGGACTGTTGATCAAAGCACGCGCTACTGCTGTTCTTTGTTTTTCACCACCACTCACCTCATAAGGAAATTTATTTAATAGATGCTCAATCTTTAACGCCTTAACAAGTGGCATCAAACGTTTATCTAATTCAGTGACTGGTGTATTCTTTAATACTAATGGTAATAAGATATTGTCTTTGATCGAGAAGGTATCAAGTAAATTAAACTCCTGAAAAACAAAACCTAGATTATCTCGTCTAAAAGCAGTTAAATCTTTATCTTTGATCTTGTTAACATCAAGATCTGATAGTATTATCGTTCCTGATGTTGGTTTATCAAGCGTGGCTAAAAGATTAAGCAATGTTGTCTTTCCACTTCCTGACTCACCCATGATCGCAACATACTCACCAGTTTCAACCTTAAAGCTTATTTCATTTAGGGCTAAAACCTGATTCTGTTTAAACCTTGTAGTGTATACTTTCTTTAAACTCATAACATTTAAAAGTGTCATCATTACCTCCTGTAACATAAAACATCGTCCTTTATTATGGACGATGTTTATTAATATATTATTAATACTTTATTAGTTAACTATTAGTTTTGATGTAATCATTGATCAACGTAATGATATTAGTAGTATTACTATTAAATGGCATTGCTTTAAATTTTTTCGCTTCTTTTAGTAAATCTTCAAGTTTACTCATTTCCCATAATGGTAAGATACAACCATCTTGGCTTAATTTTTTAATGATCTCAACTTGATGATCATTAGTATGTTCACTGTAAGCTTTTAAGCGTGGTGTAGCGATGACTACTTTATCATACTTTAAAGCGGTGATGATCGTTCCTACCCCACCATGAGTTATTAC
>CAZKJS010000054.1:0-4138 GCA_964553255.1 uncultured Erysipelotrichaceae bacterium | reverse complement strand
CATTGTTTTAGGAGTATTCATTAGTAATATCTTAAAGGTGATGGGAATCGCACCACAAGTTGATGGTTGTAGTTTGTGTGGCAGTTCACATGTTGTTTGTATCTCAATTAAGGAAGGTGGATTTCTTTGTTCAAATTGTAATATTGAAGGTTTAAATAATAGTGTTGTTGAACTCAAACAATTTAGACTTCTAAATAAGGCAAGCTGTGAACATATAAAGATATTAAAGCAATTTGAACCGTTTGATTTTAGTATAATAACTATCTTATATGGTTATCTTATCGCATATGGCGATATTAATTTAGCTAGTTGGCGTTTCTTAAATGAGTTAGTGATTAACAAGTAATCAAACCAGATTGACAAATCACTACCATAGTGTTAAATATAGTAAGATGTAAAGGGAGAATTCAAATGTCTAGTACGAATTTTAGTTTTGAAAAGATAGTAAATCACTTGCGAACTTCGGGATTTGTTTATCAAGGCTCAGAAATATATGGTGGTTTAGCTAATACATGGGATTTTGGACCGCTTGGCTTAGCTTTAAAGAATAATATTAAGGAAGCTTGGCGTTTTCACTTTATCCAAACCAATCCTCATAATGTGGAAATACAATCAGCAATTCTTATGAATCCACAAGTTTGGGTTGCCAGTGGACATTTAAAGACATTTGCTGACCCATTAATGGATTGTCGTAAATGTAATACTCGTCATCGTGCTGATCAACTAATAGAGAATGCTAGTGATCATACTGTAAACCCATCAGGTTGGACTAATGAAAAGATGAATGAGTATATCAAAGATAATAAAATTGCTTGTCCTGACTGTGGTGGTCATGATTTTACAGATATCAGACAATTTAATTTAATGTTTAAGACTTATCAAGGGGTAATTGAAGATAGTAAGAATACTATTTATCTTCGTCCAGAAACTGCCCAAGGGATGTTTGTTAATTTCAAAAATGTTCAAAGATTTTCACGCAAGAAAATTCCGTTTGGCATAGGTCAAATTGGTAAATCATTTAGAAATGAGATCACTCCTGGTAACTTTATATTCAGAACTCGTGAGTTTGAACAAATGGAACTAGAATTTTTCTGCAAACCTAATGAGGATTTACAGTGGTATAAATATTGGCAAGATTTTTGTATGAATTGGTTAGTGAATTTTGGTATCAACAAGGAAAACTTACGTTTAAGAGAACATACTAAAGAAGAGTTATCTCATTACTCAAAAGGAACAAGTGACATCGAATATCTATTTTCTTTTGGCTGGGGTGAAATTTGGGGAATAGCTGATCGGACTGATTTTGATCTATTGAGCCACCAAAACGAAAGTAAACAAAGTCTTGAATATTTTGATTCTGCCACAAATGAAAGATACATCCCATATTGTGTTGAACCAGCAGTTGGAGTTGAAAGATTGATGTTAGCTTTTGTGTTTGACGCTTATGATGAAGAAGTCATAAATGATTCAGATACACGTATCGTGCTAAGATTACATCCAATGTTAGCACCAATAAAAATAGCGATATTACCATTGAGTAAACAATTAAACGAAAAAGCTGAACTTCTATATCAAGATTTAAGTAAGTATTATAATTGTGACTATGATGACGCCGGCAGTATTGGAAAAAGGTATCGTCGTAATGACGCAATAGGTACACCATTCTGTATTACTTATGATTTTGATTCACTTGAAGATCAAGCTGTTACCATTCGTCATCGTGATAGTATGGTTCAAGAACGTATAAAGATAAGTGAACTTAAATCTTATCTTGATAAGTATTTACAATTTTAAAGAGGAGTTTTGATGGCATTAATCAGCGAACAAGAAATCAATCTTGTAAGGAGTAAAGCCGATATCGCAGAAGTGATAGGACGCTATATTCCTTTAGTCAAGAAGGGCAAGGGATTAACAGCCGTTTGTCCATTTCATGATGATCACAATCCATCATTATCTATTTCTGTTGATAAACAAATATATAAGTGTTTTGTTTGTGGTGCTGGCGGCAATATTTTCACTTTTGTACAAAATTATGAGAAAATATCGTTTGTTGATGCTGTAGCTAAAGTAGCAGATTACTATCATATACAGCTTAGCGTTAATCCGCAAGATGTGTTACTTGAGCGATATGATGATAAAACCAAACATTATTTCAAAATATTGAATGAGGCTATCGCATTTCAACAATATCAACTTAAATCAGCTCTTGCTCAAGACATTCTTATCTACTTAAATAAACGTGGTTATGATCAAAGCGTTATAGATATGTTTAAAATTGGTTATAATCCAGATAAAAATGCTTTATCGGCTTTTTTACAAGCAAAAGGATATCTTGATAAAGATTTAGTGACATTAAATTTATCAAGACTTGATAATGATCAGCTTGTTGATGTTTTTAGTGATAGGATCACTTTTCCTATCTATGATCGTTATGGTAGCCCAATCGCATTTACTGCTCGTACTTATCATCAAGGGTTTGAACCTAAATATATCAACAGTAGTGAGACAGATTTATATGTAAAAGGTAATATCTTGTATAATTACCATAATGCCCTAACATCTGGAAGAAAACAGGGTAAGCTATTCTTAGTTGAAGGTGTTACCGATGTTATCGCTTTATACCGCGCTGGGTATGATAATGTAGTTGCGACACTAGGGACTGCACTATCAAAACAGCAGATACAACTGATCAAACAAGTAACGAAGAATGTTGTTTTATGTTATGATGGGGATAAGGCAGGGCAAGCCGCAAATTTTAAAAATGGTAAGCTTTTAAATGAAGCAAGACTTAATGTATTTGTAGTATCAAATCTAAATGGCAAAGATCCTGATGATATCATTCGTGATAAAGGAAAAGAACATTTACAATCACTTTTAAATGAAAATATTACTTGGATTGAGTTTGTCATGGATTATTTGTTGATAGATATTGATATTAACAATTATACCCAAAAAAAGAGTTATGCTACTAAAGTCATTACCGAAATCAATCAGCTACAGGATAATTTTGATAAAGATACCTTTATTAAAAAACTAGCATTGATAACTGGATTTGAAAGTGACTTATTGAAAAGTCTTCTATCTGATTCCAGCTTAAAAGCCAACGTAACAAAAACCAGAGATCCAATTAATATCAAAAGATCGAACTTAAACGGGCGTATGCGAGCGGAATATGAAATACTTTCACAAATGATCAATAGCGTAACAGCTTGCGATTACTTTATTGAGCATATTGGTTTTCTTCCAACAGATGAAAACAATCAGTTGGCAATGATGATACTTGAGTATGCAAGAAAATATGAAAGTATTAAAGTGGCCGATATTCTAAGTTACATTGAAGAAGATAATATGCGTAGTTTAGTGCTAAATTTAGACCAATGGGATTTTTTACCAGGGTATTACAATGAAAAGGCACTAGCAGACGCTAATCTCAAATTGCAACTATCCATTATCGAAGATCAAATCGAGAATTTAAAGAAACAACAAAAATTGAAAGCAGACGCTAATAGTAAAAAGAAACTATTACAAGAAATCTTAGAACTAAAAAAAGATAAAATAAGATTACAAGATAGTTTCAATAAGGAGGAAGTATGAAGTTATTTAAAACACTAGAAGAAATTAAAGAACAGTTTATCTTAGATTATAATTTGAATGGAAAAATATACCAAAAAGACATTATGGAAGCATTAGAGCATCTTGATCTTGATGATGCTGACTCGGTAGAACTATACAATTGGTTTAGTGAACAAAAAATTAAGATCACTGAAGATGAAGATATTGAAGAAATTGATGAAGACGTAGATGTTGAAAAGATCATCAGTGAAGAAATAGATGAAGAACTTGAGATATTTGATGGCGATAGTGAAAGTGATGATGAGATTAGTGAAACACTTCTGAATATTGAGGCTAGTTTTGCTAATTCAAGTTTTGTTAAGATCAATGACACCGTAAAAATGTACTTAAAAGAAATTGGTAGAGTTGCGTTACTTACACCTGATGAAGAACCAGAAATAGCGAAGCGATCACAAGAAGGTGATGAAGAAGCTAAAGGAAGATTGATATCAGCAAACTTAAGACTTGTAGTTTCAATCGCGAAAAAATATGTAGGACGAGGTATGTTATTTCTTGATTTGATTCA
>CAZKJS010000053.1:0-4419 GCA_964553255.1 uncultured Erysipelotrichaceae bacterium | reverse complement strand
AAAACAATGTAATTACTATCCTCTTGATCAAGATGATTTAAACTTTCTTTAAGCAAAACATATAGCAATTTGAAGTCATCATCTTCATTGATCATCTCTTTCGCTATGATATCGATGACATCACACATCAAAGTTGCTATTGTAACTTTTATAAGATCTGCTCTGATATTTCGATAGGTATTGATAATGCTTGCACTTTGCATTAAATGCAATGAAGAACTACGTTGATCATAGATTATTGCTGCTAGTGTTAAAGGTGAACAAGCATAACTATTTTTACTGGTAGCTTTTTTAGCACCTTTAGCAATTAATGATATTACACCTTGATCAACCGTGATAACTCTTAATAGATAATCATTATCTTTAAAATCACTTTGTTTTAAAATAATACCTTCTGTTTTATCATTCATTTGATCACTCCGACAAATAACCAAGTTCGATCAATTGTCTGTTTTTATTTCGCCAATCTTCTTGTACTCGTACAAATATCTCAAGAAATATCTTACAACCAAAACGATACTCTAAATCTTGCCGTGCTTGGGTGCTTATTTTTTTGATCATTGAACCATTTTTACCGATAATTATGCCTTTTTGTGAATCACGATCAACATAAATAACACAATTAATGATCATGACATCATTTTTATAACTAATCTTTTCAACAATAACTGCTACGCTATATGGAACTTCTTGATTAGTGGATGTCAGTATTTTCTCACGTACAATTTCACGAATTAAAAACGCTTCTGGATAGTCAATGGTTTGATCTTTTGGATAATACATTATACCTTCATTTAAATAAGTAAGCGTTAATTCTAACAAGTGTTCAGTATTCTTATCTTTCAAAGCTGATATTGGGATTATTGCAGCGAAATCACCAAACTTTTCCCACGCTAATAAAGCTTCATACTTTTCGCTTTCATTTAGTTTATCAAGTTTATTAACCAAAAGAAAAACAGGTAGCTTTGCATTATTGATGATCTTTAAGATGCGCTCATCACTTTTATTGAATTGTTTAGTTCCATCAACTATATAGTAAATAAGATCAACACCACTTATAGTACTATATGCTTGTTTATTCATTTGGCGACCTAGCTCATGTTTAGCTTGATGAATTCCTGGCGTATCAACAAATACCATTTGATAGTCTTCGGTAGTCTTTATACCTCTGATCGTATTTCTGGTAGTTTGTGGTTTTGAGGTTGTTATCGCAACCTTTGAATCCATCAAAGTATTTAATAAAGTAGATTTACCAGCATTTGGTTTACCAATAATGCCTATAAAGCCTGATTTAAAACTCATTTTAAATCCTCTTTGCCAAAAGAATAAGGTAGCAGTTCTTGCATGTTCATGACTTTTATCTCATCTTTTATCGCTAAAATTATTGGTGTTGTTGGATTTAATAGTTCAGATAGAACTTGCCGACAGATACCACAAGGACCAGCTATTCTTTTACCATCACTTACAATAGCGATAGCTTCTATATCATCACTGCGATAACCGTTTGAGTAAGCCGCAAAAATAGCGCTTCTTTCACCACAGTTAGTAGCGCCATAACTGGCGTTTTCAATATTTGCACCATAAAACATTTTGCCATCTTTACATAAAACACACGCCCCTACATGAAAATTTGAATAAGGAGCATAAGCATTTGTCATCGCTTTAAATGCTTCATTTACTAAATTGTTATATTCCATTTTTACCTCCTGGTATCAATTGTTTTTACCTTTTAATTATATCATCTAATATCAAATCTTGCTGAGCAAACATCGCTTGTTCTTCTTGTTTGTCTATATGATCATAACCTAACAGATGAAGTAAACCATGTGTAAATAGAAAACTCGCTTCTCGTAGCTCAGAATGTTGGTACAGCACTGCTTGACGTTTGATCGCATTGATAGCGATAAAAATATCACCTAATTCATTATCATCACCGGATACAAACATTGTTTGATCATCAAGCGCCGCAAATGAAATGACATCAGTTATTTCATTAATACCACGATAATCACGATTGATCGCTTTGATCTTATCATCATCGACAAATATTATGCTTAACTCATAAGGCTTAGCTATCTTTAAGTGTTCAACTACTTTTTGACATATAGCACTAAAAAATATTGTATATGGAGTTACTTCTTCATTTGTCATATTTACAACATTAAATGTTATCATACTCAAACCTCTTTAAATGCTTCAATTATCTTTTGAACTAATGGATGTCTAACAACATCACTACTATCAAGATATACAAAATTTATCTCTTTTATATCTTCTAGAATCTTAATAGCCGCAATTAATCCTGATTGATTATTTTTAAGGTCAATCTGAGTGATATCGCCATTGATGATCATCTTTGATTTGATACCAAGTCTTGTTAAAAACATCTTCATTTGTGCCAAAGTAGTATTTTGAGCTTCATCAAGAATGATCAGAGCATCATCAAGTGTTCTACCACGCATATATGCTAATGGGGCAACTTCGATGATCTCTTTTTCCATTAATTTTTGAGCTTGTTCTAATCCTAAACAATCATAGAGAGCATCATATACTGGCCTTAGATAAGGATCTACTTTTTCTTTAAGGTCTCCTGGTAAAAAACCAAGACTTTCTCCTGCTTCAACTGCAGGTCGGGTTAGTATGATTTTTTTAATATCGTTTTGCTTAAGCAAAGTTGTAGCGTAAACAACAGAAAGATAAGTCTTTCCAGTACCAGCCGGACCAATCGCAAAGGTAATGTCATAATCATTAAAAGATTTGACTAATCGTGCTTGTCCAATCGTTTTGGGATAGATTAATTTCGAATTGAATGTTTTCCCTACTGGGGTATTCTTGTTTTTTTGCAAAACACTTTTATTTTGTTCACTTTGAGTAGCTAGATATCTAAAATCACGTTCATTAATCTCTTTATCTTTGCGGATATCTTCAAGTAAACTTTCGAAAATTGCGATTACTTGAATAGCTTGTTGTTCACTACCGCTTAAAAATAGGAGTTTCTGCTCTCGTACGGTCATATTTATCTTAAAAAGTTCTTCACATAAACGCAAATATTGATCATTTGCGCCAAACAACTTTAATTCTTCTTCACTTGTTAGATCATGAATATCCCAAATTCGCACTGGCTTCAAGAATGTTCCTCCTTTGATTTGATTTTTCCGATTAATACTGGCATTAATACTGTTTCAGCTTTATATTTTAAATAATCTAAATCGAACTTGTTTGTAAACATATCAATCAGTTTTATCTCTTTACTATTACGATTAAAGCGATCAAGACCTTTTTCTACATACTTTAATCCTGGAAATTCACTCATTTCAAGTTGTATTTTGTCATTTAAGAATCGTAACTTTAAATGTCGTGTATTAGGATATTCAATAAACGATACCTGTAGCTTTAAAACGGGATTATCATCTTCATCATGATTAAATGATGCCAGAACACCTATCTCATACTGATCATTATGATAATTTAATGTTTGATAAGTCGCTTTGGTTAATGAAACGTCGATATCAAAAACGCAATCTTGTTCTTGAATTTTTAGTATTAAGCTATCAAGACGACACAATATCTTTATCGATATCATACCACTGGTATGATTATTAAGATAACCACGCATCAATAGTGGTATAAAACCAACACCTTGATACTCTTTATGATCAAATTCATATACGTTACCATTAATCTGTTGTAAATAAGCTGGTAGTTGGTAATTTTTTTTAGAAAAATAATCAAATAACTTATGCCAACCCTTACTTATCTCATTTTTCTGAGCTTTGAATCTTGCATTATCAGAAATTAGTCGTTGTAGTTCGTTATTATCCTTTTTATTTCTTTTGATGCTCATATCACTGAAATTATTTTGAATGAAGTATTTATCAGCTAATTTAAAGAAATTGTTTGTTTGAAAATTATCTTGATTACCAGCACATGTTACAACTACGATCTTATTTTTAGGAATTACTAAGACGTTTTGTCCAAACATACCATTCATTAAAAATGCTTTTTGATCTTTTTTTATCCATATTTGATAACCATAATCATAATCACCAAAATGTTCACTAGTATTAAACCTTGGTGTTACCATTTCATTTAGCCATTTTTCGCTTATTACTTGCTTATTATCCCATTTGCCTTTATTAAGAAATAAAACACCAAGCTTAGCCATGTCCTTAGGACTTAAATAAAGGCCCCAGCCGCCTTTTTCGATACCAAATGGGCATTTATCCCAATAAACATTCTTGATATCTAAAAACGACCACAAACGCTTTTCAAGAAAACTCATTAAGCTAGAACCAGTAATACGACAAACAACAACAGCTAAAAGATATGAGTTCATACTGTTATATTCAAATTGTGAACCAGCTGACCATTTCAAATTAGTAGAGATAATTCCTCTTAACCAATCATTAATTGTCACAG
>CAZKJS010000052.1:0-4834 GCA_964553255.1 uncultured Erysipelotrichaceae bacterium | reverse complement strand
CTTTGGCAGCTCGCTCATTATAGCCTTTATATCTTCACCAGTCAAGAAGTTTAATGCATAAAAAATAAAAAAGACTTTCGCAAGTCTTTATTGGATACAATGTTTAAGTTCACCCTTATATAATAATGTAAGTTCTTCAAGCTCACAGAAGTCTACCGGTCTAATAAATGATGGTGATTTAGGTAGTTCTAAGGCATCAGCTTTTATTAATAATTCCCCAACAAACTCTGAACAGAAGTATTTATCTTTACGCTTATACTCATAATTGATCTTACAAAATAATGTTCCAAGTAAATTATATTGATAACGATTAGGATCTTCAGACATTAACTTAAGTTCTTCTTCAATTTTGATATAAGCATCATCAGTAACGATCAGTTCGTATAAACAACAATCATTTTCTTCGCCCCACTTAAATAAACCAGAACGTACATCTTCTTTCACAAAGCCTGCAGGCCACATTAAGTGTGGATAACGACGACCAAAACTATATACTTCTTTTAGTTCGCGATCTAAAGCGATTGAGCAATGTGTGAACTCGTCAGCGGTGATATAATGGATCAATCGCGAGAAATATGAGTTTGATTTGGTCAGTAAGATATATATCGAACGCATGATCCACCTCCACTTACTGATAAGAATTGTATCATATTATCTCAGCTTGTAAATCTTTTATTTTTTCCGCTTAAGATCAATCTTGACCTCAGCCATTAAATCCTTAATTTCCTTTAAGTCATCCTCTGGTATTAAATTCTCTAAATCCTTCAATCCTTTTAATACCCGTATCGCTTCATCAAAGCCACCACGCTTCTCTTGATGGCTAGTTTTATTAAAACTATGTTGATTAACTTCGATATCACCATTCAAGCTTTTAATATCAATAACTGTCTTGCCTTCACTAAAGCTATAGCAGTTACGTTTTACCATATATGGGAAATCTACTTCCATATCAATATCACCTCTTAATGTTTCAATTGATCCACTAAACGTTGTATTATCAGCAATATTAAGTTCAATATCACCAGAGGTAGTCTCAACATATATTTTCTCAATCGTTTCAGCTGTTTGTAGTTCAATATCACCATTAATACTCTTTAAAGCTACTTCAAGAACTTGGGCGTCAACATCAATATCGCCATTTGTATTATTAACGATCATAAACTTACCCAAAACATCATTTACTGAAACATCACCATTTACAGTCTTAACAGTAACACTAGCAGTTGAAGCTATGATCGCGATATCGCCATTTGTAGTTTGTAAAGTAATGACCTCACTTCTTACACCTTCAACACTAATATCACCACTTATTGTCTTGGCTTCTAATTGCTTGACAGTAAGTTCTTCAACTAAGATATCACCTTGTCGACCACTAATTTTAACTAACTCAATATTATCAGGGATACAAACCGTAAGCTCGCCAGCTAAAAATAAACTTCCCTTTTTGTTTATTCCAGAAGATTTTAAAGATAAATAAAGACTATCTTTTTCAATCAGTTTATTAATATTAGGATCAGTTTGATTAATATTAAAATAACTACTAGTTGGTTGATAACGATAAACAACATCATCTTCACTTGTTGTTTCAATCTTTACATCAACGCCTACTTCTTCAGTATCAATAAAAACCTTCTTAACTTGATCTATCTTTACTAATGCTTGTGGTGTTTCTTTCTTTGGTGGTAATGGTTGTTCATCAATATTCTTTAATACTTCATCAATTGAACCAAGCGATGTGATTATTTCCTCTTCACTATGTCCGGATTTAAGACCATAAACAAAATGAGCTTCAAAGTCAGCCATAATATCTTGGCTCAATGTTTCATCATATGGTCGCAGTGCTTCTTCTAGTGCTTGCATATACTCTTGTCTTTTCATTTTTATCTCCTTTAGATCAAAACAGCAACCTTTTCAACAAAGTCTAGCCATTCTGCTTTTAATTCTGTTTGGTATTTCTGACCCTTTGGACTTAATTTATAATATTTACGTGCTGGCCCTTCAGAAGATTCAATTAGATATGTATCCACATAATTCTCTTCTTTCAAACGTCGCAATATTAGATAAAGTGTACCAGTAGCAACAACTAGCTGTTCTGAGATTGATACCGTTAACTCATAACCATATTGATCCTTGATTGCTAGCTGCGATAATACACATAGTTCCAAAGCGCCCTTTTTAAATTGAGCGTTCATGATATCTTCCTTTCTATTTGCTTAAGCGCCAAATGTGACTTAAAGCCATTAGTGTTGCTGATAAAACGATTTGCGTACGATAAAGACGTGTTTCTTTATTAGTGACTACCATTCTCTGGTGGTTTTGGGCTACTCTTTCCAAAGAGCCCATCTGTAACATTTCTTCAGCATTTACTTGTGATACGACACAGTTTTCAAGCGTGATATATTGATAGTTCATCGGACTTCACCCTCCTTACGGCTATATCTTATCACTATCTATATAGTTTTGCAACATAGTATTTAATAAAAGTTAGTAAAATTTAAAAAAAACTGTCATTTAGACAGTCTTTGGTTAGTTTGAAACGTTAAATATCGTTGATAATACTCATTAACAATAGCTGGATCAAATGGATCATGTTGATCTTTGATCAAGTTTTTTAGTTGTTTTGTTGTATAACTTAATATCTCTTTAATAATAAGGGGATACTGCATCGCTTTTTGATGACGTTTGTACTCTTCTTCATCAAGAATATTAAAACGATAATTAGGAAACACCTTGATATCTAAATCGTAATCAATATTCTTCAAAGCTTCTTCATCATAGATACTTGGCGAAGCCAAATTACAATAGAAGTATAAACCATCACTTCTGATCATGGCAATCACATTATACCAACGCTTGGTATAAAGAAAATACACAGCTGGTTCTTTGGTGATCCAGCGTCGACCATCAGCTTCAATCACTACGGCTTTATTTGTGATAGCCACAATTTTTTCTTCATCTACATCAACCACAAAACCCTTTGACCAGGTACGATGTAATTTACCATTATGCTTGTAGCTTTGAATCAATATTTCTTGATTGATAGTAGGAAGTAATGTTTTTGTCATGGTTTTATTATAAGCACAATTAAAGTTCTTGTCTAATATTAGCTTACTTAAGTATTCTTTCGGCTAAATCTTTTATCGCTTCTTCTTCAAATGCACTTTGATACTCTTTTTTACCAGTGATCTTTTCTAAAATGAAACGTTCAAGAAACTTAAGTTTCTTAGGATCAACAATGTAACCAGTTCTAACGGCACTTAGCGCATGTGATACTAGTGGTTCGCCATAAGCTCTAACTAATTGTTCATGATCAAACTTAGCATCTGCGATGCCACTGATATATAGCGCAAGCTTTTTCGTTAATAATTCATTTTTATTACTATTAACAAATTTCTTTACGGCGCTATGTAAGCTACCAGCATATATCGGTCCGCCAACAATCACCCGATCATAACGGCTTAAATCTACTTTATCTTTCGTCAAATCCTTAATCTCTAGTTCTTCATCTTTTACATAAGCAGCTATTTTCTTCGCAGCTTCAGCGGTAGCGCCATATTTACTGGCATAAGCGATAAGTATCATAATAATTACCCTTTACCTTTTTATAAGAAGATTTTAAAACTTTAAGCGTTTGATTACAAGCGGTACTAAGATAAAACTGATAAGCAAAGTCATCATCATGTATGGACCATTATAAGCGATGCTACCAACCCAACCAACTTGCCAGAAGTAAACTCCAGCTACGGTATGAAAAACCATTCTTAATAGATTACTAAGGATAATACCCCAATAAATCTTATAATCTTTTAGTTTAGTGTTTGGAATTAATACCGCAAAACCATAAAGTCCAAAGGCAAGTGGATATTCTAACAAGAACTGAATAGGATGAACAACATAGATGCCACCCGTTAAATATTGTAGATAAATCGATAATAACGCGACTACTAAACCTTTTTTATAACCTAGATGATATGAAGCTAATAGTAATGCGATTACACTTAATCCAATCGAACCACCTGATGGCATTTGCATTAATGGTATCATTTGGGTTATGTAATCTAAGACTAAAAATAAAGCTAAATACATTGCGATGTAAACCAGATCCTTTGTTTTCATAAAAAAACACCTCTTTCTTGTGAGGCGTAAGGACTTTGAAACTCCCTACGCTAGTTTTAACTAGATCAGGTGATGAGGGTTTTTGTCTATTGACATCTCAGCCTTTTGGCTCCCCTGTTCACGCTTTTATTATAACATATAATATGATATTGTATAGAAGGTGATCATATGTTTAAAGAAGAGCTTTATCCAAAAGATAAGCATGAAGCTTATCAGTTATTATTAAAACAAGCAAAAGCCTTACTAAGCGATGAAAAAGATATCATCGCAAACTTGGCTAATATCTCAGCCTTACTCAAGGTATTTTTTGGTGATAATGTTAATTGGGTTGGCTTCTATCGCCTTGATCATAGTGGTGAACTTATTCTTGGCCCTTTTCAAGGCAAAGTTGCTTGTACCCGCTTACCTAAAGGAAAAGGTGTTTGTCAAAAAGCTGTTGCTACTAAGCAAACAGTCATTATTGAAGATGTTCACTTATTTGCGGATCATATCGCTTGTGATAGTGCTAGTAATAGTGAAATAGTAGTACCCTTGATCAAAGATAGTCATGTATTATGGGTCTTGGATGTTGATTCTATCATTATTAATTATTTTGATCAATTAGACTTATATTATCTTGAACAGATTGTTGAAACCTTAAAAGAAAGTATTTAAAAAGATGTCAATCGACATCTTTTATTTAGCTTTTAGATATTTGATCGTAAAGTCAATCGCATCT
>CAZKJS010000051.1:0-4984 GCA_964553255.1 uncultured Erysipelotrichaceae bacterium | reverse complement strand
TCAACCATTTGACTTAGCTTTTTTAAGATAGTGATACCAAGATTATTAGCTTGCTCATCATGACCATATCCTTTATTAAAATCTTTGATATTAAGTAATTTATTAACACACTCAGCTAAGCCGACAACACCAAACATACCAGTGAAATTAGCCAACTTAACAAAGCCTTCAGTTACTAAGAAATTACTCTTAAAGAAATTACTTTCTTCAACTAAAAACTTAATACGATCATCCATTTCAGTAAGTTGAAGCTGGGTGTAATAAGGCAGAATGTTATTGATAAAATCATCAGTGTCCTTAGCTTTCTTAGCAGCTTCAAAAAGTCTTAAGCGTGGTAATGTTAAACCACCACCGCCAACAGCTAAACCGTTGTAACATGAAGCAACAGCGTATTTTTCACCCCATTCCTTAACAAACATTTGATGGTTCGCAAATGAAGGTTTAGCCACTTTCAACATACAGCTAACTGCCTTTAAAGCGAAATCATAACTAGTTAGTTCAGGATCATATTTTAGGGTAAGATTGGGCATAGCACAGTTCATTTCTTGGGTTAACTCCAAGATTAACTCACCAGTTAAACTAGCCTTTGGGCCAATATTGGCGTGTACGAAACTATCGGTCAAAGTTCTATCAATATTCAACAAAAACAAACGAAGACATTTTTTAGCTTCTTCTTTATTCATTTTTAAAGTAAATGGTTCAAGTAGTTCATCTAAGCTACCTAAGAAAACAGGAAATGAAGTAATAGAAGGGACATGACGATACATTATCATTAAAGCATTACAAGCTTCCCAAAGATCAGTAGGCGGATCAAGTTGTAAGAAGTTTGATCCGTTATCAATTAATATCTGATAATCAGGAATGATGTAACGTGGACGATAGGGAGCTGCTCCTTCACCTAAATCACATAAAACACCCTCAGCTTTCGCTTTTACAAGTTCTGGGCTGAGCTTTATGGTGTTATCTAAATTCTCGCTATATCTTGCCAATGCTAATAATTGCTGGTTATAGGTAAGCGTTGTATCTTTAATTATATTCAGTACCTGTTCATGCATATTATCTCTCCTATTTATATATTGATTAAGATTAATATAAGCGATTACATTAATTAAAGTCAATGCATATGACTAGTTAAATTTATCACATTTTAGAAATTGACTTGACGAATTTTTTCTAAGAAATAAACATATTTCTCGCGGGTTTTATCATCATAATTAGTATGATTATTTATATAGCGAAGTGTATTTACAAGCTCAGACAGATTATCTTGGTGTTCTAGCCATTTTTGAGCACATTGTGCTAAATCTTGTATTTTAGAACATGAGAATTCATTTATTAGATTAAGCATTGAAGAATCTAATAAAATATCTTTATCATAAAGCTCGACATTTAATACCTGAAAAAGGGCATCCATTTGATAAAGATAGATTCTATTAACTGTTGCTTTGGTGGTCTTGAAGTTTGAACTAAGAATATTGTAAGCAGCACTTATATTATCTTTATCATCATATAGCATAGCGATTTGAACATCGTTTATCAAAGTGGAATTAAAGTAATTAAATGTAGCTTCAAGTTGTGGGTTTGTTTTTACATTTAAACACAATCTTTCGTCTTCACTAATTAGTGCTTGATCGATATCAACAGTGAACGCATTACCACTTTTAGCATAGCTTAACATCGCTATAACAAGGTCTTGTTGATTTGCTAATGATTCAGTTTTTACTAATATATGAAAGGGTAAGTTTTTGATGTGTTTAGCGTAATAACCATGAAACCCATTATCATAGATACTAGTTTGTATTGCCATAAGTTTTTCTTCGGTTGTTTCATCAAAACCCAATATTAGATATAGACTATTGCTGCTCATAATTACCTCCAAGATACTAACCTTATCATTTTAGCATTACTATAGTAAAAAATGTAGGTTACTTAGTATTAATTAAATTATGAAAGTATCTTGAAAATACCCAATTATTTTAATTTTTATGATAAGGTAGGGATAATCGGAGGTGACTTGTGCAGTCTTTTTTTGAATATATGATCATGTTGGGTTTTTATTGTTTTATTCTTTATCCAAAGTGGAAGAAAGATAACTGTCTTTTAAAGACTCTTTTCTATTTATATCTATGTATGGTGATTAGTGTCACTTTATTACCACTTCCAAATATCACATCATTTCATTGGCCATCGCGAAGTATTTTGGCTTATGGTAATTTCACTTTGTTTATCGATCTGATAAAAAACCGCCCTTTAGCGGTTAAAGAAATAGTATTGAACATATTAATGTTGATACCTTTTGGTGTTTTATATCCATTCGCTTTCAAAAAGAAAGCATTGATAAGTATAGTATTAGGTATTGGTTTGAGTATCGCGATTGAAACATCGCAACTTTTGTTTTCAGCTTTTCTGCGTAGTAATCGTACTTTTGATGTTACTGATATTCTTACCAACGCTATTGGTTGCGTTATTGGCGTATTACTATATAAGATTTTAAGTATCATGATTGGTTTATGGCTAAAGAATACTAATGATCAAGTTTGATCATACTCCACATACCAATATCTTGATAACCTAAGGCTTTATAGATTCGACCAGCGGAAGGGTTATTATAGAATAGACAAGGAATCTTGTTCTCTTTTAGCAGATCGTTACTAAGTTTAGTTATACATTTTGAGGCATATTGGTTATTACGGTATTCTGGCAATGTGCCAACACCTACAACCATAGCCAAGCCTTCACACTCAGCGGTAGATGAAGCCATACTCACAGCTTTGTTATCTCTAAAAATAGCTACACTTCTTCCTGATTTGGTTTTATGACTATGTTGTAGTGATTCGAGTTCATCACGATCATTATTAAATATGAGTCTTCTTGTTTCAGCTATCATATAAAGATCTTCATATGAAACATTATTTACTTCATCACAGTTAATCATTTGATTGGAAATACTCATTTTAGCGAAGTAGCAATCTTCACGTTTACCTTTAAGATTATTAGTTTTATCAATAATAGAGCTCAATCCATTAACGATCCTAACACCATGCTTACTTATTAGATCATCGATATATGTTTGCTTAAGTATATTGTCATATGAAGCAATGACCATACTATCACGATACACTAAATAAATGGTGATGATCTTATTGTCAATCAAATCCATATAGATATGTTGGAAATCACTATTAAAACCAAAGTTTTCGATATCACCAACGATAAATAAGTTACTGACTCGATCTTTGTTAAGATAGTTCATCAAGATAGTTCTGTGTTGTTCTGTGCATTTAATTAACATAAAGCACCTCTTGAAAATAATAAACTTATTGACTATAAAAAACAAGATAAAGAAAAGCCACATCAATATATGATGTGACCTGTTGTTATAAAATGAGTAGTCCAGCCGCAACTAAAGTCATGATTTGTGACTTATCACTTTGTAACGATTTTTTTACCATTTGCTTACTAATTCAAACAATGCCTTATTCTTATAAACTACTTCTTTTCCAATTTTCTCACTTGATAAGAATCCTTCTTTCACTAGCGTCTTCAAATGTCTTGTTGCCGTATCTCTAGAACATCCTATCTTTTGTCTAAAATATTCATTCTTGGTATAGAATTCAAAGTAAAAAAAATCCACTAAATTACTTGATTATAGTTTGGGAAGTTTTTGTTTAAGTTGCATTGTGGTGTTTTCCATACTACTAACAATTTCATTGACAAATTGAATTGTAAATATCGCAGTTTCTTCAATACCTCTAAGTAAGTAACGTACAAATTCTCTAATGTTTTCTTCGTTATCATTACACTTCTTTAAAAGTACATAATATTCATCTTTATTTTAATAATGTATTTACTCAAATATAAAATTGGATAATCAATCTTTTCTTTCATTACTAAATATAGGACATTTAAGATTCTACCACATATTCCATTTCCATCATAAAATGGATTAATACTTTCAAACTGATAATGTAGAATTGCCATATCAATTAGTGGATCATATGGTTCATCAACTTTATTCATATATTTTTCAAAATTAGAAAGAAAATCAATGATTTCCTTTCAGTTTGTGGTGGAGTATGAACAATCTCATTAGTTATAGTATTTTTAATCACAGTACCTGGAAGCTTTCTAGTTCCGCCTTTATTAGATTCAATGCAATGATGAATATCAATTATACTAATAATTCTAATAAATCCTTTTTCTTTTAAAATTGAAAAACCCATATTAATACCTTGACGATATTGTAATACTTCCTTTGCGGCAACATTTTTATGAGTATTACTTGCCATCTCTTTAAAAAGTTCATCGTATGTAGTGATGATATTCTCAATTTCTGATGAATCTTTTACTTCGCCCAATGTTATTGTATTTAAAAGAATTGCAGGCTTAGGAAGCAATTTTATCATTCCCTTAAGTTCTCCAATTTTGTTATTTGCTCTTGAAAGTATCAATAATGTATCTTTCTCATTAAAATCAATTGCAAATGGTAGTTTATACATGTTATCAACCGTACTTAGAGTAACTTCATTCAGTCATGTTTTTAACATATGACTGAATTTTGTATTTTTCAGTCATAACACAAGTCAAATTTAAAGAAAAAGCATTCAACTGAAGTTGAATGCTGCTTTTCTAAATGGTGGTTCCGGTCGGAATTGAACCAACGACACGTGGATTTTCAGTCCACTGCTCTACCAACTGAGCTACGGAACCTTTTGGTTGCGGGGGAAGGATTTGAACCAACGACCTCCGGGTTATGAGCCCGACGAGCTACCAGACTGCTCTACCCCGCGATATATTTGGATTAATAGATGTAAATGGATTGGCGGAGGAACTGGGATTCGAACCCAGGCGCCGGTCGCCCGACCTACCGGTTTTCAAGACCGGACCCTTCAACCACTTGGGTATTCCTCCATTTAACTGGTGGACCCTGTAGGACTCGAACCTACGACCGACCGGTTATGAGCCGGTAGCTCTAACCAACTGA
>CAZKJS010000050.1:0-5014 GCA_964553255.1 uncultured Erysipelotrichaceae bacterium | reverse complement strand
TCTTTTATGTGTTGCGTTTGTTTGGGATGTTGCCTTTAAGTTGGTATTTAAGCAATATCATACTTAACTTAGTTAGCTTAAATATGTTTACTAACTTATTCTAAATCATTAACGGCTTTAAGTAAAAAAAGAAAGCTCATCTAAACAGTCATGAGCTTTCTTCAATACTATTTTATTTTAAATCACGATATGATATTAATTCAACATTATTATCTTTAATCCAACTTTTCATGAAATCAGATGTATACATCTCATGATCTTTACAACGAATGAAAGTATATGTCGTCCACTTAAACAATTCGCTATCTAAAAAGCCAGCATGACCACTAAGCACTGCATAATCAAAAGCCAACATTTCATCCACATGTGCTTCAACATAAGCTAAGGCGCTTGTTTTTATCTGATTTTCAAATGTAAATGGTTTGACATTCCACGAACCTTTCGTTCCACCAAATTTGTACTTGGCTCTAAGCTCGCGAGTGAATGGTACACCAACTTCTTGCGAGAGAGTACTGATCGCTCTAACATAATCCTGTCCAACTGCCCCAATGGAATGAGTATGTAAATATTCTGGTTTTCTACCTTTGGTTAATTCAAGGAATTTTTGATATTGAGCTCTAATCTCGATCAATGATTCTTCATATGGCCATAATTCACCATTAATCCCTTCTTTACTAAATCGTGGATCAGCGTACTTAACTGTCGATCTAATAAAATAACCATTTTCATCTACCAATGTTGGTATAAACTTAGGATCAGCGATGCATTTGCCAGAAACGATGTTAAAATCAATGCCAAAGCAAGTATTTGGATACTCATTCATCTTATCAGCCGCAAACTGACTACTTTGTCCCATATTCACAAACAGACCAGTGCAAGTGATTATACCATTTTCAATTGCGTCAAGAATTCCAAGCGTTACGCCTTTAGTAAAACCATAATCGTCAGACTGTACAAGTAATTTCATTTTTCATTTCCTTTCATATATTTATTTGTTAATCACATATATGCAAACCTATTAGTTAATAGCTAAGCTAGCTTGCTTTTCAAAAACTCAGGATTAATATTTATTTTGGTTGTTTCTTTATCAAAAACTTTACGCCCTTCTACAAAAGTAGCTACCACTTCATACTCATCATCAATGACCACAAAGTCGGCGAAGTTTTTTATGGCAATACTACCCCGATCTTTAAGATTATACTTTTTCGCAGGAACAAAACTACTCATCTTAATCAAATCTTCTAATTTCATGTCTAATTTATCGATTAGGTTACGCATGTGGAAAACTAATGATCTACTACTACCTGATAAACAACCACTTTCTCTTGCCACAAAACCATCCTCAGTCACAAAAATGGTGCGACGATCATTATTCGCATTAGAAGGACTACCTTTATAGTGTCCAACCGGCGCTCCCAAAAAACTACCATTATCTGAGATCATCATGATCTTATCATGTTTTTTCGTTTTAAAGATCAGTTTAAGCATTGGCAAGCTAACAAGAAGTCCGTCACAGATTAACTCGCAAGTCACTTCATCCCTTAAAATACAAGCTCCCATTGTACCAACGTCACGATGATGAAATCCTGTTATAACATTACCAAGATGAGTAGCAACTGATATTCCATTATCAATACCAATATTAGCTTGTTCATAATTAGCATTAGTATGATAAGCACTGGTTGTTACACCAACAGATTTAAAGTAGCGAATTGCATCAAGCGCTTTGTCAACCTCTGGTGCTATTGCCACTAGTTTCAACCAACCACGAGCATCTTCAAACATTCTTTTGGCGCCATCAAGATTGACTGGTTTATAATAAGTGTTTTTATCATCTCCTTTTTCTCCAACCCGAGCACCCCAAGGTCCTTCAGAGTGAATACCTAAAATCTTTGCGCCAATCACTTCATTATCAGCAACATCAGCAAGTATTGAAAATTGATCGATCAGATTTATGGTCGGAAAAATTCCAGTAACCCCATAAGCAGCTTCTCCTTATAGACAGGCTTTTATTTCTTCTTGCGTCTTACATTCATCAAATCGATACCCAATAGCACCATGATTATGTGTATCAATAACTCCTGGGATTATCCGTTTATCCCCAAAGTCTTCATATGGTTTATCAATCATGCCAGTGATAATACTGTTTATTTTCCCATCTTTAACACCTAAAAACCCATCAACAATGCCTTCTTCTGTATAAATCCTTGTTGATTTGTAGAACTTCATTATTACCTCCCTTTTGATTATCATGAAATATTAATCTAGTTAATTGAATTATAACATTGTATATACAAAAAGATAACAACACATCGTTGTTATCTTATGATCCTCTTTAGGAATTCTTTTGTGCGTGGATTTTTGGGATTACTGAATATATCTTTAGGTTCGCCTTCTTCAGCAATAATCCCTTTATCCATAAATACAATCTTATTGGCAACCTCATGAGCAAAGCTCATTTCATGTGTTACGACAATCATCGTTAGTCCTTCCGCAGCTAGTTTCTTCATTACATCTAATACGTCTTGAACCATTTCAGGGTCAAGTGCTGATGTTGGTTCATCAAATAGTAATATTTCTGGATTCATACACAAGGCACGCGCAATAGCTACGCGTTGCTTTTGGCCGCCAGATAACTGCGTTGATGGTGCGTAAGCGAACTGATCCATCCCAACTTTTGTTAAGAGTTCCATCGCAACTCTACTTGCTTCTTCTTTTGTACGATTTAGAACTTTTCTTTGTGCAAGGATACAATTGTCGATAACATTCAGATTATTGAATAAATTGAATGATTGAAACACCATTCCAACTTTAGCACGATATTGATTTAGGTTAATGCTCTTATCATAAATGTTTTGACCATTTACGATGATATGACCATCATCAATTGTTTCAAGTCTATTTATACATCTTAACAACGTTGATTTACCCGAACCACTTGAACCAATTAAACATACTACATCTTTGCGGTTGACTGTAAAGTTAATATCGTGAAGCACTTCAAGCTTACCAAAGCTTTTACGACAATTTATGATCTTGATCATTTCAGTCATCATCTTTTACCTCCATGATCTACTTTAACTAATCCCGTAGTGGTTGATGATGAAGGATAGCTCGTCTTGGTGTTATTAATACGTTTTTCAACCAAATGCAAAATCGAACTGGTTGCTATCGTCAAAATCAAATAAACAAATGCTGTTACAAGAAACGTTTCTTCATATTTATACAGACTACCGGCGATTGATTTAGCTTGAAAGAATAATTCCGTAACTGAGATTACATTTAGCACTGAGCTATCCTTGATATTAACAATGAACTCATTACCAATAGCCGGAAAGGCATTTTTAATGGCTTGTGGTAATATAACGCTTATCATCGTTTGTTGAGCACTCATGCCAAGACTTCGTGACGCTTCTGTTTGTCCTACATCAACTGATTGAATACCAGCTCTGATAATCTCTGCCATATAAGCACCAGTATTGATCGATATGACAAAGATACCAGCTATTATTGGCGTCCACCCAAATGCCGGCTTTAACCAGTAATAAATAAACACGGCTTGTACCATCATTGGTGTTCCACGAAAGATCTCAACATAGCATTTAGCCAAGATGTCATACATTACTTTGATGTAATATATAAAGCTTCCTTTTTCAACTTTGATCGCTCTTAGTCCACCTACTATCAAACCGATCAATAATCCAATGATCGTTCCACTAAAAGCAATCAACAAGACTGTTTCTACCCCTAATAATAAAGAGGGCCAAAAGGTGATCAATATACTTAAGCAAGTATCAAGAAAAGGATAGCCGGTAATCGCAAGGTATTTCATTACTCAACAGCAGGTTGACGATTCGTTGCGTCAATCATCATTTGATCTCTTACATCTTGATCAATCGTATCTAATATCGCTTGTACGGCATCTCTTAAAGCTTGATTACCTTTTTTAACCGCTACTGATACCGAAGTGTCAACTTCAAAACCATTACCTGCACTAAATCTAACAATCGCTAAAGATGGATTAGCCGTGACAACCCCTACCGCAACCGGAAGTTCAGCTGTTAGTCCGTCAACTTCATTTGATAATAATGACAAGACCATTCTCGGATAGCTTTCTTGTGGTACTGCATGAATTACATCATTGATTTGATCGATGATCTCATCATAAGTTGTATTCATCTGTCCCATTACAACCTTATTAGCGAAGTCTTGTATCGAAGTCGCATTTACTAGATCATCATTTGCTCTAACAATCATAACCATATCTGATTCATAGTATGGTGATGTAAAATCTGCACTAGCTGCACGATCAGGCGTTTCTGTCATACCTGCAATTACTAAATCAATTTCATTAGCGTTTAAAGCTGGTATCAAACCTTCCCACGCTAATTTTTTAACTACCAATTCAAGACCAAGTTCATCAGCGATGATTCTTGCCATTTGAACATCATAACCATCCGCGTAATCGACAGAAGAAATCGCAACTGTAAATTCATTAGCTGTAATCTGTGTCCAGTTGAATGGTGCATAATTCGCTTCCATCCCAACGATCAGTTTTCCTTCTTGCAAAGTGAGTGAGTCATTTGGAGTTTCTTTTGGCGCGGTTGTACAACCGATGAGTATAACTAACATAACCAATAATAATAAACCTTTTTTCATGATATTTTCTCCATGGTTCTAATAAAACAAAACTCGTATGCTATTACACACGAGTTAATTAACCATGTAATAGCTCCACTTCTTACGAAGGAGTGTCATAAGTGTTTCTTATAACCCCACAGCCGATATCTGCCGATTTCGTTGTTCGGCGGTGATTGCCTTTCACTTAGTTCATTGCCTGCCGGCTCACTAAGTTACTAATCTGCACCGCTACCTCTACTGATATTCTGTTTTATGTTTTGTAGTTTATGCTAATTAGACATAAATGTCAAGCACTTATATCCAATTAAATATCCTAGATTAGATTCTAAAAGTTAATTCCGTTTTGCTAAAGAAACCGCGATAAGTCTAAGAA
>CAZKJS010000049.1:0-6644 GCA_964553255.1 uncultured Erysipelotrichaceae bacterium | reverse complement strand
TTTAGTGTAAGTGAACTACATAAAGATAAAGATACCCATTGGATATGTTATGCGACTAGTCATACTTACTATAAGGAAGTAAGGCAGATACTTGATTCATTATTCTTTGAAGAGTTAGCTTTACCACCGGTTGATGTTGATAATATTGTTTGTCGCTATAATGAGATGATAAATGAGGTTTACACTTATTGTAACTATCGTTATGAACTACTTAGATTATATAAGTTTGTTGGCTTGATTGATGGTTTATACATTATTACTGGATTTATTCCGCGTGATCGTCTTGATTACTTAAAGCAAATATATCATGATTTGAACGTAGAAGTAGTTGAGATTGATAATGAACAGTTTGACCTGACAGCGCCGACTATGCTTAAGAATAATTGGTTTGTTAGACCATTTGAAATGTTTGTAAAGATGTATAGTTTACCTGCTTATAAAGATTTTGATCCAACATCATTTGTTTGTATAACATATTGTATCTTGTTTGGTATCATGTTTGCGGATTTGGGGCAAGGTATGTTGTTGGCTTTAGGTGGTGCTTTGATATTAAAGTGGAAGCCTAAAATGACGATTGCGGCAATCATCAATCGTGTTGGGATCTTCTCAATGATGTTTGGCTTCTTGTTTGGATCATTCTTTGGAAATGAACATCTCTTAAATCCGCTTCATCAATCACTCTTTAATGTTAAAGATAAGTTGTTTGAAGTTATGAATAATGATTCAACAATGCCGCTGTTAATTGGGGCGGTTGCGATTGGGGCGTTTCTTATACTATCTTCAATGCTACTTAATATGTACTTAAAGTTTAAGCATAAAGAGTGGGGAGAGTTATTGTTTGGACAAAACGGTGTTGCTGGATTTGTCTTCTACAGCTTCATATTAGTAGCTATTGTTGAGTTGTTCTTGTTTAAAAATAACCTGTTTGTACCACCGTATACCATAATCTTTATAGGATTACCAGTGCTAAGCTTTATCATGGAGAAGCAACTGTGTTTGTTAATAGAAGGTCATGGCTTTAAACCTAAGGTTGGTTGGGGAAGTTACATCCTAGAATCTTTCTTTGAAGCTTTTGATATATTATTAAGTTTTATCACTAATTCAATGTCTTATCTAAGGGTTGGTGGCTTTGTATTATCACATGCTGGAATGATGTTGGTCGTAATGACCTTAGTTGAGATGACGGGTAATGCCGGCATTCTAGTCATGATTTTTGGCAATCTGTTTGTCATGTGCCTTGAAGGCTTAATCGTTGGCATCCAAGCGTTGCGTTTAGAATATTATGAGATGTTTAGTCGTTATTATACCGGTGGCGGTCGTGAATTTAGGCCAATAACCAGTGAAATTTAAAAAGGAGAGTTACCATCATGTTTACTTTAATTGAAATGTTTTTACCACTTATCGCTGTAATCCTTGTGATCCTACCATTGTTTATGATGCTAAATAAAGGACCAAAAGCAATCAATGCTAAGCAAAAATTGATCGCTCAGGTTGCTGTTTTTACTGGTGTTTTTATTTTAGCTGGTATCTTACAGTTTAATAATATTAAAGCATCTGAAGAAGCTATTGCTTCAATCAATGGCACTTTAGCACAAGGCTTAGGCTTTATCGCTGCTGCTATTGTTACTTCGTTTTCTGCTATTGGTGCTGGTATTGCAGTTGCGGCTGCTGCCCCTGCTGCTATTGGTGCTATTTCTGAAAATTCAGAAAACTTTGGTAAAGCGATCATTTTCGTTGCTTTGGGTGAAGGTGTAGCAATCTATGGTCTTTTAATCTCAATTTTGATCATCAATAAGTTATAAGAGGTTTTATATGTTAATGGTTCTGATCAGTGACAATAACGATACGGCAATGGGCTTAAGACTTGCGGGTGTTGATGGTGTTGTAGTACACAACAAGGATGAGGTTTTAGCTGCGCTTGATAATTATACAAAGCAAGATGATGTTGCGATTATTTTGATGACAACAAACGTTGTTAACTTATGTCCTGATCTAATATCCGATTTGAAGCTTAAGCTTTTAAAACCGTTATTAGTCGAAATACCAGATCGTCATGGATCAGTTAAGATTGGTGAAGTTATCGATTCTTACATCAGTGAAGCGATTGGTGTTAAGCTTGGAGGTGATTAATTTGGTTGATAACAAGAATTTTATTGAAGATGTTAAGGAACAAGCTGCCTTATTGATCGATCAAATTCAAAAAGAGATAGCTCTTTATGAAAAGGATGAAATCAATATTTTTAAAGCAAGTTTAGAAAAAGAAATTGATTCATATTATGAAGGAGAACTTAACGAGTTAAGATTACGCTCACAGACAACAATTTCACAAAATAAATTAGATACAAAAAGAAAACTACTTAAATTAAGAACAGATTTAGCAGCGACCTTGTTTTCGGAAGCTGAGAAACAGTTGCTTGATTTTAGCCATTCTGACCAATATAAAGAATATCTTAGAAACAAATTAACAAAACACGCCCTTGAATACTGTAATGGTTATTTTGAAGTTAGACCTAATGACATACCGATTTTCCAAGAGCTTGTTAAGGAATTAGATTTATGTGATGATATCAAACCAGCAGAAATCGTTTTAGGTGGTTTTCGCTTTACTAGTTTAATTGATAAGATTCAACTAGATGAGACGATTGACAGTCGTTTGTTGGAACAAGAGGCTTGGTTTATGGATCATTCCGGCTTTATCTTATAGAAGGAGATCATGATGAAAAACAAAATTTACGCGATCAACGGGCCGGTCATCAAAGTTAAAGACAGTGATGATTTTAAGATGATGGAAATGGTTTATGTTGGTAATGACCGACTATTGGCTGAAGTTATAAATATAACCACTGATGAAACAATAATTCAGGTATATGAATCAACAACCGGCCTTAAAGTGAATGAACCTGTGGTTGGCTCAGGATCTTTATTGTCTTGTTTGTTAGGGCCTGGTTTGATCAGTAATACATATGATGGTATTCAACGACCACTAGCGGCTATCGCTCGCAAACATGGTGCTTTCATTGATGTTGGATCAGATATTGATGCCCTTAACCCAGATAAAAAATGGGATGTTGAAATACTCGCTAAGGTGGGCGATCATCTAGTTGGTGGTCAAATATATGCATGCTGTCAAGAGACGGTATTGATCAAACATCAAATAATGCTTAGTCCATTGTTAAGTGGCGAAGTTATAGAAGTCAAACCAAATGGTGTCTACCATATTAATGATGTCATTGTGAAGATTCAAGATGAACATGGTCATATTTTTGATTTAACCTTGGTACAAAAATGGCCAATCCGTCAACCGCGTCCGATCAAAAACAGAAAGACACTAAACAAACCATTAGTTACAGGTCAACGGGTATTGGACACTTTCTTTCCCATCGCAAAAGGTGGAGCGGCAGCGGTACCAGGAGGCTTTGGTGCTGGTAAAACAATGACGCAACATCAAATCGCGAAATGGTGTGATGCTGATATCATTATCTATGTTGGTTGTGGTGAACGTGGTAATGAAATGACGCAGGCTTTAGAAGAATTTACCCAGTTGATTGACCCTAAGTCTGGTCGACCTTTACTTGAAAGAACAATACTAATTGCGAATACATCTAATATGCCAGTGGCTGCTCGTGAAGCAAGTATTTATACTGGTGTTACAATGGCTGAGTATTATCGTGATATGGGATATCATGTAGCTTTAATGGCTGATTCAACATCACGTTGGGCTGAAGCGTTACGTGAAATATCGGGTCGTCTTGAAGAAATGCCAGCTGAAGAAGGTTTTCCAGCTTATCTTCCTTCACGGATATCACGTTTTTATGAACGTGCTGGCTATGTTACTACATTAAATGATAATGAAGGTTCACTAACGATAATTGGTGCAGTATCACCACAGGGTGGCGATTTCTCAGAGCCGGTAACACAAAACACTAAACGGTTTGTCCGCAGTTTTTGGGCGTTAGATAAAGCTTTAGCTTATGGTAGACATTATCCAGCGGTTAACTGGACAACATCATATAGTGAATATATTGATGATCTAACACGATGGTATAATGAAAATATTGCTCGTGACTTTATGGCTTATAGAGCTGAGATGGTAAAAATTCTTCATGAGGAAAATAATTTAAATGAGATTGTAAAGTTGATTGGCTCAGATATCTTACCAGAGGATCAAAAGTTAACAATGGAAATTGCGCGTTGTATCAGAGTTGGCTTTTTACAACAGAATGCTTATCACAGTGAAGATACTTTTGTTCCGTTTGAAAAGCAATACATGATGATGAAAATCACAATGTATCTATACACAGAAGCTAAAAAGTTAGTTAACAAAAAAGTTCCGACGCGATTGATCGTTGAGACAGGAATATTTGAGCGCGTTATTAAGATCAAGTATGATGTTTCCAATAGTAATCTGGTACTTTTAGATGAATATTTCGCAGAGATTGATCAAACTTTGCTGAAGATAAGGTAAAGGAGGTACATATGGGACTACAACTATTAGGACTAAGTGAAGTTAGTGGCTCACTTGTAGCTATTGATAATGCGCGTGGAGTAGCTAATGAAGAAGTGGTTCAAATACAGGTTGATAACGAAGCAAGTCGCTTTGGAAGAGTTATTAAGATCGAAGGTGATCATGCGTTGATCCAAGTATTTGAAGGAACAAGTGGCTTAGCAAAAAACAACACAAAAACAAGATTTTTAGGTCATCCAATGGAAATCGCATTATCAAAGGAAATCCTTGGTCGCACTTTTAATGGTGCAGGAAGACCGATCGATGGCTTGGGTGAAGTATATGCTGATCAAAAAGGAAACATAAATGGAAAACCATTAAATCCAATTGCTCGTAAATATCCACGTAACTATATTAATACAGGTATTAGTGCTATTGATGGTTTAAACACATTGATCAGAGGTCAAAAACTACCTATCTTTTCTGGTTCTGGATTACCACATGATAAATTAGCTGTTCAAATTGTTAGACAAGCACAAATTGCTGAGGATGAAGGGCAGAATTTTGGTATTGTTTTTGGTGCAATGGGTGTTAAAAATGATGTCGCTGATTATTTTCGACGCTCTTTTGAAGAAACTGGTGTCATGGAAAAGGTATGTATGTTTATTAATCTTGCCAATGATCCAATCATTGAAAGAACATTAGCCCCAAGATGCGCTTTAACAGCTGCTGAATATCTAGCTTATGAATTAGGGATGCATATCTTAGTTATCTTGACTGATATCACAGCTTATTGTGAAGCGCTAAGAGAGTTTTCAAGTAGTAATGGTGAGATACCAGGTCGTAAAGGGTATCCTGATTATTTGTACTCTGATTTAGCATCTCTTTATGAAAGAGCAGGAATTGTTGAGGGTAAGCATGGTTCAATCACTCAAATTCCAATTCTAACGATGCCAAATGATGATATAACTCATCCTGTTCCTGATTTAACAGGATACATCACTGAGGGTCAAATTGTACTTGATCGCTCACTACATCAAAATGGTATCTACCCACCTATTGGATGTTTAATGTCGTTATCACGATTGATGAAGGATGGTATTGGTGAGGGCTATACTAGAAGTGATCACAGCGATGTAGCAAATCAATTGTTCGCTTCTTATGCGAAAGTAATGGAAGCGCGTTCGTTGGCATCAGTTATTGGTGAAGATGAACTTAGTGATAGTGATAAAGCATATATCGCATTTGGATTAACTTTTGAAAATGTATTTGTTGGTCAAGGTTTTCAAGCACAAAGATCAGTACAAGAAACAATTAATTTAGGTTGGGCATTATTATCGACATTACCAATCAATGCGCTTGATCGTTTGGATCCTGAACTGATCAAGGCTAATTATAGTCCTGCCAACGCTCAAAGGATAATTGATCTTGCGATAAGCGAAGGTAAATAAAATGATTGACACAAAGATATTCCCAACTAAAGGAAATTTGCTAAAAACAAAAAGATCGCTTGAATTAGCTAAACTTGGTTATGATCTTTTAGATCGCAAACGTAACGTTTTAATAAAAGAGATGATGCTTTTAATGGACAAGGTCAAATTATTGCGAAATGAAATAACTGATAGTTATGCATTTGGTTACTACTTGTTACAGCAAGCAAATATATCTACTGGTGTTATTAATGATATAGCGACATCAGTAACTAAAGATGATAGTATCCATTTGACTTATCGTAGTGTTATGGGAGTTGAATTACCAAGTTTGTCACATGATTTGATCACCCCAAAGTTGGAATATGGTTTTAAGGAATCAAACTCAAGAGTGGATGAGGCTTATATTCAATTTCATAAAATAAAAGATCTGACAATTGTTTTGGCTGAAATTGATAATAGTGTTTATCGCTTAGCTAACGCTATTCGTAAGACACAAAAAAGGGCCAATGCCTTAAAGAATATTGTTATTCCCAATTTAGAGGATACAATAAAGTTCATTGGCGAAGTAATGGAAGAAAAAGAACGTGAAGAGTTTACACGTTTAAAGGTAATCAAAGCTAATAAAGAAGATAAATTAAAACATAAAACGAAGAGCTGATTCTTCGTTTTTTTATAGTTTTTATCTAAATATACTAAATCGACATAAATGACGATTAAACTTCTTGACTGGTGAAGATATAAAGGCTATAATGAGCGAGCTGCCAAAG
>CAZKJS010000048.1:0-7581 GCA_964553255.1 uncultured Erysipelotrichaceae bacterium | reverse complement strand
CTCTCGTAATAAAACGAAGATTAATGATCAAATTAAAATAGGTTCTCCTATTGATCTCTCAATATTTGAACCTATAAATCGTTATCATAAGTCATCTACTTCTAATTGGTTAAAGATATTTAACTACTCTAACTAAATCCATTTCTTACTTCTATTTAGTTTTATCTCTTTATTTTATTCCACACTTATTTGACACTAAGATAAACGTGACACATAGGATTAATGTTTAATGATAAATATGATATTAATTATGATACAATGAATTAAATGAGGTGACTTTATGGATTGGGAACAAATTCTGGCATTTATGACGCAAATTGAAGTCATGATCGCTTTAGCTGGCATTTTCATTTTGACAATAATTAGTTTGATCATTCGAAAAAGTAAGATCAAGAATTGTCAAAAAGCCTTAAATGAATTTGAAATCAGATATAATTCAATAAAAAGCATTCCTTTATCATTTAAATTGAATAAAGCGGTAGCACTAGCGCGGGTTGATGCTAGTTTACAAAGCCAAGTCAACACTTATAAAGATACTTTTGATAGCGTTCATGTGGGGCTTAAACAAATTACTGAAATGTTAGCGGAAATGGAAGATAATATTGTTTCTGGCAATTTAAAAGCAGCTAAGTTGAATGTGATCGATCTTGATGGTATGCTTGAGCGCAATACAAATGAAGTTAATAAACTTGATCGTGATCTTGATAATATCTTACTACAAGAGACACAACAAAGAGATGAAATAAACAAGTATAAGGAAGATTTTAGAGAAATAAAAAATGCAATAAATCAGAATGTTAACGCATTTGCGTTTAGTAGTGATGCTATTAATGGTATGTTGGTGAGAATTGAAAACCAGTTTACTGATTTTGAGGAACTAATGTATGCCAGCGATTTTAATAAAGCCAAAGCGATTGTTGATGAAATAGCGACATCATTAGTTAATATTCGTCAGATAATTGATGAGCTACCGGCACTGTTAGTAAGTGCTCGTGGAACTATTCCCAAGCTAATTGATAATGTTTCTGAGAATTATTCAATCTGTAAGCAAAAAGGGATATTTTTGAATCATCTTGATGTGCTTAAGAATATCGAAGTTATCACTGAGACACTAAAACAAGACATATCACAACTTCGTCAGGCTGAGCTTGAACAGATCACTGAGAATTTAAGTAACTATCAAACGCGTTTAGAACAATTATTGATTCAAATTGATCGCGAGAACAAAGCTTATGATGAACTTGTTGTTTTGAAGAATGAAAGCTTTTTGATGCTTGCTAATACTAAGGAGATGCTTGAGCAGATTGAGCAAATATACTTAAAAGTATCGCAGCGTTATGGTTATGATAATATCGAGGAAAATCTTAGTGAAGCTAAGCTTAAGATTGATGATCTTGATCAAATGTCAGAACGTTTAGCTAAATTATGTGATGAGCATACGATTCCTGCTTCCACCATATTGATTTCCTTAAAAGAATTTGAACAAGAGATAAACACCGTATATATTTCTTTAAAAGAACTTAAATCAGGTTTAGACTTGATCAGAACCGATGAAGAAAGAGCTAAGAAGCAATTATTGAAACTACATTTGATCATGAATGAGATCCAAACAAAAATAAAGAAACATCGCTTACCAGCTATTTCAGAGCGTTATGACGGAGATGTTTCTAAAGCTAATGAATATATTCGTACATTACAAAATCTTTTAGAAGAGGTACCATTAAATCCAACTTTATTAACGACAACATTAGCTGAAGCGATTGATTTTATCTACATGTTATTTAACAACGTTAACAATTTGGTAGGGATGGCTTTAATGGTAGAAAATACGATTGTTTTTGGTAATAAATATCGTTCAACTTACGCTGATCTTGATTCTGAACTTACAAGGGCAGAACTTAATTATCGTAATGGTGATTATACGCAAGCTTTGACTATCGCAATGAATGCGGTTGAGAAGCTTAATCTTGAATCTTATGAACAAAGGATTAAGGAGAATGCTAGTAGTGCAAGCTAAGGACTTCTTATACTTAGACTATGTTAGCTCAACACCTCTAAATATAGAGGTTTTTAATATGTATCAACAATTATTAACACAGCATTTTGTTAATTGTGATTCATTGTATGAGCAGGCGACAGTGGTATCAAAGCTCCAAGAAAAAGCTAGAACGCAGATAGCAAAACTATTGGATGTTAAGAAAAATGAAGTTATTTTTACATCGGGTGCATCAGAAGCTAATAATATGGCAATCAAAGGAGTTGCTTGGGCAATGCGTAATAAAGGTAAGCATATCATTACCAGCAAAATTGAGCATTCAAGCGTCATGGCAAGCATGCAACAGTTAGCTCTTGATTTTGAATATGATATTACTTATTTGGATGTTAATGAAAAGGGTTCTGTTAGTTTAGATGACCTAAGAAAAGCAATTAGAAGTGATACGGTTTTAGTGTCTATCATGTGGGTAAATAACGAGATTGGTAGTATAAATCCGATATATGAAATAGCTGAGTTTGTTAAGCTTAACTCAAAAGCTTATTTTCATGTTGATGGTGTTCAGGGATTTGGTAAATATGATCTTAATTTAAAAAATATCGATTTGTTCAGTATATCAATGCACAAGATATTTGGATTAAAAGGCTCGGGAATTCTAATCAAGAAACAACATGTACCAATGCTTAGTTTAATATCAGCTGGTCAACAAGAGTATGGATTGCGTGGTGGAACATCGAACTATTGTGTTAATATTATGGCAGCTAAATCGGTTCGTTTAGCTTTATCAAATCAAAAAGAACATTTTACTAAGGTTAAAGCTTTACATGATTATCTTATCAGTGAGTTAAAACAATTGCCTGTTACTATTAACAGTACTGATGATGGATCGGTATATATCGTCAATTTCTCTTGTGTGAATATCAAGAGTGAGGTTATGATGAACGCTTTGAATCAAAATAACATCGCTGTAAGTGCACAGAGCACTTGTCACAGCCGTTTAAAAGAAATATCACATGTATATCAAGCAATGAATTATGGCTTGCAACAAGCTGAAAGTGCGATTAGAATAGGGCTTGACTACCCACTATCAATTAGTGACATCCAACGTTTTATTGTTGAATTGAAGGGAATTATTGAAAAGTATGGCTAAAATTGAATATGATCATATATTAGTAAGATATGGTGAATTATCGACTAAAGGTAAGAATCGCAATGAATTTATCAGAAAACTTAATACGAATGTAAAGAATATTTTATCATTATATCCAAAACTAACTTACGATAAAACATATGATCGCTTGTTTATTCGCTTAAATGGAGAAAACGCTGATGCGATAGCTAACGATTTACGTTTATGTTTTGGTATTAGTTCGTTTTCTTTCGCTATTAAAATTAGTAGTGATATTGAAAAAATAGCTCAAACTTGCCTTGGATTAGCAAGTGATGTTAATGGTAGTTTCAAAGTTATAACTAAACGTCATGACAAGCTGTTTCCAATGGTTAGTGATGATATAAATCGCTATGTTGCATCACTAATTCTAAAGAATACAACTTTGAAGGTTGATGTTCATCAACCTGATCATCGGTTTATGATTGAAGTACGTAAAGATTACTCTTTTATCATGGCTAAAACGATCAAAGGTGCTGGTGGCTATCCAGTTGGTATTGGTGGTAAAGCATTATTGATGTTATCTGGTGGCATTGATTCACCTGTTGCTGGTTACTTGACGATGAAAAGAGGAGTAGCGATAGAGGCAATACATTTCGCTTCTATACCTTATACTAGTACTAATGCACTTGATAAAGTATTACGCTTAGCCCAAAAGTTAAGTAAATATCAAGGCTTTGTTAAAGTTCATGTCATAAACTTCACTAAACTCCAATTAGCGATATATCAAAACTGTGATGAAAGTTATGCGATCACCATTATGCGTCGCATGATGTATCGAATTGCTGAAGCAGTGGCGCATAAAAACAATTGTTTGGCTTTAGCAAGTGGTGAAAGTATCGGTCAGGTAGCATCACAAACATTGGAGAGTATAGCTGTGATCAATGAACCAATCAAACTTCCTGTCTTGCGACCTTTGATCAGTTTTGATAAACTTGAAATTATCGAGGTAGCTAACAAACTAACTACTTATGATATAAGTATTGAACCATTTGAAGATTGCTGTACAATCTTTACACCACAAAACCCAGTTATTAAACCAACACTTAAAAGAGCATCGATCAATGAGCAAAAATTTGATTATCAGACATTTATCGATGAGTGTTTAAGTGATATTAAAACATATAAAATGGTTTTGAGTGATGACGATGAACTATTTTAATAAAAATAAGAGGTGAAATCATGGCATTTGAAAATCTAACCCAAAGAATTAATCAAGCAATGCGTAATATCATTGGTAAAGGTAAACTATCTGAACGTAACATGGATGAAATGTTACAGGAAATACGTTTAGCTTTATTGGAAGCGGATGTTAACTATCAGGTAGTGAGCGTCTTTTTAAATCAGGTTAAAGATAAAGCGATTGGTATGAAGATATACCAAGCTGTTGAACCATCACAGATGGTTGTCAAGATTGTGCACGATGAGATGGTAAATCTTCTAGGTGAAAAAGAAGCGACAATCGATTTTAAGCTTAATGATATTACCAAAATAATGATCGTTGGCCTTCAAGGAACTGGTAAAACAACTAATATTGCTAAGATCGCAAAAGCAATAAAAGAAAAGAATAATCGCAAACCACTAATGATCGCAGCTGATATCGTTAGACCAGCAGCGATTGAACAATTAGTGACACTTGGCCAATCGATAGGAGTAGAGGTGTTTACACTTGGTGTTAATACTTCGGCGGTTAAGACGGTTAAAGCAGGATTGGAGCATGCGCGTAAAAATGGTTACGATACGGTACTAGTTGATACCGCTGGTCGATTACATATTGATGATGTTTTAATGCAAGAACTGGTTGATATTAAAAAAGAGATCAAACCGGATGAAATACTGTTAACCGTTGATGCGATGACAGGACAAGACATAATCAATGTCGCTGATAGTTTTAACCAAAAGCTGAAAATTACTGGACTTGTTGTTACGAAATTTGATGGTGATGCGCGTGGTGGTGGTATCTTATCGGTGCGTAGTGTAACAGGTGTTCCAGTTAAGTTTGTTGGTACTGGTGAGAAACTTGATGATTTTGAGCTTTTCTATCCAACAAGAGTAGCAGATCGTATCTTAGGTATGGGCGATATTGTCAGTTTAGTTGAGAAAGCACAAGAAAAATTGGATATGGAAGTTCAATTGCAAGCAACCCAAAGGATGATGGAAGGCAAATTTGATCTTAATGATATGGCTTATCAACTAAAACAGGTTAATAAGATGGGCTCAATAAGAAGCTTGATCCAAATGATACCAGGAATGAATCAGTTGAGTAATTCGATTGATGAAGATCAAGCCAATCGTGATATAAAAGTCAATGTAGCTATTATTGAAAGTATGACAAAGGAAGAAAAAGAAAATCCTGATATGATCAGGATGTCACGTAAACATCGTATCGCTGAAGGTAGTGGTACAAGTGTTGCTCAGGTCAATAAACTGTTATCACAGTTTGAAAAGATGAAAACTCAAATGAAAATGGTAGCTAGAATGGGAAAAGGGCAAGGTTGGAAAATGTAAGCTGTCAAGTAAAAATACTTGACAGATCATAACATTATGTTAAAATACATATGTTAAACAAAGGAGATATATATGGCAGTTAAAATTCGCTTAAAAAGAATGGGAGCAAAGAAAGCACCGTTTTATCGGATAGTGGCCGCTGATTCACGTTATCCACGTGATGGTCGCTTTATCGAAAACATCGGTTATTATAACCCAACAGTTAGTCCTGCAGAAGTTAATGTTGATGCTGAACTAGCACTTAAATGGTTACGCAATGGTGCTCAACCATCTGATACGGTAAAAGGTTTATTATCAACGCAAGGCATTTTAAAACAATTCCACGAAGAAAAGCGTCGTAAGTAAAAATGATAGATCTTACCCAAGTTTTGTTTAAGTTGGTCGAACCAATGGTTGATGATCCTTCTAGCGTATCAATAAAGGAATTACCGTCACTTGATGAAAAAGAAGTGTTGTTATACGTTTACGCCAAATCTGATGATATCGCTCGTTTGATCGGACGTCAGGGCAGTATGGCATCGGCATTACGTAAGATGATGTCGGTAGCATCATATATCAATGATCGCCACATCGCGATAAAATTTGAGTCTTATTAGGATGCTTATGCATCCTTTTTTGGAGGATTTATGGAACTAGTTAGAGTTGGTATTATTGTTAATACTTTTGGTATTAAAGGTGAAGTAAAGGTTCAAATCATCACTGATTTTCCAGAAGATCGATTTAAACCTAAAAATGATCTTTACATTAAGAGAAACGATAAAGTAATAAAGGTTATTATCAAAAGCTGTCGCTACCATCAAAACAACGCTTTGATCTTGTTTGAAGATCATGAAGATATCAATTTAGTTGAACCATTTAAGGGATTTGAACTGTTTGTTGATAAAGCTAGTATTAAAGCTTTAGTTGATGGTTATTACAGCAATGAACTAATGGGACTTGAGGTATATCATGATAATGTTCTTATTGGGAAGGTAATAAATATTGAGTTTTATCCAGCTCACTCTATTCTTAGAGTACAAACCAATGATAAAGATGTCTTGATACCTTTTATTGATAAGTTTGTTACTAGAGTTGATGTTGATAATAAGCGCATTGATGTAGTCTTGATCGATGGCATGATATGAAAATAACGATATTAACGCTGTTTCCAGAAATGTTTAATGGGTTTTTGGATACTTCAATCATCAAAAAAGCACGTTTAAAAGAACTTGTGGATTATCAAATTGTTGATATTAGAGCTTTTACTGAAGACAAACATAAACGTGTTGATGATTACCCGTTTGGTGGTGGGCAAGGAATGGTCATGTTTTGTCAGCCAATCGTGGATGCATTAAAAACAGTCAGAACAGAAAAATCACATATCATCTTAATGACACCAGCTGCTAGTACTTTTAATCAAGAGAAAGCTAGATCATTACTGAAGTTTAAACATTTAATCATTATTTGTGCTCACTATGAAGGTTATGATGAGCGTATCTTAAACTATGTTGATGAAGTAATATCTATTGGTGATTACATCTTAACTGGTGGCGAATTGGCCGCAATGGTAGTAGCTGATGCTACAACGCGTTTAGTTGATGGGGTAATCGCTCAAGACAGCCATTTAAATGAATCTTTTGAAGAAGGACTGCTTGAATATCCTCAATATACAAGACCAACTGAGTTTCAAGGTTACAAAGTGCCAGCAGTATTACTTTCTGGTCACCATGAGCAGATACGCTTGTATCGCCTTAAAGAGTCGTTGCGTAAAACATATCAATATCGTAAAGATTTATTAGCAAGAAAGGCTTTAGATAAAGAGTCTGAAAAATTACTTGCGGAAATCATTTTTGAAGCAGAATAGAATTATTACGTTATCGTGAATTCTAATAGTAAATGCTGGTTTATATAAAGATGGCTTAATTATTAGAGT
>CAZKJS010000047.1:0-7926 GCA_964553255.1 uncultured Erysipelotrichaceae bacterium | reverse complement strand
CACAGTTGGTGTTGCTCCTATTCCACAAATGGGTTTAGGTAACGACTATATCCCTTCATGGGGTGGTGGTTATATCTCATTTAAGACTACTGATGAAAAAGCTGAAGCTGCATTCAAGTTCCTTAAATATTTGAGTTCAACTGAAGTTTCTGCAAGTTGGGCTACAACATTAGGTGGGCTTCCAGCATATCAAACAGCAATTGAAACAGAATTATACCAAGCTTACCTTGATTCAAATCCAGCTGCAAAAGCGTTGTATCAACAAGTAGATAGTTTTGGTTGGTTAAACAGTATTGCTGGTTCAGCTCCAGTACGTGGCTTTATTGGTAAAATGGTTCAAGAGGCAAGTACAGGACTTAAGACTCCTGCACAAGCACTTCAAGACTGTGTAACTGCCAGCAACAACGAATTACAAGCTCATTAGTTATTAGTAGAATTTAAAGAGTTGTCGTTTTTAACGACAACTCTTTTAACAATAAGGAGATGGATCATGCATACAGAATTTAAAATTTATTCAGGAATTCATACGATTGGTGGTGTCGTTTTTTCTATCACTTATGGTAAAGATAGAGTGATATTAGAAATGGGTTCTGCCTATGATCCAACTAGTGACATTTATGATGGTATCGTATTGCCTCGAAATAGGAATTGGTTAACTGATAAGCTTAGATTAGTATCGCTTCCTGCTATTGATGGTCTTTATGCCAAAAATGATCTCAATGGATATGAAGGAATAATCGCATATGAAGATAGTGATTATAACACAGCTGTTTTTATTACGCATTTACATCTTGATCATATGTCAAATATAGGTACCGTAGCTAAAGATATTCCAGTTTATCTCCATAAAAAAGCGCAAATAATCGAAAGAGCACTTGAAGATATTGGTAAAGGTGTAGACAACAACGGGCGAGACTATACACACTTTGAGCCAAACAAGTACATAATGGTAGGTGATATCAAGGTGCTACCAATCATATGTCGTGATCGTGGACATTATGATTTTGCGTTTTTAGTTTGTACGCCTGATGGTGCTAAGATACATTGGACTGGTGATTTTACACTTCATGATCATGATAATTCTATTACTTTAAGACAGATCGAAATATTAAAAGATGAAAAAATAGATGTGCTTTTATGTGAAGCAACATCTTTGATGGATAGTGTTTGGGGTAAAATGCAATCCTATAGCAAAAACGATCCAAGTGATATTATACCAAGCAGCATCCCAATAGATGGTTATCTAACAAGTAGTGAGTATGGTAAAGAAGTATACAAGTGTATAGAGAAAGTTGAAGGTTTATGTGTTTTTAACTTTTATGAAAGAGAAATGGATGATGCTGAAGACTTTTTGATGTGGGCTGAAAAAACAAAGCGAACATGTGTTTTTGAGCCAGAGACAGCCTATATCGTGTACAAATATCATCAAATAAATACGCATGTTTATATCCCAGATAGTCGATATATTGGTGATATTGAAAATAAAGAATGGTTTAAAGAATTGATGGCTAACTGCACAGTTGTTGATCTAGCAGATATAAAAGCTAATCCAAGAGCGTTCATGGTTCAAAACTCATATCCCTATATCATGGAATTATTCTCATTTCCAGCCAAGAAAGCAGCTTATATTCATTACTCAGGAATACCGATTGGCGAATTTGATCCAGCATATAAAAAAATGCGTATGTTGGTAGATAAAGCGAAATTCGAATATGTGAATTTCATGTATACCAAATACTTTGGGCACGGATATCCATGTGAGATAAAATACTTCGTTAATGAAGTTAATCCTAAAACACTTATTCCTTGTCATTCTCATAATCCAGAACGTTTATTACCAAAAGATGGTGTTCAAGTTCTACCAGAACTAATGAAAACATACATTGTAGTACCGGGTGTTGGCTTACAAAAGAAAGAGGATTAATATGAAATTATTGGTGTTTATGCTAGACGCATTATGTGCAAGCGATATTGATTTTATGAAAACGTTACCTAATTTTGCGGAAATGTTTGCAAGAGGTTCATATGTGAAAAGTATTGAACCTGCTTGTCCTGCATTGACATATTGTTGTCATACGACGATCGTTACTGGTAAACATGTTAAAAATCATGGTATAGTACACAATGAAATACTTGAAAGAGGAGCTAAAAACAAAGCCCCTTGGCACAGTATGAGAAAAGATATCAAAGCCAAAACGTTTCTTGATTATGCAATGGAAGCTGGTCTTACAACTTGTTCATTATCATGGCCAATAACAGGTAATGCCAACTATACATATAATATGCCGATGATCGTTCCTTATAGTTATAAAGGTTGGGAGCCTAAACCATATCTTGATGGTAATGCGACTGTCAATCTTATGGATCAATATTTCTGGAAATATGGTCGCTATATCAAGGGTAATGATCGAAGTCTAGATTTATACACTATGGCTATTGCTCCTGATTTAATAAGAGATTTTGGTCAACCAGATATAATGCTTGTTAAGATGTGTGATCTAGATAGTGTTCGTCATACTGATGGGGTATATCATGAAAACACGAAAGAACAACTTCGTAAACACGATGAAGAATTCGGAATACTAAAAGAAACGATAAAACGTTATGGTGATTATGAGAACACTAACTTTATGATAATTGGTGATCATGGACAGACAGATATCCACGACGTTCTTAAGATAAATAAATTGTTTGTTGATAAAGGCTTTATCACACTTGATGAAAATGGTGATATTCTATCATATAAAGCTTATGGTCATTCAACAGGTTTAGCTTGTTTTATTGAAGTTAGTGATCCTAATGACCAAGAGTTATTGTTTGAAGTTAAAAGTTTCTTGGAAACATTGAAAGATGATGCAGCAATAGCGCTTGCCTTTGTATATGATGCGAAAGAAGCTAGTAAATTATTAAATCTTGAAGGGCCGTTTGATTTCGTTATCGAATCTAAACATAATATAGCTTTTAATGAAGATTGTACAGGCACATCAATTTGGGGAAGTAAAGAGCCAGGTAATCATAAAACTGGCGCTGCAACCCATGGTAGTTGTATCAAAGATAGAGTGGAATCAACAACCTTAATAGCAGCTGGTCCAGCATTTAAGCAAGGCGTTGTCGTTGAAGTGGCGGACATGGTTGATGAGGCGCCAACGATGGCAGCGGTAATGGGTTTAACAATGATAGATGTTGATGGTCGTGTCATAAAGGAGATACTTAAGTAATGAAAGTCACAATTAAAGGTTTAACTAAGAGATTTGGAGATTTTACGGCTGTTGATAATATTGATGCTGAGTTTACAGATGGTAAATTGATTGCACTACTTGGACCTTCTGGTTGTGGCAAAACAACGATGCTTAACATGTTATCAGGGATAATGCCAACAACAGCAGGAAAGATATTCTTTGATGATGAAGATGTTACTGAGCTACCGGCTGATAAAAGAGGCGTTGGTTTAGTTTTTCAAAACTATGCTTTATATCCCCATATGACAGTACTTGAAAATGTATGTTTTCCACTGCGAATAAAAGGTGTACCTAAGAAAGAAAGAATTGAAAGAGCAATGAAATTCATCAAAATGGTACACATCGAAGATTATTTAGATCGTAAACCTGCTGAATTATCTGGTGGACAACAGCAGCGTGTAGCGATCACTCGTGCTTTGATCAAACAACCACGATTGTTACTTTTGGATGAGCCACTTTCAAATCTTGATGCAAAATTACGAATTGAAATGCGTGAAGAAATTCGTCGTATTCAAAAAGAATCAGGAGTAACTACAATTTTTGTAACCCATGATCAGGAAGAAGCTAGTTCAATCTCAGATTCTATCATGTTACTAAAAAGAGGGGTTATGCAGCAATACGGTTTGGTAGATGAGTTATTTGATAACCCAATAAACTTATTTACTGCTGATTTTTTGGGAACGCCAACCATTAACCAAATACATGGTGTATGGGACAATAAAGGATTTATCGCTGATGGCCAGAGTCAGAGCATAGCTTTTAATGTTAATATTACTAATGGGACACGCTTAGTGTTTGCATCACGTGCTGAAGCTTTAAAGGTTAAAGAGGACAAAGCATTTGAATCAAAAGTGTTAGAGAAATATAAAACAGGGAAAGATACATTAGTATTATTAAAGTTTGGTGAAGGTACATTAAGAGCTTACACCGAGGATCGTACAATACAAGTTGATGATGTTGTAAATGTTAGTATGAAAGACTTTGGGGTTTTCTTGTTTGAAGAAGAAAGCGGAAAAAGGCTATTATGAGTTTAAGAAAGAAAATAAGAAGTTTCGATGCTGATGAAAAAATAACAGCTAAAACTTATTTAAAGCCATTAATATATCTTCTACCGTTTATTGTTGCGATATCGATATTTACTATCTATCCATTCTTTAATGCATTCTTGATATCATTGAAAGAGAATTATCGGGCTTTAACTGGCAACTATACTGGATTTGGATTTGCAAATTATGAGTATGTACTTACCAATGAAACGTTCATCTTAGCTTTAAAAAATACAGTCGTTTATGTTTTATGGGTTGTACCGATTTCAACTGGCTTATCGCTTTTAGTAGCGGTAATGCTAAATCGAAAAACAAAATTACAAGCATTTTTCCAAACAGCCTACTTTTTACCAATGGTAACATCCGCGATAGCGGTTGGTTTAGTTTGGCGCTGGTTGTTCAATTTTGATTATGGCATAATAAATTTCGTGTTATCGCGTTTAGGTAATAGTGCGGTCAACTGGTTAAATAACCCTACCTATGCTAGAATCGCACTGATTATTTATGGTATTTGGTCAATGATGCCATTTACGATCATTCTTTTACTAGCAGGACTACAAAATATCAATAAGCAGTATTTGATCGCGGCACAGGTTGATGGCTCAAAACCTGTTCAGACCTTTACTTATATTACAGTTCCGCTTTTAGCACCAACTATTGGTCTTACAATGATTGTTAATATGATAACTGCATTCAAAGTGTTTAACGAACTCTTTGCTTTATTTAATGGTAAACCGGGACCGGCTTACTCATTATATACTGTGATTTATTTCATGTATGAGCAGTTCTATGTTAGATATCGTCTTGGTAATGCGGCAGCAAGCGCCATCGTATTATTCTTTATAGTTATGATATTAACGCTTATTCAGTTATACATGCAAAGAAAATGGAAGAATTACTAGGGGGAAGGGAAAAATGAAAAAGAAATTTAAGTTTGTAGATCTATTATGTTTAACCCTTCTTATGTGTGGTGCTTGTATCATGATCTTTCCTTTTTTATGGATGATCCTATCATCACTTAAAACACAAGTAGAAGTGAGTACAATTCCACCAACTTTATTGCCTTCAAGAGTAACTTTTGAGAATTATCTATTCGCTTTAAAAACAGCCCCATTTGCTCGTTATTTCTTGAACTCATTGATAGTTACGGTTGCTTGTGTTGCGATTACGATGTTTACTACAATCCTAGCCGCATTTGCGTTTAGTCGATTAAGGTTTCCAGGAAGGGATGTTGTATTCGCTGCCTTAATCGCCATGATGATGATACCGTTTGAAATGTTAATCATTACCAACTATACTACGATAGCTCGTTGGGGGTTGATGGATAATTTAATCGCGTTGGTCATACCATTTACGGCTAGTATTTTCTACACATATATTTTGCGAAATTTCTTTCTTTCGATACCTGATAGCTTATACTATTCAGCAAAGGTTGATGGTTCATCTGATTGGAAATATCTTTGGTGGGTAATGGTTCCTATTGCTAAACCAACGATCATCACAATTGCCCTTCTAAATACTATAGCAGCGTGGAACTCTTTCTTGTGGACAGTACTTGTAATCAATAGTACTAGTAATAGAACATTACCGTTTGGTGTATTTGTGTTTATCGCTGAGGGTGGAGTTCGTTATGAAAGATTAATGGCGGCAGCGACAATTGTTGTTTTACCAATGATATTCTTATTCTTATTTGCCCGTAAATATATTGTTGCTGGTGTTTCAAAAGGAGGAATTAAAGGCTAATGGCTATTGTTGATATTGATATTTTAGGTCATGCTGATTATAATGGCGTGTTTCGTGAAAGCTTAAAAGGACCAGGACTGCTTCGCTTTTATGGAGCGATTGAATCAGTTAGAAGTTTAAATCCTAATCGTACATTATTGATTGATGTTGGTGATAATATCTCAAGATCATTATGGATGGGAAGGGATGTAATGGAAGGCCTTCATTTGATCAAAACTGATGTTATGACTTTAGGAAACCATGAATTTGATGGTGGTAAAGATTTCTTGGAAGCGGCTATCAAGGATAATCCATTTCCAGTTCTTTGTGCCAATATATTTGAAAAAGCAACAGATCAAAGAGTTGGCGGCACATTGCCTTATGTATTACTTGAGAAGGACGATATAAAAATCGGTATTGTAGGATTAACAACTGAATATACCCCATATATGGTTGAAAGAAGCGCTTTTGAACCATACTACGTTAAACCAGCTAAAGACTTCATGTTTGAGTATGTTCCCTTATTAAGAAAGATGGGGGCTGAAGTGATTATTGCGGCGACTCATTTCCCTTTTTACACTGATCCTCTTGGTGGTGAGCTTATCCAATTTATCAACGACACACAAGAGTTAGCTATTGATTGTTATATTGGAGGACACATTCCTGGTGATTATGGCGCCATCTATAAAGATGCAGCGGTATTAAAGGGCGGATTTGGTGGTGATTCACTACCACACGCTACACTTAAATTTGATACTGTAACCCGTAAGGTTGTTGATAAAACAGCACGAGTTATTAATGTGATCAACTCTGACTATAAAGTTGAGAATCACGAAATAGAAACTTTTGTTGAAAGAGTAACTGGTCCATTCGCAAATTTCTTTGATGAAGTAATAGCGTATAATGAAAACGATCTACCGATGCGCTTATCTTACGAAAGCCCTCTTGGTAATTTTATGAGTGATTGTTTAAGAACTACAGCTAAAACGCAGATAGCTTATATGAACGCTACTAGCTGTGGTGGAACCTTACCAAAAGGAAATATAACAAAAGAAAACTTAGTACTTTGTAATGGGTTTGATGATCCAATCAAAGTGACTAAAGTCAAGGGTCAAGATATCTGGGATTTATTTGAACTAGTATATATGCCAGAGCGTTATGGTAATAATGCAACGCTAATTTTTTCTGGATTAATAGTTGAAGTCGATAATACTAAGAAAAGTCCAAACAAAATTCAAAGCATTCTATTAGCAGATAAAACACCTTTGAATCTTAATGAAACATATACTGTTGCCACAAGTAGATATATGGCGGGTGGTGGAAACGATACAACAGAATTTGCACTACGATTTGAATGGGAAGATATCGGTATCTCGATGCATGAAGCGTTATTTAATTATGTTAAAGCTTTAAAGGTCATAAGTATGCCATTATCGGGGCGTTTAATTATGAATGGTCGTCCTGAAAATGATAATGCCCCATTTTAAATAAAAATTGCCCAGTAAATGAGGGCAATTTTTACTTTATGTTAAATTTAATATATAATACCAACACAGAGGTATAACATGATTGATCAATTTACAATGTTTAGTCTTTATTTCGCCAATTTGATGACTGTAGTCTTACCTATTTTCATCATTGTTTATGGATTAATGAAAAAACATTTTGAAGTAACACGATTATTATTAGGAATGTTTATTTTCTTAGTTATAAATCTCTTTGTTTTAAGTCCGTTATTAAACGTGTTAGCGTTAGTGCTTGAAGGCAATACATTGTTAGCGCAACCAACTTTTACGATCCCATTTTCAATTCTGATCATTACACTAGTAAATGTTTAGGGTAAGAATGTTTCGTTTCGTTATTTATTACAAGACTTGCGCTCATTCAAGCAAGTTATCTCGATAGCGATAGGAAGGAGT
>CAZKJS010000046.1:0-8973 GCA_964553255.1 uncultured Erysipelotrichaceae bacterium | reverse complement strand
TTGACATAAAAACCGCTCCTCCTCCTCTTTGTCCAAGATTTGGGGGGCGGTTCATAATAAGTCTTTTTTTACTGCGGAATTATCCCAAAACCTTGATATACAGCGTTTTGCTTAGTCACACTTTCAGCAATCTTAATAACCTCATTTTTAATAGCATCATCATCTTTAAACATTACTTTTTCAACTGTTATGTGATCATCACGTTTTAATACGATATAGCCATCATTTTTGAAGGCGGTTATCATATCTTCTTTCTGCTCTTCATCACAAACTATATGATGTTGAACTAAGAATATCTTTTCATCAATATAGTTGGCTAATACAAGATCTACTTGCAAATGTAATAACTTCATGCCTTCTTCAGTCTTAGGTTGAACATCACTTTTATCAACTGGTTTATACTCTTTAGAAAGATCCTTTTCTTTCTTATTATGATCATATAACTTTTTTAAGGCATAAAGTGCAACAGCTGAAGTCACTAATATGGCAGGTATCAACTTTCTCATACACATCTCCTCTTTGATTATATCTTACCATTAATAACATGATTATGCTATATTATAGGTAATAAACGGAGTGATAATCATGTATGATGTCATTATAATCGGAGCCGGAGTTGTCGGTTCTAACATAGCCTACAATTTAGGTAAATATAATTTAAACGTTTTGGTGATTGAAAAAGAACCGGATGTTGCAATGCATGCGTCAAAAGCTAACTCAGCCATTATTCATAGTGGTTATGATGCAACTACCAACAGTCTGAAAGCTAAACTCAATGTAATTGGTACAAAGTTATATCCACTTTTAGCGCAAGAACTAAATTTTCCTTACCATACTATTGGATCAATGGTACTAGCGTTTGATCAAGATGAACGAAAGCAATTGGATGTTTTATATCAACAAGGTTTAAATAATGGGGTTACTGATATTAAGATCATCGATCATGATGAGATCATCAAGCTTGAGCCAAACATCAATGACAATGTCATAGCTGCTTTGTATGCACCTAATACTGCAATTATCTGTCCATATGAAGCAACCCTTGCATTCGCTTCAAATGCGGCTTTAAACAACGTTAAATTTATTTTTGATCATCAAGTCAAGAAGATCAGCTTTGATCCAGATTATTTCGTCGTTGATGATCAATTTGAAACTCGTTATATCATTAACGCTGCTGGCGCATATAGTGATGATATCGCCAAACTAATCCAAGATGATCGCTATACGATCACAGCACGCAAAGGTGAGTATCTACTTCTTGATCGTAGTGAGAAACTATTTAATCATGTTTTGTTTCAAACCCCTACCATAATGGGAAAGGGTGTACTTATAACACCAACTGTTGATGGTAATACTTTAGTTGGTCCAACTGCTTTTGATCAACAAGACAAGGAAGATGATAGTGTAACTGCTAATGGCATTAAAGCCATAAAAGATACCGTTTTGAAAACCACAACAAAAATTGATATGCGTAAAGTTATAACAACATTCGCTGGTATTCGAGCCGTTTATCAGGACGATTTTGTGATTGAGCCTTCTTATCGACATAATCATTTCATTAACTTGATCGGTATTGCTTCACCAGGCTTAGCAAGTGCACCTGCGATTGGTGAATATGTGATTGAGTTACTTCAAAATGAAGGACTTACATTAGTCAACAAGGATAATTACATCAGTTCACGTACAAAGCCAATTCGTATTACTGAACTAAACACCCAAGAGTATCAAGAACTAATTAGTAAACAGCCATTATACGGTAAGATCGTTTGTCGTTGTGAGCTAGTAAGTGAGCAAGAGATAATTGATGCTATCAATCAACCATTACCTGCTTTAACACTTGATGGCATCAAAAGAAGAACACGCGCTGGAATGGGACGCTGTCAAAGCAGTTTTTGTAGTGTAAGAATTCTTGAGCTACTAAGTGAATATCAAAATACTGATATGACTACTATTAATAAATCATATCGTGATTCTTTTGTTGTTGTTTCAAAAACAAAAGGAGTAAACCATGAATAATGATAATCACTTTCAGTTGATTGTTATTGGTGGTGGTCCAGCAGGATTAGCCGGAGCAATCGAAGCAGCCAAACTTGGATTTAAAGATATCTGTCTTATTGAAAGAGATACTCATTTAGGTGGGATATTGCGACAATGTATTCATAACGGTTTTGGCCTTCATGTCTTTAAAGAAGAGTTAACTGGACCTGAATACGCTTATAAATGGATAGAACAGTTATCAAGTTATCCAATTACAGTTTTACTTGAAACAACTGTGATTGATATAACCAAAGACAAAAACTTAACAGTCGTTAATCAAGACGGTCTTTCATATTTATCAAGCGATAATATCTTACTCGCGATGGGATGTCGTGAACGTACTCGTGGTGCCATCATGACACCAGGCTATCGCCCAGCCGGTGTTTTTACCGCTGGTTGTGCCCAGAAGTTAGTCAATATCAATGGTTATCTTCCAGGTCAACAAGTTGTAATAGTTGGTAGTGGTGATATTGGTTTGATCATGGCTAGACGCATGACTCTTGAGGGTGTTAAAGTAGTGCTTGTTACTGAAATAATGCCTTATTCAAGCGGTTTAGCTCGCAATATTGCTCAATGCGTCAATGATTTTGATATCCCTTTGCGCTTTAATACTACCATAACTAAAATCCATGGTAAAAACCGCGTTACTGGTGTTACCGTTGCCAGTGTCGATAATAATCTACAACCAATGATCGATACTGAAATCTTTATACCTTGTGATACCGTATTGTTTTCAGTTGGTTTGATACCTGAAAATGAACTATCCCAGCAAGTCGATATATCTATCGATCCAATTACTCAAGGTCCAATTGTTAATGAAATGATGGAAACATCTGTACCTGGTTTCTATGCTTCTGGTAATGTCGTTCATGTTCATGATCTGGTTGATAATGTCAGCTTTGAAGCTAAACGCGCTGCCAAAGGCATCGTAAGTCAAAAGAAAAGATTGTCATCACCAATTAAGATCGCTCATGATAAAAACATTCGTTATGTCGTTCCACAAATGATAGCTAGTTTAGATCATGAAGAAATCACACTATCATTAAGAGTAACAACAATCTTAAAGAATGTTCGATTAAGAATAAGAAGCGAAAACAAGATTATTTATGATCAAGCAAAACGTATAATGACTCCTGGTGAAATGACAACTATCAGTATTAAAACAAATGTCATTAATGCGATCAAAGATGATCTTTATTTAGAAGTTTGGAGTGATCAAAATGCATAAAGAACTAACATGTATTGTTTGTCCTATGGGATGTCGCCTTGAGATTGAACTTGATGATTATGATCAACCGCTATCAATTAGTGGAAATTTGTGTATTAGAGGAAAAGATTATGCCCTAAAAGAAATAATCGCACCAGAGCGAGTATTAACTACCACCATAAAAACAAAAAAAGGAGTCTTTCCGTTAGTAAGTGTACGCTCGGATAAACCCCTGCCAAAAGCAAGTATTTTTGCGGTAATGAATATTATCAATAATACAAGCGTTCAAGCACCCATCAATATTCACGACATATTGATTGAGAACATACTTGATCTTGGTGTTAATATAATCGCTACAAGTACTAATCCTTTAAAAGATTGATCAATCTTTATCGTAAGCAGCCAGCCATTCAGTGCTGGCTTTTTCAATCTTCATTTTACCATTTTTATTATGCGCTAACATGATTGTGGGTAATGTTTGCTCATTGCTATATACAAAAGGGAAAACATCCTTTGTGGTAGCTACACCAAAATTACCCTCTTTATCAAGTGCGATCAAAGATATATCATCTGGCTTTATATTGACTTCAATAAGTCTTGCTATATGTTCATTAACTACTTGTTCACAAGCTGTTTGAACATCTATCTTCATCCTAAGTAATGTAACAACATTAAATGAAAGACAACCTCTCATGATATTCTCACCAATACCAGTAGCAGCACAACCACCAAATTTACTATCAACATAGTAGCCAGAACCAATGATCGGCGAATCACCAACGCGTCCCTTTTCTTTTAAAAACAAACCACTGGTTGAAACACCAGTCATCATATCATCTTTATTTTTACCAATAAAGCAAACTGTATCATGTGCTCTCACTTTTCTTTTTTCAAGCCATGTTTGATAAGCTAATGGCGACAACATATCGGCTTGGTCGAAATTGTTTGCAATGGCATATGCTTCAGCTCCAGCTGCAGTTAGAAAACAATTAAGTTCACGTTTCGCTAGTTGGTGAGCAACTTTGATTGGATTTTTAATACCCTTAACAGCTGATATAGCTCCGTATCCAAAAGTACTGCCATTCATAAAAGCAGCATCCAAACATACCTCACCATTTATATCTGGCCAGCCACCATAACCAACCGAATGGATATTTTCATTATTTTCAATTACTACTATTCCTTGAATGATTGCTTGATCAAGTTCAGCATTATCAATCAATGCTTGACTAGCAATAAGATGACCCTGATATGACATTTTCCAAGTTGATATCAGTGCATGTTGATGACTCATTTTTTACTTCCTTTACTACCCTTGCTAAATCCAGCTAAGATGTTTGTTTCATATGAGAATATCATCTTTTCTTGTCGTCTTTTACGATCAATTGCTTGTTTAACTAAGCGATTCATTAACTCACTAAAACTAACATTGGCATCTTGCCATAAATAGAATGCTAATGAACCCGGAATTGTATTTATCTCATTAACATAAACATTATCATTTGTTTGATCGATCATAAAATCAATACGGCATACACCCGAAGCTCCTAACGCTTTAAACGTATCTATTGCCATTTCTTTGATCATCTTTGTTTTCTCATCACTTATCATTGCTGGAACAATTCGGGATGTGCTTGCCATACCTTTTGAAGCGTTCTTATTATTTTTACCACCATACTTATCCGCAAATGATAAAATTTCTTCATTCTTTAATACTTGTTCCAAACTACTAGCTTCACATTGGTAACAATCACCCAATACTGAACAGTTTATTTCAAGTAAATCTTGAATTACTTCTTCAACAACAAGTTTACGATCATACTTTATCGCTTCATTAACCGCATCTTCCAGCTCTTCTTCACTATGAACGATTTGAATACCAATCGAGGACCCAAGACATGCAGGTTTGATTATCACAGGATAACCCATTGCTTTAGTTTTAGCATTAATATCAATCCTATTGGCATTAAACTCATGACCATAAAACCAAAACCAATCACAGATAGGTAAACCATTTCCTGCTAATACATGTTTCATGATCACCTTATCTTGTCCTACACCAGCTGCGATAACATCACAACCAACATAAGGCAGTTTTAACATTTCTAAATATCCCTGAACAGTTCCATCTTCACCATTAGTCCCATGAATGACTGGTATCACAAGATCGATCGTTTGCGGATATTTCTTGCTGAAAAGCTTCGCTTTGACAGCTCTTAAAGTTACTTTATTTCCTTCATTTAAAAGATAAACCTCATCAATGTTGCTGATCAGCTTGTTTAAATCTTGATAGTTATTAATTTCCAATAAAGCTTTTGAACTATACAGCTTTCTTTGTTTACTGATATAAAGTGGTATCACATTATAAAGTGATGCATCAAGCGCATTTATTGCTTGTAATGCTGAAATGATGCTTACCTCATGCTCAACGGATTCTCCACCATAAATAACACCAACATTGATTTTCATATTTTTCTCCTTAATCAAACTGTACCGGAATTAATTCCTTGTACACTCGATATGCTTTAGTTAATTCACTTATTGTATTTTTCTTTGATAATATTGGTAAATCATTAAAATCAAAGAAATTGACATCTGTAGTTTCATGATTGTGATGTAAACTACCACCAATCACCGTAGCACTATAATAATGTACATATTCAGAGACCAAAGTAGGATAGTCTTTATATCTTTCACGTTGAAAAACTCCAAGTAAACGATCGATCTTGACAATCAATCCCGCTTCTTGTTCAACTTCTTTTTTACCATTTTCACTTGATGACTCAAATACATCACACCACCCACCAGGCACCGCCCAACCACCATCTTGTTTTTCTTTGACCATTAACATTCGTTGATCTTGATCAAACACCATTACTCTTACTGATACATTTGGGGTTGCGTAAACATCGTGAACATAAATATTATGGTCAACCATTTGATCACTATAATCCGTCAATGATTCTAAAGCCAAGCGCTCCAGTTCTTCATAGTTTTCTTTAGCATAATCATCTTTCGTATATTTCTTACCAATACGACAGATAGCTAAAACTTTACTTATAAATTGCTCTACCTTCATTTTAGTTTGACTTTCTAGTTATTAAACGCATCAGGCAAATCATTCTCTAACAAAATGGTATCTTCAACATTTGCCATTTGATATACTATCGCAAATGCCTCTTTAACTGTATCTACCACATTGATTGCCTCTTTATCAAAACCAACCTCATAAAGTCCATCAAGGATCATCGCTGTTTGTTTTTTACCAACCAATATTACGTGATCAACTTTATTTAACATCTGTCGACCAAATTCACGATTAGCTTCATCTTGTCGACTTCCCAAGTCTATCATTCCAGGCGTGATGATAAAACGTTTATTAGCCATACGACTTAAAACCGTTAATGACATCGCTGCCCCCTCTGGATTTGAATTAAACGCATTATCAATGAAAGTCAAACCATTGATTTTCTTTAATTGTAAGCGATGTTCAACATAATCAAGATTTAATATCGCTTGTTGAAGCTTTTCCCAGGAAATACCCATTGTTCTACCTACTGCGATAGTTACTAAAATGTTAGCGATATTATGCTCTCCTAAGAGTTTAGTCTTAAACGATTTGATATCAGCGCCAGCCTTGACGAAGAATGTACTGCCATTGTTATTGTATGAAATGTCAAAGGCATTATAATCAACATCAGTACTCTTAATGCCATATGTGATCAAGCGACAATTGTTTTTGATATGATAGTTTCTAATATAATGATTGTCCAAATTGATAAAACCAATTCCATCTTGTGGTAGGTTTTCAATCATCAGCATCTTTTCATGGATGATATTTTCCATAGTAAGAAATGTATTTAAATGTTGGGGGCCAATCGATGTCACTATCCCATACTTGGGTTTAACAAATTTTGTAAGAAAATCAATTTCGTTTACCTTATCCGCTCCCATTTCACATATAAAGACCTCATGTAATGCTTTTAAATGTTCACGTATTGTGATCGTTATTCCCATTGGTGTGTTATAAGATAATGGTGTTTTTAAGGTATAATATGATTCACTCAGTACTGAGTCTAAGATGTTTTTAGTGGATGTTTTACCATAGCTACCAGTAATACCAATAATATGAAGTCGATCAAACCCTTTCAAAATTCTTTTTGCGTCATTTATGAAGTATTGCTTGATTAAATATTCAAAAGGTTGATTGATAAAATACGCCACGATGATCACATACCAATTGATGATAGTTGCTATGATAAGTGCTAATGACCATATATTAAAAGGTAATAGGATAAAGATATTTAACCAAAGTATATTTAATACAAGCATTGTAAAACTTAGACGCTTGACTCTTGCGGTCCATACTAAGGGCTTTATATATTCTTTCTTGTTTTCTATACGATACTCAATCATAACTTTCAATATGACAACAATTGCTATAAAAATCATAGTATAAACGCGATTTGCTATTAATAAAGGTATAAAAAAGAGCATCGTTAAGATAACCATTAATAAAAGATCTTGATGATCAAAATTGCGCTTTTTTAACCATGTGATGTATCTAGGTAGCTCATATCGATTCTGTTGAAACATGTGTAAAACGTGCTTGATGGTGATTGCCATATACAGAACTACAATAAGATTAAAACTTACTTTTACGATAATATCCATATTAATCCACCTGTTGAGAGCCTAGAAAAATGTCTAATACTTTTAAGAAACGTTGCGTTTGATTATAGTATGCAAAATGGTCATCGTTTTCAAAGATTGCCAAACCAGCATTAGGTATCAACTCTGCCATTGTTTTCCCCATCCATAATGGGGTAGCGGTATCCTTTTCACCCCATACTAACAATACTTCAGCTTTAATATCACTTAAGTACTTAGTCAAATCTTCATTAACGATCTTTACGAAAGTTGCTCGCATTACACCACTTGTGTTTTGATAATCACTGCTACCAGCATTGTTACTTAACTGTTCTTGATATTTTTTTAAACCAAATATCTTTAATGTGTTTTTCGCTAGTTTGTATGAATAGACTTTTAGATAGTAATCTAAATGGCGTTTATCCTTTATTCCCGCTGCACCGGTTAATACCATCTTACTGATATCATTATTGGCTGCGAGTATTATCGCTAATCTCGCCCCAAAGGAATGAGCAATGATGATTGGATCATAGATACTTAAACGATCCATAAACTGTTTTAAGCAATCAGCGTAATCATAAACACTCCAAGCACTCAAAGGGGTATCACTTTTACCAAATCCTGGTAAATCAATATTATAAACCGTAAAACGATCAGCTAGATGATTCTCAATTTGTGCCATCATGGTTATGTTTTGACCCCAACCATGTAATAAAACAACGGTATCTTTTTTTGTGCCGCTACAACTATAATTAATATTTACATCTTTAATCAATAACTTAGCCATCTGTTCCTCGACTTTAACTCATTAAAACAAACTATATTATAGGGTAATACCGTAATACTCGCAATGGTTCATGTATGTATAGATCGCAATTGATCATAAGCTGGTGACACCTATTCTAGTAATGGGTAAAATACACGCTACTAGATTACGTTACCCTACATGTAATTATAACAAAAAAAAGCAAGTTATAAACATCGCCAATCTAATTTGAATCCTAGATGTATTATTAACTTGTTTTTTTATCGTTAATTTATGTCAACTACTAGATAACCATTAGCGGTTAACAGATTAG
>CAZKJS010000045.1:0-9217 GCA_964553255.1 uncultured Erysipelotrichaceae bacterium | reverse complement strand
TTGACATAAAAACCGCTCCTCCTCCTCTTTGTCCAAGATTTGGGGGGCGGTTCATGTTTGAGTCTTTTACTTTATAAATACGATACTAGCAATAATAAGTGCCAATACTATATAACCGATATATAACATGATCTTCTCTTTTTTGTTATAAGGTTGTGTTTGATCATTCTCATTTACAGCTCTTTTGGTATATTGCATTCGGGTATACATTATCAATACCAAACCAACAACCAGTAACACATATTTTATATACTCCATAGTTCTCCTTACTTGCGCTTTTTCCAAATCGCAAATGTCTTTAAGATAGCCTCTTTATCAACAAGATAATCTTGTGCAAGCAAAATATCAAGAAGTTCATGATAACCAGCACAATGTATATCTACTTTTAGCATATCAATACTTGCTTGTTCATTAAATAAAATACATCTATCGACTTTTTCAACATCTGGAAACTGTTCGATAATAAATTTCACATGGCTTTCTATGGTTGGTAACGGGTTTAATATTCGATAATTTTTACTATTTCTACTTACAATCCAATGCTTATCTTTATTAGTTCCAGTAATTACCCCATCTGATGGAATTACACAGAAAACGCAAATCCCTTTCTCATGGAAAACTGTCACAAAATCATGTATAATTTTTCTTTCTTCATTCAAATAACTATTATAAAGAATACGATGAAATCCAAGTTTATGATTAAGCCAACTACTTACACTTAAATCCTTGCGATAACGGTATTTTACATAATACTCTAAAAATCCTGTATAAAGATATTTAAATATCTTCCCTTGATAAGTACGATAAACCTGCAAGGCTTTCATGATAAAGATAAATAGTAATGCAAAAACAAAACCGATAAAGACTAACCAATCCATATATATCACCTCAATCATATTATATCTTTATGCTTGATAGTATGTTTCTTAATATGAGGAAGATAATAGCTATTATAAACGGTAATTATTTGTTTATTTAACAGCTTCCTGATAAATATTTACTAAATCTTGCTTGTTCAGATTATATCTTGAATTCACTGGACTACCACTCAATAGTGCATCATCTGCCATTTTATCAAGCAAACCAAGATACATTTCTTTATCAACCAACTCTTTTAAACTTGGTATATTTAGTGATTTTAAAAGGTAATCAATTTTATCTAAGAGATCATTCGCTGCTAGTTCTTCATCTTTTTCATCAGATAAATGACAATAATAAGCAATCGCAGCCAATCTATCTTCAATGTTATCTTTAATATATGTTAACGATACATTCAATAATACTGCATTACTCAAACCATGAGCAATATGAAAATTAGCACCTATAGGACGAGATAATCCATGAATAAGGGTTACAGAGGAATTATTGAAAGCACACCCAGCTTCAAATGCGGCCAAAGCCATCATCAATCGTGCTTGTTGATTATCAGGTTGATCATAACACGCTTGTAAATTATCAAAGATTCGTTTGATCGCGGACAACGCTAGTGTATCTGTTAAAGGCTGAGCTTTTCTGGATGTATAAGCCTCAAGAGCATGACATAGGGCATCTATTCCTGTTGCTGCAGTTACCTTAGGTGGTAGTGTCAATGAAAACTGTGGATCGATCACAGCCATGTCTGGTATTAAACTTTTGCCTTTTAATAACATCTTAACGTTACTGCTTGTGTCAGTTATGATCGTAAATTGGGTGGCTTCAGAACCAGTACCTGCTGTTGTTGGTATTGCTACCAACTTAGGGCGATCACAAGCAAAATCAACCCCCATCATCTCTTGTAAAGGCTTGTCACTAACATATGAAATTGCCATTGCTTTCATAGCATCTATTGGTGATCCACCACCAAAACTGATTAGAAAGTCACATCCAGTATTTCGATATTCTTTTAAACCTTCATTTACCATTTCAATAGTTGGCTCAGCATTGATTTTTGCAAATACTGAACTTGCAATATTAAGGTCATCCAATTTTCTAACTAATTTATCTATGTTACCCAATTTAAGCATCATATCATCACTCACGATAAATGCTTTCTTACCAAATTTTTTCATGTTCTTTATTGCATCATTAAGAGCATCAACACCAATATGTACTATTGCTGGCATCAAGAATATATTAGCCATTATTACTATCCAATATAAATGCTCGAATAATAGTTATTAGCTCATCATAACCTTGAAGAAAACCATTAATTGTCGCCTTAAAAGCTCCATAATGCTCGAACTCATTTATTGTCAAACCATCCTCATCATATGCCTTATTAAACTCTGATAAACTTTGCAATTTACTTAAGTAATCTGCATTTATCTTGTTATCTATTGTCTTTTCAACTACATATTCGGATTCATTAAACTTTACTTGCCATTTATAAGGTATTGTTAAGACTATATCAGCGCCAATCATTTCATGCCATTGATAAGCATTACGAAAAGCAGCAACTAATAATTTTGTTCTATAACCACGCTTCATATATAATTCATATGCATGTTTAACAACAGCAACGCCAGCCCATTCAAGTATGTCAAAATCAAATATGATATTGTTTTTCGCAATGTAGTTTTTCAAATGATCATCTAGTCTACCAGCCATGAGCGTACATACTGGATTCATTTCTTCAACACTTTTGCCTTCTTTTAGTCTTCTATCTAATCCTCTTTCAACTGCTTCTGCAACTTTTAAAGCTTGAGCTACTGTAAACGATACAGTCGCATTGATACTAACACCTAAATAAGTCAACTCTTCAATCGCTTCAACACCAGCAGCTGATGCTGGCACCTTTATTTGACTGTTCTTTATTGTCGCTGCCAAATCAATACCATGATCAACTAATAACTCTTTGCATCGATAATACTTGGCATTTGTTTGTAGTGACATTCTACCTTTTTTACCTTTTGTGTCATGAAAAATTGGCAACAATAACGCCCCGGCTTTTGACCCCATTTTCTTGATTATTTCCCATGCAATATCATCCTCGGTTGAATCAGACATTGATTTAACTAATGCTTCAATCGTTGACTTCCAATCATTCATTTCGTCTTTAAGTACATTCAATACGATAACTGGATTTGTCGTTGCTCCAACCCCACCATTAGCGATACAATACTGTAACTCTTTACAACTGCAACTGTCGTTCCATATTTCGGTTTGTGGAAACTGCTTAGTAGTCTCTGCAAGTTTTTTCATAAATACTCCTTTTTTATATTCTGTTTATTTTATAAATACTCTTAATCGTTTAACTTCGCTATAGCATTCTTGCTAGTTTAGCTTAATAACTCTATAATTACCCTAGGTGATAAAATTGAAATACAATCGCATCCAAGCTATGATCGAAATGATCGAAAGAAATCATTCAGTTACCAATAAGCAATTATGTCAAACTTTTAATATCTCTTTGCAAACTTTAAGAAGAGATTTGTCATATTTGAGTGAAAAAGGTCTTATCAGCAAAGTCTATGGCGGGGTTGTTTACACTAGTAATCTAGTTGTAAATTCAGCAATCCCCTCACTTGATGATCGAATGCTTAAATCCGAAAAAGAAAAATTATACATTGGTGAATTAGCCGCTTCTATGATCAAAGAAAATGATGTAATCTTCCTTGATTCAGGAACCACCGCTTATCGAATAACACCTTACTTATTAAACTTCCAATGCTTAACTGTGATCACTCACAGTCTTTATGTCATCAACGCTTTAGCTGATCAAGTAAACATTAAACTTATAAGTTTAGGTGGGCAGTTAAATACTGAAACTAAAAGTTTTCAACCAACCAATATTGATATACCATATGTCTTCGACAAATCCTTCATTTCAACCGTCGGAATCGATGATAAAGGATGCACTAACACCGACATCAATGAAGGTAAGATCAAACGCATGGTTATTGATAATAGTAATCACGTATATATTGTCGTTGATCATACAAAGTTTGAACAACAAGGATTTAATCGTTTCACCGATTATAAACCGATTGAAGTTATCATAACCGATCAAGCACCACCAACACATTTCAAAGATCTTTATCAAGAACTTAAAATCAAAGTCATGTACTGAGCCAATAAAGGCTCTTTTTTTATACTACTTAAGTTTAGATATGAAATCATCGATTTGTCAAGTGGAAATGATATTGTTATGATCACATTGAAAACATGTTGATATTATTGTTTATTGTTAAACAATGCTATAATAAAACAAAAATTACCGTTTTACTGTATCTGATTATTTGTGTTTTAAAATAAATAATTAGATAAACTATTATTATAGAAAGGATGCGCCAATGAACGAGAAAAAGACTCAATACTATACAAATGCAATCTTAAAAGCGGTTTTAAATACTGACATGATAACAACCAACGTGTTAGCTATTGAAGTAGGATTATCTGAGAAAACAGTTCGTAATAAGATAGAATCAATTAATGATTTTCTCAAGAAAAATAAGCTTGGTGAAATACGTAAGAAAAGACGTATTGGCATATGGCTTGATGCTACAAACCAACAAAAAATCGAGATTCATAAGCTGTTACAATCAGATAATCAATTTGAACATTTTCAAAGCAATCAATCACGCATGTACACAGCACTTAAATATTTATTAAAAATAAATAGACATGAACGTTTAACAACTAGTCAATTAGCAGACAGTATGTACTTAAGTGTGCCCACAATGCTTAAAATATTGAATGATTGTAAAGACTGGCTAAAACTGTTTGATATCAAACTTAACTTGATTCGTAACAAGGGATTTGAACTAATATATAATGAGTCTCAATATCGAATTGCTGTAAAACACTTCATTCTACGTTTTTTACACAAAGAGTCGTTAGATATAATAATTAATCACTTCATGCCAAATGTTGATTTAGATAGCGTAAGACGATGTATCATGAGTACTGAAACTGAATGGGGTTTTGAGTTCGCTGAAGAATCATTTTCTGAGATACTCATTTTCTTATCATTATCTATTTATCGTCAAGGTTTAACTGGGGATAATGAAATATTCATTCATGAAAACGAAGTTCGAATGTTACAAACATATAATGAATTCAGCTTTGCCGAAACAATAATGAAGAAAACGGCTAAATGTTTTGATATCGAGATAAAACAAAATGAGATTGCCTTCTTGTCAATTCCAATATTGTGTTCAAAAATGATCGATCCAAGTTTTAGTACGACTACTGGCGAAATCATTCGTGAATACGACAACAAACTCAAGTTGTTTGTAAGTAAGATCATCAGTGTTGTATCTAGTGTATTAAATGTTGATCTTACCAATGATGAAACATTATATAACGGATTATTGATTCACATGAAACCAGCTATCTTTCGATTAAGATATGAAAAAAGCCAATCAAATGGTTTAAAAGGTTATATCAAATCAGAATTCAAACAAGCCTTTCGTGTATCTTGGTTGATCTCCGTTTTGTTTGAGGAACATTTCGATCTAAAAGTAACCGAAGATGAACTTAGTTATATAACGCTTTATATTCAGTCAGCTTTAGAAAGAAACAAGAAACCCATTATGGCTGTTTTAGTAACTAAAACCTCAATGGGAGTTAATCAAATGTTATGTGACAAACTTAAACGGACTTTCCCTGTCATTTTTGATATCCGGGTTGTGAGCATTCATGATTATCGTTTTGAGAATTATCGAAAAGCTGACATGATTATTACCACAAAAGAACTTGAACATAAAGATAATAAAGTAGTCGAAATTGATGAATTATTAAGCGAGAATTCAATCCATAAGATAAGTCACAAAATAAGATCGCTTAATTCTAAGACCTCATTGATCAAAGGGCAGTTTGATCCTTTATGTCACTCATTGTTTGAACCCGATCTAATCTTTCTTAAATGTGACATTGATAACAAAAAGGACTTGTTAAAATTTCTATGTGACAAACTAGTAAGAAAGGGTTATGTTACCAAGAAATACTATCAAACAGTAATAGATAGAGAAGTAATAACTCCTACTTCAATTGGTAATATGGTTGCTATACCTCATGGCGATCACAGTCAGATCAATGAAGCCAAGATTGTTATAGCCATATTGAATAAGCCCATATTGTGGGATGTAGATATGATTGATGTAGTTTTCTTATTAGTAGTAAAAATGAGTACAGAATATGAGATAAAACGTACACAGTTATTCTATAAACAATACATACATTTAGTAGACACTGACAAAGAAGTTAATATTTTAAGAGGATTTAAGACAAGCACCGACTTTTATCGGTATCTGATCAGTTAACTATAAGGAGAACTACATGACACTGCGAAATATTCTAGATAAAGATATTATTGAGTTGGATTTAAAAGCAAAAACTAAAGATGATGTTATTCGTCAATTAAGCTTAAGACTATTAGAAACCGGTTATATTGATGATATTGATACATTCATCAAGGATATATATTTAAGAGAAAGTGAAGGCATTACTGGTATGGGAAATCAAATAGCAATCCCTCATGGCAAAAGTTCAGCAGTAAGAAAAATCGGAATCGCTATTGGTAGAACTAAAAAAGCTGTGAAATGGGAAAGCTATGATGATAAGCCTGTTAATTTGATCTTTTTATTTTGTGTTAGTGATGATAATGATTTCGCTACAAACCATATGAAACTACTAGCAGAACTAGCTGGAAAGTTAGGAAATGATGAAAGAACATTAAAACTTCAAAAAGCCAAAACTAAAAACACCCTTTTAGACCTGCTTTGTGACTAATAAAAATTACCGTTTTATAATTACCGTTTAAATTTTGGTAGCACTTACATATAATGTTATTTTATTATCAAGCTAGAGACAATCAGTAGAAAGTAGAGGTGAGAAAATGAAGATTATTGGTATAACGGCTTGTACTGCTGGTATCGCTCATACTTACATCGTGGCCGAAAAAATTATCGAGTCCGCTAAAGCAGCGGGACACGAATGTAAGATCGAGACCCAAGGAACAATCGGAACACAAAACGCACTAAGCCAAGAAGATATTGCTGAATGTGATGTTGTAATAATCGCCCATGATATTGCAGTAAGCGGATTAGAGCGATTTGCTGGTAAACCTGTGGTTGACATACCAATCAGTATGGCAATGAAGAATCCAAAAAGTTTAATCGCAACAATTGAAAAGAAATTAGGAAAATAAAAAGGGGAAAATATGAAAAAGTTTAACTTGAAAAAACATGTAATGACTGGTATTTCCTACATGATTCCTGTAGTTGTAGCCGGAGGTATCCTCGGTGCTTTAGCTAAAGGTTTTGGTGGATATAATATTGGTAGTTACGTCGCTGCAGGTGCTACACCATTTTCTAACCTAAACCCGTTTGAATGGTTAGGTTTTTGGTGGGGTGTCAACCAATTAAGTTCTTATGGTATGAATTTTGCTGTAGCTGTATTAACAGCTGGTATTGCTTACTCAATCTCTGAGCGTCCAGGTATTACACCAGGTTTGATCATTGGTTACATGGCTGCTCAATCAAAAGCCGGTTTCCTTGGTGGTTTGATCATGGGTGTTATTATTGGTTTATTTGTAAATTGGATGAAAACTTGGAAACTTCCTAAATGGTCTGTTGGTTTAATGCCAGTTATGATAATACCAGTACTTGCAACTGTTGTATGTGGTATGTTGTTCTTGATGGTGTTTGCACAACCTCTTGCTTGGTTGATGAACTCATTACAAGCTTGGATCATGTCATTAAATAGTGGTTCAAAATTCGTAATTGGTGCTGTTATTGGAGCTTGTATGGGCTTTGATATGGGTGGCCCAGTTAACAAAACAGCCTCTATGGCTGCAAATGGCTTAGGTGCAGATGGTATCTACGGCCCAATGTCAGCTAAGATTATCGGTGGTATGACTCCTCCTATCGGCGTTTTCGTTTCAACATTAATTGCTCCAAAAAAGTTCAGCATCGTTGAAAAAGAAACAGCTAAAACGGCATTCCCAATGGGTCTTGCATTTATTACTGAAGGTGTTCTACCATTCGCAGCTGCCGATCCAGCTCGCTTTATTCCTGCTTCAATGATCGGTTCTGGTTTAGCAGGTGGACTTGCAGTAGCTATGGGAGTTGAATCTGTAGCTGGTCATGGTGGTATATTCGTCTTCCCGATGATGGTTAATCCAATGTGGGCTTTAATTGCTCTTGTTGCTGGATCAGTTGCTACTGGTGTAATTTACGCTGTAATCAAACCTACTTCTACTGAAGGTAGTGGTCTTGAAGAAGAAATCATTGATTTAGACATTAATTTATAAAAAACATTAAGAAAGATCGAGGTATAAAATGTACGTTTCAATGAAAGACATCCTAGAGGATGCCCATAAGAATAATTATGCAGTTATGGCGGTTAATAGTATCAATATGGAAATGGCGCGCGCTGTTATATCTGCGGCCGAAGAAGAAAGATCTCCTATTATCGTCAATATTGGTATGGGACAGATGACTAAACATGCTAACGGCAATGTTATGGTTCCTTTGATCAAACAACTCGCTAAAGAAGCTAAAGTACCGGTCGCATTAAACCACGATCATGGTCAAAGTTTGGATTTCATAATCAAGTGTATCCAAGATGGCTTCTCAAGCGTTATGATTGATGCCTCATCTTTCTCTTTTGAAGAAAATGTTAAACGTACTTCTACGATTGTAAAACTAGCTCATCCTCACAATATTTGCGTTGAAGCTGAATTAGGACATGTTGGTCAAGCTGCTGACGCTGATAACACAAAATTAGATTTATATACTGATCCATCTCAAGCTAAACTATTTGTTGAGTTAACTGGTATAGATGCTTTAGCGGTCGCTGTAGGCACTGCTCATGGTAACTATCCTAAAGGGTATATACCAAAGCTTGATTTTGAAAGATTGAGTTTATTAAAGAAAACTCTAGACATGCCTTTAGTGTTACATGGTGGTTCTGGTTCAGGTGAAGAAAACATTCGCAAAGCTGTTGAATGTGGCATTAATAAAATAAACGTTTGTACTGATGCATTCAATGTTGCACAAGCCGCTATGGTAAAGAAAATGGAAGATAACCCTAAAGCCGACTACCTAGATTTATGTATAACTGCTGAAGCCGCTATAAAAGAGTTTGTACGAAATTATATTCGTATGATTGGATCAAATGATCGTTACTACTTTGGTGAAGCAAGAATTGTAGGACATGAATAATAATGAAACGACCGTTGCAAGGGAGGGACTTCATAACGAAGTTCCTCCCTTGGCCTTTGTAAAAAGCCGGA
>CAZKJS010000044.1:0-9284 GCA_964553255.1 uncultured Erysipelotrichaceae bacterium | reverse complement strand
AGATATTTATATAATTGGTGATATCCCTTTCTACATTGCCTATAAGTCCGCTGATGTCTGGTCTAATCAGCAATATTTTATATTGAATGATGATCAATCACAAAAAGAAGCTGGTGTACCACCAGATTACTTTAGTGCTGATGGCCAACATTGGCATAATCCTCTATATAACTGGCAAAATATAAAAAAAGATAATTGGCATTACTGGATAAATAGAATAAAACATTCAATTCGATTATATGATTATGTAAGACTAGATCATTTCATTGGTTTTGAATCATACTATACAATCATTAAAGATCAACCAGCCGCAACCGGAAGCTATGCTTATGGTCCTGGCTATGATTTATTTAAACGCGCTTATGATTTACTTGGTCCTTTACCACTTATAGCTGAAGATCTAGGAAAGATCACACCTGCTGTTTTATCATTATTAGCACAGACAGGGTTTAATGGTATGGCTGTTTATCAGTTTATTCATGATGAAATAGATATGATTCCATATCTTAAAAATAAGATCATCTACACTGGTACCCATGATAATCATACTTTAGTTGGTTGGTGTAAAAAACAATCTTTTAAACAACCCAAAAGAAAAGCGGATCTTATCATTTCTGATTTGTGTTCATCAGATAATAAAGTGATCATATTACCATTACAAGATTTACTATTACTTGATGATAAAGCAAGAATGAATACCCCAGCTACCACCAAAGGTAATTGGCAGTGGCAAGCAACATCAGATGATATCACCAATAGATTGTTACCTCAATTACTGAAATATAAAAAAATCTTTGATAATAAATAACGAAACCATCATTTGGTGGTTTTTACTAAATATTTAGTTCTTTTTCAACTTTCGGTAAGATTTGAATATCATCTTTAGATCCTATGATCGTAATGTTTTTCTTGATTTTGTTATTCTTATCAAGTATTAAGTTTTCAATGTGAGCACCTGATTCAACATGAGCCGACTTAAATAAAATACAATTTTTAACAATAGCTCCTTTTTCAACTTTAACCTTGCGTGATAAGATACTATTTTCAACTGTTCCATCAATTTGACAACCTGACTGAATAAGTGAGTTTTTAACAATGGCATTTTTACCATGTGTAGCTGGTGGTGAATCTTGAACCTTAGTCATAATTTGTGCATCTTTTGCGAATAATGATACCCTGACATCATGATTTAATAGTTCCATATTATATTTAAAATAATTCGCGGTTGAAAACATATTAGCCACAAAGCCATCATATTGATAACCTCTAATATATAACTTATCAACATCTTGATATAGTGCTTCAAATAAATCCAAATAATCAGCTTGGCCATACCATTCTAATACTGATAATAAAATGTCACGACCAATAATAAAACAATCCATGAACATTCGATCATTTACTAAAACACCTTTACTAAAGCCCTTAACGCGATCATCTTCAACAGTAAGCCGTGTTGGATGAATGTCATCACCTGATGCTATTGTATAAAGCATTGTGATGTCTGCTCCACTTTCACGATGTTTTTCAAACATCGCTTCATAGTTCATGTTATATACAAAGTTGGCAGCTGTCACTAAAACGTATGGAGTATCTATGCGTTGGATATATGTTTTATTATCAACAAAATCACGTAACAAAAATCGATCAAAACTACGATTGATCCCATAAGCTGATCCAGGCAAAACATATAATCCTCCGTGTTTTTTATCTAGGGTCCAAGCTTTAGTTGAAGAAATGTGATCAATTAAAGAGCGATATTTAAAAGGAGCGATTATACCAATACTATCAATTGCTGAGTTAACCATGTTTGATAACACAAAATCAATCAAACGATATCTACCACCAAATGGCACAAGCGCACCAGAACGCTCACTACTCAAGGATCCCAAATCTTCAGTTAAATAATTTGTTGAGATTATACCGGTTAGTCTGTTCATAAGTTCTGACCTTTCTCTTCATCATCATTTCGCGTTACAGCTATTCTTGTAGTAATATCAGCACTACCAAAAACTTGATCAACTTTGATCACATCACTTTGGCCAATGATGGCGCGGTTAACAATGGCTCCTGCTTCAACTCTAGCTTTTGGTAAGAGGATTGAGTCTTTGATCTTAGCATTTAATCCAATATAACAATTAGTGCTTACAATCGAATGAGTGACCTCACCAAAGATTTCAGAACCATTAGCGATTATACAGTTTTCTACCACCGCATTTTCACCAATGTAATAAGGAGGGCTTGTATTCGCATTACTCATGATTGGCATGTCGCTATCACTAAGTGAAAAATCAGGATTATCATCTAGAAGTGCCATGCTTGTTTCATGATAACTATCGATAGTTCCAACATCCTTCCAATAACCACTAAAACGATGGGTAAATAGCCTTCTATTTTCACGCAATAATTTCGGAATTATATTCTTGCCAAAATCATGTGCTGATTCTGTATCTATACTATCCTCTTCTAGCGCCTTCAACAGAACATCAGTACTAAATATGTAAATCCCCATTGATGCGAGATTAGAAATGGGATTAGCTGGTTTTTCAACGAATTCTTTAATCGCACCAGTGTCATCAGTGATCATAATACCAAATCGCGATGCCTCTTCCCACGCCACTTCCATAACAGATATCGTTAAATCAGCGTTATTGTCTTGATGTGTCTTGAGCATCTTACGATAATCCATTCGATAGATATGATCACCAGAAAGTATTAATACATATTCTGGTTTATGTAGCTTTATATAATCGATATTACGAAAAATCGCATCAGCTGTACCTTTATACCACTGCCCACCTAGTTCTGTTTCATATGGTGGCAGTATTGATACTCCACCATTTGGTATATCCAAATCCCAAGCAGCACCAGTCCCTATATACGAGTTAAGTAATAAAGGACGATATTGCGTTAATACCCCAACTGTCTTAATATGAGAGTTTACACAATTTGATAATGAAAAATCGATGATACAATACTTACCCCCAAACGAAACACCTGGTTTAGCGATTTTCTTTGTCAAAGATTCCAAACGACTTCCCTGACCACCAGCTAATAGCATCGCAAGACAATCAGTTCTTTTCATTAGTAATGCCTCCCTATCTAATAAATTCCCTGTTTATAAAAAACGCAAAATAACATTTCATTTTGCGCTTTAAATATTGATTTTTTCCATATGACAAAAAAGATGATCATAATCTTGATAGCGAATTGTATCGTCACTTAAACAGCGTTGCTGATACACGAATTATTCCTCCGATTACATTTAATTTAATATCTATATTTATTATACAATTTCACTTTAAACATCTCAATAATCTAAATTAAAAAATCCGAATAATTACATTCAATTATGGTTATATTTTATTAATTATGAGACCACAACAAAAATCAAAACATCTTTCAACTGTTTATTCTTGATTTAATAAGTACTCGCTACAATAAATAAATATCAGTAGGTTTACTAGCTGTTAGTTTCAATACGTTTCTGCTTTAGTATTTTTAGTATATTTTTTTTAAAAATACTAATACTAGAATGAACTCCAATTATCACAATAAATATTTCTAATCTACCCAAAACCATACCAATCATTTCAATAATCAAAGTTGATGCACTAGCATTTACATTTGTAATACCAACAGACAAGCCTACCGTACCAAGAGCTGAGGCAAACTCAAACATTCCAGCAATAAGACTAGTTTTAGCAAAAAAAGTGATCAACAATGAACCCACAACATATATAATAATGTAACTAAATACGAAACCAACTGTATCCATTACTAGCGAACCATCAATAATTGTCTTCCCTTGAGCTTTATAATAGAAAGTTAAGTCGATTTCACGAGCAGGAACTATCTTTCTTTTTATGTTTAGAATAGTAATACGTAATAGAATATATATTCTACTCATCTTAATGCCACCAGCAGTTGATCCAGTTCCTCCCCCCATTAACATCATTAATATGAGAATACCTTGAGCTGTAGCAGGCCATATTGCATAATCCGCCGTTGAGTATCCTGTTGTTGATAAAGCGGATGCAACTCCAAAACTAGCTTGATTTAGATTTTCGAGTAGACTAAATGAGTTTTGACTTATTAGTATGTATGTTGTCAAAGGAACAAACACAAGAAATATTATGATCATGAACTTGGCTTCACTCGTTTTGAAAGCTTGAGAAAACTTACGTTTAAAAACCAATAACAAAATCGCAAAATTAGTAGTACCAATAAACATCAAACATATCGTAACAATATTAGTTGCTATATTATGATAATCACCAATACTATTAAGCTTTATAGAAAATCCGCCAGTAGATAATGCACACATAGCATGCATTATACTATCAAATAATGGCATACTAGTAAGCATATAAGCAATAATTCCTACAATCAAAAAACTATTGTATATCATGAAAATAGTTTGTACCGTTCGTTTTATATTTGGCATTAGTTTATCAGGATGACCTTCTGCATTATATAAACTCATTGCATGTTTACCTGATACCAAAACAATCATAACTAATACAAATCCTAAACCGCCACAGTATTGCATAAAGCTACGATGGAACAAAAATATATTTGGTGTTGAAACAACATTCATTACAGATAAACCAGTTGTTGTCCAACCACTTACAGATTCAAAAAACGAATGAAATAAAGTTAGTTGCTTGCTCAAATAAAATGGTAGCGCACCAATAAAGATGCCCCAGATCCAAGCAAATAGAACAACCAAATTACTTCTTTGAATCGAAGTATGCCATTCAGTTCCTTCTTGCTCATTTGATGGTATAAATAAACACATCAAAGTTCCTAATCCAATTGAAATAAAAGCTGGTATTAAAAATGATGATGCATACATAATCTCATTTTGATAAAATACTAGAATCACAAGCGGAACCATTACCAGTAAACCGATTACTATCATCAACTTACCTATAGTCGAACAATTTGAATATTTGATCTTCATTTTATTTACTTCCAGTTAGCTGTTTGATTGCGACCAGTTCTTGACCGCTACTTGATAGTAATACTAATATGTCTCCAGCCAAAATACGTGTATCACCACGCGGCACCATTGTGGTATCAGCTCTTAATATGCATCCTATAATAACCTCTTTTGGTAAGTCTATTTCCCACAATTTTTTTCCAACAACTGAAGCATTACCTGGAATCGGAACCTCTGCAACTTGAACTCTTCCTTCACCGATATTAATAATATTTCCAATCTCTTCAACAAACGCTTGTTGTTCGATTATATTAGTGATTGCCGTTGTTGCACATACGACACTATCAACTCCCATTTGATAAAAGAAATCCATTTTTCTAGGATCTGATACAAGTGAAACTGTCTTACTCACGTTAAATCGTTTTTTACAAAGTTCACATATAACAAGATTATCTTCATCTTTTGATGTTAATGCAATAGCAATATCTACATCATTAATGTTCGCATCTTCAAGCACATAAGGTTTAGTTCCATCGCCATGTATTACTGAAAGTTTATCTATTTCAGCCAACATTAAACAATCCTCATAAGATTCATTGATTATCACAACCAGATAATCTTTCTTTAGAAGTGATTTAGCAAGTGCTTTTGCTTTACGTTTTCCACCAATTAATAAAACTTTTTTCTTCATGTTTCTATCCTCTTTATAATAGTAGTTTTTATAATATTAACGTTCCATTTCCAGAACGTTTTAACAACTGATCTATTTCTTTTGCTGATAATACAGCAGGACAAATAGTTTCAATACCAAACTCCTTATAAATGTATTCTCTTTCTGGATCATACAGACGAGCGATTACACTTTCAACCTTGAATACTTTTTTAGCTAATTGAGCTATCATAACGTTGGCATTATCATCATTAGTTACAACAACCACAACGTTTGCTTTTTCAATTTCAATGTCACTCAACAAATCCAGATCCATGGTATTACCATCTATTGATAAACCACCGAAATTAGGTGCAAGTTTTCTAAATGCATCTTTTTTCTTATCAATGATCAAAACATCTTTACCTCGATCTGAAAGACTATTTGCTAAAGTAGCACCAAGTCTTCCACAACCTATGATGATTGAGTAATCTTTTTTCTTATCTTTTCTTAAAATTGCCATAAATTCCCTCCCGTTTTTGTAATTTATATCATTAGAGCTATTGCTTGATGAGTCAACAATCTAACTCATCAAATGCACACTTTGCAAATGAACTAATAGCTCCAAATTTATTAAGATTTCTTTCAGCAGGTAAATAAGTAGGATCTAGTGAATATGCTGCTCTAAAATGTTTCATTGCTAAAATATGATTGCCTTCTTTTTCGAGTAATAAACCCATTAGATTATGTGGTTTTGGTGAATGGGGAAACTTACTCATCGTTTCATAAATCATTTTTTTATAAACCAAAGTATCATCACTAAAATAGTTGTTTTTTATAAGTGAAGTAAGTTCTTGTAATTCTCTGTCTTCATCATTTTTTTTCATAGTTACCTCCAAGCAAGTACTTGACCCGCCTTTCTTTAAAAAGCGATACTCAATTCTGGTTCTTAATGAACAAGAAAATAATATCAACTATCTTGTGATAAAGTTGTGAGATAATTGTAACTATTGTGAGATGTTTGTGAGTTTAAAAAAACTCCTTTTCAGGAGTATTTATTGATCAACTAATCGATAGCCAACACCAATTTCAGTGATTATGTATCTAGGTTTAGCAGGGTTCTGTTCTATTTTTCTTCTTAAACCTGCCATCAATGCTCTTAATGCTTGAGTATCACTGCCATAGTTTTTACCATATAACTCTTTTAAGATCATCTGAGTTGTTAAAACTTTTCCAATATTTCTAAAAAGCAAAACTAACAAACTATACTCCATCGGAGTAACGTGTATTACTTTATCTTCAAGATATACCAATCGCTTACTAATATCTATTTTCAATTTACAAATCTCTATAATTGGATTCTCTTTATTAATTTTAGTTTTCTCAATATGTCTGATTGCCACCCTTATTCGAGCCATAAGTTCCGTTGAAGAAAAAGGTTTTGTTAAGTAGTCATCTGCTCCAGCATCTAGCGCAGCAGCTTTCTCTTTATCCTGATCCCGTGCTGATACCACTATTATTGGCATTTCTGACCATTCTCTTATTCTTCTAATAACATCCATTCCATCAATATCAGGTGAACCTAAATCTAGTAACACTAAATCAATTTGATTTGTCAGTAAGTGAGAAAAAGCATCATTAGCGTTAGCTACCGCTAAATAACTAAAAGCTTCTTGTTTTAAAGTGAATGATATAAAATTTCTTATTTGATTATCATCTTCAACTATCAATATATTAACTTTAGTATTTGACAATTAATTCACCTCCATCGGTAGTGTAAAAACTATTTCCGCACCATGTCCATCTTTTCTATTGTATGCTTCAATTGTTCCACCATGTGCCTTTACAATAGACTCACATATAGTCAAACCAAGACCTACACCTCTTTGTGAATCAACGTTTTGTCCTTGAGTAGTATAAAACATTTGAAAAACATGTGGTAAATCTTGTTCTTTAATTCCTCTTCCACAATCTTTAATTGTAAATCGTGCACAATGATTTACTTCATCATGCTTTACAATAATGCTTATGTTTTCATGAATTTCAGTGTGCTTAACAGCGTTATCAAGTAAGTTAACTAATACTTGTTCGATTAATTTAGCATCCATTGGAACAAACATGATTTTCTCAGGTATATCTACTTCGATATAACGACCAACCATACGTTTTTCAATTGCCGCAACCGCAACACTTATTACTTCTTCAACAGTTTCCATTTGCTTATTTAAAATTAGTTTACCTTCTTTTATCCTTGTTAAGCTTAATATATTCTCAACAAGCGAATGCAACCATTCAGCATCTTTGTGAATATCTGATGCTAATGTATAACTAGCTTCGTCTTCTTTTGTCATCCCCATTATCATTTCGCTTGTTCCAATTATTCCAGAAAGTGGTGTTCGCAAATCATGTGAGATAGCTCTAAGTAAGTTTGATCGATAACGTTCTTGTATTACCGCTTCTCTTGATTTTGCTTGTTCTATATTACTACGAAAACGATCTAAAGCTAATGCTGTGTTCTCTATAACAGCTCTTATTAATCGTTTTTGACTATCATTCATTGTTTCAGCATTATTTTTTGGTATTCGCAAAACTCCAAGAACATTATCTTTGCCATAGATAGGCCAATCATGAAAATCACTGCCAATATCATAAGCTGTACGCAAGTTTATCATACGATACTTAATTGTTTCATGATCAACCAAATCAATTCTAACATAGTTGTTTTCATCATTCAGTTGAATGTAATTTCTTTCTGGTTCTCCGCTTTCATCAAATTCAATATAAGCTGCTTTGCAGTTTGTACTATCACTAATAGCTTTTATCATTATCAGTGCAATTTCTTCACTATCACTCGCATCAGTAAGCTTGTTAGTTAATCGATATAAATTATTTGCTTCGATTTCTTTCTCTTGCGCTTCATTGACTTTTTGTTTAACCTTTGATGTTAAAGCACTAGTAATGACAGAAGTAAGCGTCATGATCAAGAAAGTAATAAAATAACTGGGATCATCAACTGAAAAAGTATAAAAGGGTTCAGTAAAGAAATAATTGAATGTACTTGTTGCTAAAATTGATGCAATAATGCCATAAATATAACCATTTGTAAATCTTGCAATGATTATCACAAACAGTATATAAACAACAACAATATTAGTTTCAGGAAAAAGTAAAAATCTAAACAACCATCCTAAAAATGTGGCTATAAAAATACATCCAATAATAATCAATATATCAATAAAAATTGCGTCCTGTTTAAATTTTATCTTGTTACTCATTGATTTTCACACATTTTCAATTTGACTTAGATATAATATGATGATCTTTCAAATATAATAATATCATGATTAAAGAATAATGCATAATTATAAAAAAACCGCCAATTTAGCGATTGTATCAATGGTGGGGATAGAGGGACTTGAACCCTCACGATGTTGCCATCAACGGATTTTAAGTCCGTTGCGTCTGCCTATTCCGCCATATCCCCGATGATTGGAGGTTCCTACCGGATTTGAACCGGTGCTCACTGAGTTGCAGTCAATTGCCTTACCACTTGGCTAAGGAACCCTGTGCTGCGCTTATTCATTATAAACAATGACATAAAAAAAAGCAACAAAAAAACGGATGGTTTATCCGTCTTGTTAGATTCTAAAAGTTAATTCCGTTTTGCTAAAGAAACCGCGATAAGTCTAA
>CAZKJS010000043.1:0-9528 GCA_964553255.1 uncultured Erysipelotrichaceae bacterium | reverse complement strand
GCAAAAAGAAAAAGATGAGTTGCTAGAAACTATTGCTAAAATGTTGGGGTTGCTATGATTGAATATGCAATCTTTCCACAAAAAATAATCAATATCACACAAAGGGCGAACAGCCCTTTTTCTCACGCCGATTTACAAGCATGGGACATAGCCGATATAGATAGTAAAGTGCAACAAGCATTCGCTCCATGCACTGTTAAGGTTTTAGCCAAGCCGACAAGCAACGCTAACACGTTGTTATTTGGCACTTGCGATGAACAAGGCAACCCTAGAGTAGTAATGACAGAAAATGGAATGCGAATACTTACATTCGGCTTTACACACGATGACTATATCGGCGATATTGAGATAGGAAGAATATATAAAAGTGGAGAGAAGATTTATGACGAAGGTAAAGCAGGTTATGCGACAGGCAATCACATACATTTAGAAGTAGCTAGTGGTTGGCAGTTTGACAAGATAACCGATGTTTACGGACATTATCGTTTAAGAAACATCACTTCAATAGCAAATATATTCTATCGGCTAAAAGGTTGGAATGAGATTAAAAATGCTAATGGCTATACCTTTAATGAAGTTAATCAGAGATTTACGGAAAGCGAGAACACAGCTTTGAAAATAGTAGCGAGAACACAAAAGTTAGCAATTCGTGAGAGCATGACATTCACTACGAAAAAGGTAGTCGATTATGACCCTTTTACCAAGAAAACAGTAGTGAGAACAAGACCATCAGCAACAGGAAATATTATGCACATTTTAGATATAGGGCAATCGGTAGATATCATAGCTCCAATGCCAGGCATAGCGAAAGATGGTTGGCAATGGTTTTCTGTAAATTACAACGGAAAGACAGGCTATTGCCAATATGACAGTATGGCTTATTCAATTGAAGAAAGGTAACCGATGAAAGTAATTAAAAGACAATTATCGAGTGAATTAAAAGAGGTTAAAGTTGAAGTAATATCAGATTGGCATTTGGGAGACCCTAATTGCAATCAAAACGAAGTGCGAAAGCAAGTAGCACGAATAGCCGATAATCCCCATACATATTGCATTATCAATGGTGATATAGTCGATAATGCTATAGCCGAAAGTGTGGGCGATGTTTACGCACAAGAATTAAGTCCAATGGGACAGGTGGCGCTAGCTAATGAACTACTGAAACCAATTAAAGATAAAGTGTTGTGTATCACAGGCAATTCAAATCACGAAGGGCGGACATACCGCAAGACTGGCATAAACCTTAACGCATTACTAGCCGATAGTTTAGAGCTATTTGATTATTACAGCGATGAAGGCATTATGCTTTTTTTACAACTCGGACAATTAAGGGGCAATGGTTACCCCGCTAAAAAGATTATGCCTGTTCAATATTCAATCTACGCAACACATGGTAGCGGTGGCGGTGCTACTGCTGGCGGTAAAGCTAATAAACTAAGCAAACTAGCGTTTATTGGTGCGGACATCATAATCCATTCTCACACGCACATGCCACTAACATTTAAGGAAGATTATTTCAAGATTGACGAGCAACACGCAAAGGTTAGTCGAGCAACACAGTTATTCGTTAATTCATCGGCAATGCTTAATTGGGGTGGTTATGGCGAAAATAAAGCCTATAAGCCATCAACCTTAGCATGTCCAGAGATTATCTTAAATGGATCTAAAAAAGATTATAGATGCACGATATAGTGCGGAAAGGGAAAGAAGATGGTAAAAGAAGTAATAGTGGAGTATATTTGGAGTTTAATCGGAATAGTTGTTTTATTCGGTTCTGGCATTTTTGCCAAATGGTTAAAGGTAAAGTTGGCAGAGATACAAGCCAAAGTTGATGCATGGGCTGATACGCAGATTAAGAAACAGATAGTTGATGCTTCCGTTAAAATGGTTGAGCAACTATCTAAAGCAGTTAAAGCCACAGGCGAAGAGAAGTTTAGATTGGCAGTAGAAAACGCCGACAGATTACTAAAAGAAAAAGGTTTGTCATATTCTGATAACGAGCTTAAGACATTGATCGAGAGTGCAGTTCAAGAATTCACAAATAAGTAGATCATGGACAACACCACAATAATCGGCGTTGTTGTAGTTGGGTTGGGTTCTATACTTAGTTTATTGCTATTGATCATGAAGCCGATAATTCAACTGAACAGCACATTAAACAGATTAGACAACACACTCGATCGATTATCTAAAGACTTCGATAAACATATCGTCTTATCTAAAGAAGAGTTTGACGAGATATGGACTAGCGAGAAAAGGCAAGACGATTCATTGCGTGACCACGAAGGTAGATTGATCAAATTAGAAACGAAAAGAACACGAAAAAAAGCCACCGAGTAAGTGGCTCTTTTTTTTATGCAACGATTAGCGTATCGTTTGATTTGCGCTGTCTTGATATTTTTTGTGCTGACTTTTCATTTTTTAAAAATGAACACAAATCAGTGAATTTAAGCGTAATAAAATCGTAATACTTTTTTGATAAATGTATATAAAAGTATGAAATAACGTTCAAAAAAGCGCTTAAATAGGTAGTTTTATATACTAAAAAGGGTATGAGTAAAGCCCGTCAACCTCCACCATTTAACTTTAACAGTAGAAACTGTTTTTTTTTGTAAATTTTAAGATATTTCCTATAAAGTCGGTATATATATGTAGGAGGAATTTTATGAAGCTAATTACAACCTTGATTATAGCTATCAGTATTTTGATAAATCCAGTTCAAGATAACGAAATATCTTATATGATACATGAGGTACTACCTCATGTTGATCTGTATGAGTATGGATACAATTATCATATAAAACCGATTGCTTATCATCATATGTCAAATGATATTAATTACTATCAACTTTTTGCACTTTATAAAGAAGGAGTGCTTGAAGGCTTTATCTTTAAGCACAACAATACTTACTCAGTAGGTGAATATTTCGCAACAGCGATAAGTAAACATGTTGATGTAAGTGATGAATTTGAAATATGGTTTTATCAAGATAAAATAATGATGAAGCTTAAAAATAAGACAATATTGGTTGATAACTTTCAAAAAACTGAAAGTCATGATAACTTTATAAGACGTGATTATGGGAGTGAAGTTGCTAACTTACCACAACGTGGTATGAATACAAGTCAAGATTGTTGGGCAGCAAGTATGGCAGCAGTTATTAGTTTTAAAGGTAATAATACTTCAACAGCAAGTGTTGTTGCTACTACTAATAATAGTGGACTAGCATCGTTAAACTCAGTTTCAAATTATCTAAGTAACATATATGGAATCAGTAACCAACTTTATCAATATCAATTAGGTTTTAACCAAGCATTAACACACATTGGTAATAATAGACCAATTATTGCTCAATGTAATAGAGCAAATGGCGCAAGCCACATGGTTGTTATCAAAGGCGTTTATTATCTAACAAGTGGTAATAATAATGCGATGTATAAACTAATGGATCCGTATAGTAGTTCAAGTGTAAATGTGATCACAACAACTTCAGCAGTATTATCTTTTGTATCATATGGAGGTTATACCTATCAATGGGGTAGTTCAATCGTTATAAATTAGTAATAGGAGAAAAGAATGGAAAGTAGTTATGTCATAACAGACTATGAAGCGATAATTGAAAAATATTATCCACATGTCTATCGCTTTGCATATGTTTACATGGCTTCAGGATATGGAACAGAAGACATATGCCAAGATGTTTTTTATCTGTTATATAGTGTAAAACCTAAGTTTAATTCTGAACTTCATTTAAAAAGATGGTTAATGAAAGTAACATTTAATAAATGTCGCAAACATTGGCAAAATAAATGGTATCGCAATGTTGATTGTTTAGAATATATGGATGTTTATGAAGTGCATGAAGATGATTATGGTGAACTGGAATATGCCGTAAATGAGTTACCAGCTAAGTATCGAACCTTGATTCATTTGTATTACTATGAAGAGCTTTCAATCAAAGAAATTGCTACGATCATAAATAAGAATGAATCAACTATTTCATCAGCACTGCATCGAGCTAGAGCAATGTTGAAACAAAAGATGAAGGAGGATTATGACTTTGAATAATTTTCGTCGTCGCTATCAAGAGATGATCAATCAACAAGTTAAAATACCATCATATCGTTTTAAAGAAAAGAAATCAGATAACCTAAAAAAGATAATGATAGCTTTTGCGGCAATAACAATTATCACAGTATTTGCTCTTTCAAGTTTTAATAGAATTGACTATGGCTATCATGATTATGATTTTACAACTTTAAGTAGTGATGTTGCTGGTGGTGATTCACAAGAAATCCTAACGATAGAAGATAACATGATTTACTACAGTATAAAAAATTACGATCAAGATAAACTAATAAATCAAAGCATTATCGCTGTTGATCTAAAGCATAATAAACAAACTAAGATTGCAGATATTGAAGCAAAAATATCATATTATATTGATGATACTGTGGTTTTCATCAATATGTTAGGTAATTTATCAGTCTTTGACTTAAATGATTCAAGTATCAATATTATTGATTATGAAGAGTATACACGCCTTTATAGTATCAACAACAAAGTAATTGCCGTAAAGCAAAATAATGATAGTTCATATTTAAATGTTATAACTTCAAACACAAATCACAATATCATTAAACTTGATTTCACTTTTGATAAGCTTGTTTATATTGATCAAGATAACATTATTTACGCTAAAGAAGAACAATATTTTATCTATCAAAGGTGTTTAGATAACATTATCGAATTAAATGATAAATTCATCTATGATGATAAAGCAATTTTGATCAACGATATAGTCTATGCGCACAATAACTTAATAATCGCGACTGAGAATAAGCTGTTTAAATATGATATTAACTCTGGTTTGTTAAGCATTATAAGTGTATGGCAAAATACGGCTATTAAAAGATTAGTTAATTATAAACAAGACATCTATATATTAACCTATGTAAAGACAAGCAGTTTCTTTAAGTTAAGTGATGATCTAGATACATTATCATACTTCGAATTACCAAAAAACGGCCAAGTTTGGTCGATTCATTTAAACAAAGATAATTATGTTGCTGCTTTGGATAAAGGTTTTTATGTTGGTAAGATTAAATGATCAAGAAGCTGTTGTCATGTTTTAAAGCAATTTCTTTTTGAGCATAATCAGTGATCTTTATCCAACTGACCCTAGTTTGGAGTCTGCGTAAAAGAAGTGCAATATTTTCATCATTGCCCTCTATTTCCATTTCCACATTACCATTAACCATGTTTCTTACCCATCCACTTAGATTAAGTTTATCAGCGAGCATTTTTACAGTATTGCGAAAGCCGACATTTTGAACTCTGCCAGTGAAAACTATGTAATATCTTTTCATGATATTATGATACAATATTGTTTGTAGTTTAGACAATGGTTTAAATTTATATAGAAAAGAGTAAACAAATGGAATTATTAGAAATGCTAAAGGTTATCTTGCTTGGTATTATTCAAAGTATCACTGAATGGTTACCAATAAGTAGTACGGGCCATATGTTGTTGTTTGATGGACTAGTTCCTTTACAGGTTTCTGCTGAATTTAAAGAAGTGTTTCTTGTCTTAATTCAACTTGGCTCGATCATGGCGGTTGTTGTGTTATATTTTAAGAAATTGAATCCTTTCAGTAGACTTCATACACCAACTGAAAGAAATCGCATATATAATATATGGGTTAAAGTTATAATTGGCTCAATCCCAGCTGGCATTGTTGGTGTATTGTTTGATGATGTAATTGATAATTTATTTTATAATAGTGTGATTGTAATCGCTATTGCATTAATTACTTATGGTGTTGCTTTTATCGTTATTGAACATTTTAATAAGAAGAAAATTGCGAAAGTAAATGATATAGCTGATATGAGCTACTTTGATGCTTTAAAGATTGGCTGTTTTCAAATGCTAGCTTTAGTTCCAGGTACATCACGTAGTGGCTCAACAATAATTGGTGCTATGTTGCTTGGGGTTAATCGCTTTACGGCTGCTGAATTTTCGTTTTTTCTAGCTGTTCCAGCAATGGCAGGAGCAAGTCTTATAAAAATGTTGAAGTTTGGATGGAACTTTACTTCAAATGAATTAATCATATTAGCTATGGGAATGATTGTCGCATTTGTTGGTTCAATCATTGTTATTCGCTTCTTGCTTGATTATGTTAAGCGTCATGATTTTAAGCTCTTTGGATACTATCGTATTATTTTAGGTCTAATTGTCATCGCTTATTTCTTTCTACTTCGATAAATAGTTAAAAGATAGTTATTACTGACTATCTTTTTATTTGATGACTATCTTTCAATAAATCGTAATTCGTTATTGACATTTATTATAGGTGTGTTACTTTTAATATTATATTTTAGCGAGTTAGTATCCAAAAACGCATAGCACAGTCATCATGACTGTTATTTAAAGGGGGATTTAAATATATGACTAAATACATCTTTGTGACCGGAGGCGTTGTTTCTGGTTTAGGAAAAGGTATAACTGCAGCTTCGCTCGGTTGTCTTTTAAAAGCATCAGGGATCAAGGTTGCAGCATTGAAGTTTGATCCCTACATGAACGTTGATCCAGGGACAATGAGTCCATATCAACATGGTGAGGTTTTTGTCACAGATGATGGTGCTGAAACGGATCTAGATTTAGGACATTACGAGCGCTTCATTGATGAAAATCTTCATCAATACTCAAATTTGACAAGCGGTCGTGTTTATTGGAATGTATTAAACAAAGAACGTAAGGGCGAATATCTTGGGCAAACAGTTCAGATTATTCCCCATATAACTAACGAGATAAAAGAACATTTAACTAAAGCTACAAAGGTTAGTAATCCTGATGTTTTAATAACCGAAGTTGGAGGCACTATTGGTGATATTGAAAGTCAACCATTTATCGAGGCAATTCGTCAAACCGCAATTGAAGTGGGAAGGACGAATTGTCTTTTTATCCATGTAACCCTCATTCCTTACTTACCATTTACGCAAGAACATAAATCTAAACCAACCCAACATTCGGTTAAAGAAATGCAATCAATGGGTTTAAATCCTGATATCATAATTGCTCGCAGTGATCAAAAACTTAATAAAGATATCATTGAAAAGATAGCCATGTTTAGTAACATAAACAGTGATTGTGTTATTGAAAACATCACTTTACCATCACTTTATCAAGCACCTTTGATGTTACATGATAATGGTCTTGATCGTGTTGTTTGTCAAAAATTGAATTTACAATGTGAAGAGCCGAATTTAAGTGCTTGGTTAGAGTTAGCTGATAATATCAAAAATAGTCAAAGCGGATTGAAAATCGCTATTGTAGGAAAATATGTCAAACTGCATGATGCTTATCTTTCAGTTGCTGAAGCCATTGCTCATGCTGGTTTTCAACAAAAACAAAAAGTTGAAATCGTTTGGATTGATAGCGAAACAATAACCTATGACAATGTAGCAAGTAAACTTGCTGGTATTGATGGTGTAATAGTTCCAGGAGGCTTTGGTGAACGTGGTATTGAAGGCATGATCGTTACTTGCTATTACGTAAGAGAAAATGATATACCTTTCTTAGGTATCTGTTTGGGTATGCAAATTGCGGTAATTGAATTCGCTCGTAATATATGTAATATGAGTAATGCTAATTCAGGAGAATTCAGCAAAAATAATCCGTACAATGTCATTGATCTTATGCCTGATCAACTAGGGAACATTCCTAAAGGTGGGACGATGCGTTTGGGTAGTTATCCATGTTATATTAAAAAAGAGACAAAAATGTTTGAAGCTTATAAACAAGAAGTAATAAATGAACGTCATCGTCATCGTTATGAGTTCAATAATAAGTTTCGTCAAGAATTAGTTGATAATGGTTTAGTGATTAGTGGTACATCGTTTGACGAAATCATTGTTGAAACGATAGAATTAACTAGTAAGCGTTTCTATGTGGCTGTGCAATTCCATCCAGAATTTAAAAGCCGTCCCAATAACGCTCATCCGCTTTTTTATCAGTTGATAAAAAATGCCCTAGCAAAGAAGGAGGAAGAATATGTCGTTAAGTTTTAATGATATTAATCAAGGTTTAATGAGTTTTATTGATGATTCACCAACTGCTTTTAATTGTGTTGCTAATATTTCTAGCTTACTTACAAAAGCTGGATTTAAAAGATTAAGTGAAAAAGATGGATGGGATATTAAAAAAGGTAGTAAGTATTTTGTTGTAAGAAATGATTCTTCAATAATCGCTGGTGTGATTAATGATCCATCTGATAATAAGGGTTTCAACATCGTCGCAAGTCACAGTGATTCGCCAGGATTTTCATTAAAACCAGGTAGTGAAATAAGCGAGAATGGCTATATAAAACTCAATACTAATGGTTATGGTGGAATGATATTGTATTCTTGGCTTGATCGACCACTTTCATTAGCAGGTAGAGTTGTGATCAAAGATGATGATGGCTTTAAAAGCGAGATCGTTAACATCGACCAAGATTTATTAGTCATTCCCAGTCAAGCGATTCATACTAATAGAGAAGTAAATGATCGTAATAACTTAAATCCACAAGTTGATCTATTACCAATTATTGGTTTAGCTGATAAAGTAGGACAAGTCAAAGAATTATTAGTTAATTATGTTAATTATCAAGCAGTTTGTGATTATGATCTATTTCTTTATACCCGTGCTAAAGCAACTTATGTAGGCATTAACAATGAGTTTATCGTTTCGCCAAGACTAGACAATTTAGCATGTGCATATAATTCCTTAATGGCGTTTCTTACTTGTGATGATGATAATACTAATCGTGTATACTGTTGTTTTGATAGTGAAGAAATCGGTAGTTTAACCCAAAATGGTGCTGATTCTACTTTCTTAAATGATTTCATCATTAGAAGTTGTGAAGCTATGAAAGTTAATGTATATCCAGTCTTAAGTCGTTCTTTCTTAGTAAGCGCTGATAATGGTCATGCTTTACATCCTAATGCCGCCATGAAAAGTGATTTAACCAATAAAGTCAAATTAAATGAGGGTGTTGTCATCAAACATCATGTGAACTATACAACAAATGCTTTAACTTCAAGTGCCTTTAAGGATATTTGTGATAAAGCGAAAGTAAAATGGCAAGATTTTACTTGTCGTTCTGACATGAGAAATGGATCTACGCTTGGTGGTATTAGTTTAAGTCATGTTAGTGTTTCTTCTGTTGATATTGGATTGCCACAATTAGCGATGCATGCGGCAGTTGAAACAATGGGAGCTAATGATAGCCTATTTATGTATCAAGCATTAAAAGAGTTTTATAAAACATCGATCAATATAAAGATGTAACTGAATATTTATTTAATATAACTATCATACTTACCAATAAAGGTATATTATGTTATTGAAATAGAGTTAATCGTTATTAGTTAATTTCGCGCATTCAATGAAAGTTTATGAAAATGAAATGTCTTTAAAATTATTATTGTTCGTGAATTCTAATAGTAAATGCTGATTTATAAAAAGATGACTTAATTACTAGAGT
>CAZKJS010000042.1:0-11966 GCA_964553255.1 uncultured Erysipelotrichaceae bacterium | reverse complement strand
ATCCATTAATCTAATCCCCTCACAAAAGATTCAGTCATCATCGATGAATTTTCGATGGTTGACCAATGGTTGTTTTATAACTTGCTTAAAGCAGGGGTTCATATTAAAAAAATGCTCATAATTGGTGATGAAGATCAACTACCTTCAGTAGGAATTGGTTGTGTTTTAAAAGACATAATTGATAGTTCAATTTTTCCTTTGATCAGATTAAATAAGATTTTCCGTCAAGCAGAAGGAAGTGATGTGATAAAACTTGCTCATGAAGTTAAAGAGGGGGCATGTACAACCCTTGATGAAGGAAAAGATGTTAAATTCTTTATGGCAGATCAATATCAAACAAAAGTGATCATAATCGATTTAATACAAGAAGCATTGAAAAGAGGATATCAACTAAGTGATATTCAAGTATTGGCGCCTAAGTATAGTGGTGTTTGTGGCATTGATGCCTTAAATAATGCTTTACAGAAAACTTTCAATCCCAAGGATTATCGAAAAAGAGAATTGCAAGTAGGATATCGTGTCTATCGTGAAAACGACAAGATATTACAGTTAAAAAATCAACCCGATGACGATGTATATAATGGTGATATTGGGATTTTGGTAGAAATTATCTACGCAAATGAAACAGATGTTAAACAGAATACATTGATCATCGATTTTGATGGTATATTTGTATCTTATACACCAGATAGTTTCATTAATATCACGCATGCTTATTGTGTAAGTATCCACAAAGCACAAGGAAGTGAATATCCCATCGTAATTATCCCCGTTTTACAACAAGATATCCGTATGCTTAGTCGACGATTACTATATACTGGAATAACAAGAGCAAGTAAATCATTAATAATGATAGGAGATAAAGAAATCTTTAGAAAAGGTATTAATACCATAAAACGTTATCTTCGTAATACTACGCTTACTATGCGTATTACAAGTAAAGCTAAAAGTTAAACATTGGAAAGTGATTAATGATATGCTATAATGCAATCGAAAAACAATGACAAAGCCGAGTAGACAGATTTGCGGACATAGAGATAAAGTGGTTGGTGTAAACTTTACTAAAAACTGTCGAAGCTACTTTGGAGTGAAATTAAAAATTTCCGTTAACCGCGTTAAGGATATGAGGTGCACCGTAGGGTGAACTAGGATGGTACCGCGCTTTGACGTTCCTAAGGAACGTTTTTTTATTGGATGGAGGAAATATGAAAAATTTAAGCAGTTCACAGATTAGACAAATGTTTTTGGATTATTTTAAAGCACATGGTCATATGATTGAACCAAGTGCCTCATTGATTCCAATCAATGATCCAACTTTATTATGGATAAATGCTGGTGTTGCGGCATTAAAGAAGTATTTTGATGGTACGATCAAACCACAAAATCCTCGTATTGCTAATGCCCAAAAATCAATAAGAACTAACGACATTGAAAATGTTGGTAAAACAGCTCGTCATCATACTTTCTTTGAAATGTTAGGTAATTTCTCTATTGGTGATTATTTTAAAGAAGAGGCTATTTTATTCGCATGGGAGTTTTTAACAAGCAAGGATTATATTGGACTTGATAAGAAGAAAATATATGTAACTGTTTTTTCTGATGATGAAGAAGCGCTTAAAATATGGCATGAAAAAACTGATTTAGATCAAAGTCATATCTTAAAAACCACTAACAATTATTGGGAAATTGGAGAGGGACCTTGTGGGCCTGATACCGAGATATTCTATGATCGTGGAGAAATATATGATCCTAAAGGACTTGGTGAAAAGCTTTTCTTTGAAGAGATGGAGAATGATCGTTATATTGAAGTTTGGAATGTGGTTTTTTCGCAATATGATGCTAAAGAAGGCTTGAGTAGAAATCAATATCAAGAACTTCCACAGAAGAATATCGATACAGGAATGGGATTAGAACGCTTGGTTTGTATTGTTCAACAAGGTGAGACCAACTATGATACGGATTTATTCATGCCCATTATCAAAGCAACTGAAATGTTAGCTAAGTACTCATACCAAGATGAACATAAAATGGCATATCGTGTCATTGCAGATCACATTCGTACTGTTACATTTGCATTATGTGATGGGGCTTTATTTGCGAATGAGGGTAGAGGTTATGTTTTGCGTCGCGTATTAAGAAGAGCGGTTCGTTTTGGTATCAAGTTGAAAATTGATAATGCCTTTATGTATAAGTTGGTTTTTATCGTCGCTGATATCATGAAGGAGTTTTATCCTTATCTTTTAGATAAAGTGGATTATGTCGCTAACTTGGTTAAGGCTGAAGAAGAACGATTCCATCAAACATTATCATCTGGCGAAAAACTACTTAAAGAAGTAATTGATGCAAATCAAAGTAATGTATTAAGTGGTGAGGTTGTCTTTAAGTTATATGATACTTTTGGTTTTCCTTTTGAGTTAACAAAAGAAATTGCGGAAGAGCACAATATTACCATTGATGAGGATGGTTTTAAGATTGAAATGCAAAAACAAAGAGATAGAGCACGTAAAGCACGCGCTGATATGGAATCAATGGCATCTCAATCAGCTGATCTAATGTATTTTGATCAAGTCAGCACTTTTAGTGGCTACACCAATACAAGTGAGAAGGCTAAGGTCATCGGATTGTTTAATTTAGGAAAGAAAGTCGATGAACTAACAGATGAAGGTGAAGTAATATTTGATGTTACTCCATTTTACGCTGAAAGCGGTGGACAAATCGCTGATATTGGGGTTGCTAATAATGACCAAGTTGAAGCGGTGGTCTTGGATGTTAAAAAAGCATTTAATAAACAACATCTACACTACGTAAAAATAAAAGCTGGTGCTTTAAAAGTTGGTGATGAAGTAAAACTACTTATCGACACAAAGCGTCGCGATATGATAAAAGCAAACCACTCAAGCGCCCATTTACTACAAGCTGCTTTAAAGAAGATCATTGGTAGTCATATTACACAAGCTGGTTCTTATGTCTGTGATGGCTATTTACGATTTGATTTTACTCATTTTGAAAAAGTTAGTTTTGAACAATTAAGAGCTATTGAAGACTTGGTCAATCATTACATCATGGCTAAAAATCATGTTCAAACTGAAATTATGGATCTTGAAGAAGCAAAACATAGTGGTGCTACTGCTTTATTTGATGAGAAATATGATCAACAAGTTCGTGTTGTTTCAATGGGAGAAGTATCGATGGAGTTATGTGGTGGTACTCATGTAACTAATACAGCAGAAATTGGACTGTTTAAGATAATCAGTGAAGAAAGTATTGGTAGTGGTATTCGTCGTATTACTTCTATTAGTAATATGATGGCTTATCATGAATTTATAAAAGAACAAGATCGTTTAGTTGCGATAAGTGAACTATTAAGAGTTGGTAATATTACAACAGTAGTTGCTAAAGTTCAGCAATTACTAGACGAAGTTAAAAACTTACATGATGAATTAGGTGAAAAAAATAATCGTTTAATGCATCTAGCAGCAGATAATCTAGTCAACAAAGCTATTATTGTGGATGATATACAGATACTATTAGCTGAAGTTAAAGACGCTGATAGCGACAATCTTAAGATAATCATTGATAATTTGAAAAACAAACTTAAAGATTCTTTGATATTCTTGTATAATGTTAGTAGTGATAAAGTGGTTTATGTCGTATACTGTTCACCTAAAGCTAACGAAAAAGGTTACAAAGCTGGTAATCTAGCAAAAGAAGCAGCAATGATGAGTGGTGGCAATGGTGGTGGTAGAGCTGATATGGCACAGTCTGGTGGTAAAGACATTACCAAGATTGATGAGATCATCAAACACATCAAGCATAAACTAGGCTTAAGTATTTAAAACAAGGTATTGATAAGCTACAATATCATAAGGAGGGATTATGATGGCTAAAAAAATAACGGAAACAATGTCCTTTAAGTCAGATGAAATGCGTAAGGATTCAATTAAACGAGTTTTAAAATTGACTAAAGAAGCACTTGAAGAAAAAGGATATAATGCGGTCAATCAATTGTCAGGTTATTTAATATCTAATGATCCGGCATATATTTCCAGCCATAAAAATGCCCGTAGTATTATTCAATCAGTTGAACGTTATGAGATTATTGAAGAGCTTGTTCGTTCTTATTTGGCAGATAAATAATGCGAGCTATTGGTTTAGATTTAGGAAGTAAGACTGTAGGCATCGCAATAAGCGATGCTTTAGGCATGCTTGCTCGTCCTGTTAAGACAATAAGATTTATGGAAGATGATTATGAAGATGCCTTAGATAAAGTATTAACTGAAATCAATGATAATGAAGTCAGTACTATTGTTTTAGGTTTACCTAAACATATGAATGGTGATATTGGTATCAGAGGTGAAATATCCTTAATGTTTAAAGAAATGTTAGAAGAGAAACTTGATTTACCAGTTGTATTATGGGATGAGCGCTTATCAACGAAGCTGTCTGAAAAAATGTTGATCAACGTCAACATGCGCCGTGATAAAAGAAAACAAGTGATTGATCAAGCAGCAGCTGTAAATATCTTGCAAGGATATTTGGACAGTTCTAAAAAATGAGGTAAAAATGGAAACAAACAAAATGTTTATCGTCGATAAAGACGGAACCGAAATTGAGGTAGAAATCTTATTCACCTTTGAAAACGAGGAATATGGCAAACAATATGTCTTGTATGTTAATCCTAACGGTAACCCAGAGGATGTCTTTGTTTCATCATATGATGATGAAGGCAATCTAAACGTGGTTGAAGATGAAGAAGAGTTAGCGATGGTAGAAGAGGTATTGGGAGCATTCACAGATGAAGAAGAAACAGAAGAAGCTTAGATTATTAACTAGTGGTTTAATTATTGTCATTTTACTTTTAATATCAAGTGTAGCTTATATTAGTTATGCATTAAAACCTATCCAAAAAACATCAGCGGAATTTGTTTTAGTTATTGAAAAAGGTGACACTGCTAGATCCATAACCGCTTTTTTGGATGATAATAATGTTATCAAAGATCAAACAATAGCGTATTTATATGTAAAACAGGTAGGTTTAACTAATATAAAAGTAGGAACTTATCGCATTGATAAGAGCTGGGATGTTAAAAGAATTTTTACATTGCTTAATGATCCAAAAGGAGCAGAAAACACAGATGTTAAAGTTACGCTGCAAGAAGGACTTTGGGCTAAGGAAATGGCGAAGAAAATCGCTGATGTTACTAATGTAACTGCAGAAGAACTATTAAGTTTATGGAATGACAAAGCTTATATTGCTAGTATCATGGATAAGTATCCATTTTTGACAGACGAGGTTTTTGATGAGCGTTTAAAAGTTAAACTAGAGGGTTATCTTTTTCCTGAAACTTATTATTTCTTCAAGAATGCGACAGCTGTTGGTATCACTGAAAAAATTCTTGATCAAACCTTGAAGATATATCGCAAATATGAAAATGAGTTTGCGAAATCTAAGTATTCAATACATGAGTTATTTACATTAGCCTCGATTACTCAGTTTGAAGCTGGTAATGATGCAGATAACAAGATAATATCTGGTATTTGGTTTAATCGTCTTGATGCCAAAATGTTTCTACAATCATCAGTAACTGTTTGCTATGCCCTTTATGACTACGATCATTGGCGAGCATGTGAGGTAAATCCACAACTTGATTCACCTTACAATACATATCGTTATGGTGGTATACCGATTGGACCGATTGCAAATCCTGGTGAATCAGCGCTTGCTTCAGTACTTTATCCTACTAAATCCGATTATTTATTCTTTATCGCTGATGTATATGGCGATGGAACGATATATTATGCAAAGACATATGCTGAACATCAAGCTAATATCAACAAATATTTAAAGTAAGGAGATAATCGTGAACAAATCAGTAATCATCGGTATAGCCGGCGGTAGTGCTAGTGGTAAGACAACGGTTGCACAGCGTTTGAAGAAAACCTTTGAGGAAACAAATTCAGTAATTATCATCAGACAAGACGATTACTATAAAGATCAAAGCCATTTGACAATGGATGAGCGAATTAAGACCAATTATGATCATCCTTTAGCTTTTGATAATGATTTATTAGTTAAACAACTTGATCAACTATCTAATGGTATTCCAGTTGAAAAACCGATCTATGATTTTGTTAATCATACAAGAAGCGCTAAAACAGAAATTGTTGAACCAGCAGACGTGATCGTTTTAGAAGGTTTGTTTGTTTTAGAAAGTGAATTTATTCGAAATCGCTTAGATATTAAACTGTTTGTTGATACAGAGGCTGATATACGTTTTATCAGAAGATTGAAGCGAGATGTAAATGAACGTGGTCGTACACTGGACCATGTGATCACACAATATACAACGACCGTAAAGATCATGCATTCGTTATTCATTGAACCATCAAAAAGATATGCGGATTTGATTATCCCTGAAGGTGGAAGAAATGAAGTGGCGATTGATTTGTTGACGACTAAAATAAGTAGTATAATAGACCATAATATGATATAGTACATAATTGTTAGGAGTGTTGATATGACAAAAGAAAAAATTCTAGTAACCCAAGAAGGGTTAAATGACTTAATAAAAGAACGTGATCATTTGATTCATGTTGTAAGACCAGAAGTAAAAGAAGATTTAGTAGCAGCAAGAGCCCAAGGCGATCTTTCAGAAAACGCTGATTATGATGCAGCGCGTGAAAGACAAGGAAAGATTGAAGCACGTATTATTGAGCTTGATAATATGTTAAGTAACTATGAGCTCATTGATGAAAATAATGGAAGTAAACATATCATTAAGTTAGGCTCTACCGTTACAATCTATGATATGCAAGATGAAACTGAGGAAACATACACTATCGTTGGTTCAGTCGAAGCCGATCCATTAAACGGTAAACTATCGAATGTTACACCATTAGCGGCCGCTATCTTGGAGCATAAAGAAGGCGATGTCGTAAGTGTTGATGTTAGCTCATCATACAAAGTAAAGATATTAAAGATCAGCTAAAGCTGATTTTTTTTAGGAATTAAAGATAAGTATAGATATATTGAAATGGTGATGTATATTGCGAAAAGCGATTTTACTGGTTTTTATTCTACTGTTAGTTTATCTTTCTAAACTAGATATTAAACAATTTGATTTAACAAACTTAAACCCAACTGAGATAACACTAACTATTAGAGGGGCAGTAATCAATCCAGGTGAATATAAATTACCAGCATATAGTACGATTGCTGATCTTTTGTCAATCGTAATCCTTGATGATAATGCTGATGTATCAATGTTTAATCCCCAAACTGTATTGAAAAATAACGATGTTATTGATATTCCAATAATAACAGAGATCAAACTTATATCGATTAATTCAGCTAGTTTAAATGAACTGATGACTCTAAACGGTATCAAAGAGAAGCTTGCGCAAAAGATTATCAATCATCGTGAAATGTATGGTTTATTTCAAACATTAGAAGCTCTGATGGATGTTAAAGGGATTGGGCTAAAGAAATTTGAGATTATCAAGCCCTACATTAAACTGTGAAAGAACGTTGGATATTTGCAGGATTAAGTTTAGTAGCAGTTGCGTACGCAAAACAGGAATATCAAATTATAGTTATCGTTATGTTGATACTTTTGTGGTATGGTCGCTATCGTGATCGTACTTGGATACTAATACTGCTTTTCTGTGTGGTCATGGTTATAAATCCTAAATATAATGAACTACCCATGAGTGGAAGAGCTAAAATCGTCAAAATTAGTCAGAACTATCATATTGTTGAAGTTAATAATCGAAAATATATTACTTATGATCTTAATGATGTGAACTTTGACGATATAATCGTATATCAAGGTGAATATCAAGAAATCATTAAAGTTCCATGTAATTTCTGTTTTGATCAGACTAAATGGCTAAAAAGCAACGATATCAAAGGACAGTTAAAGATAAGTACTTACAATGTCGAAAAGAAAGGCAATACGATTAGAGCTAGATTATTCACTAAAATACTTGATCATGATAATCACAACACAAAAGTGTTATTACTGCGTTTACTATATCAATATCAAAGCGATGATTTGCTAAATGACGATATCGTTTCATTGTTTGGTAGTACTGGAACATATCTTTCTTCGTTTATTAGATTGATTGAAAAAGGATTAATGCTTTTTCTTTATCAAGGTATGATCAATGCTATAGTTTTAATCTTACTTTTTTTTATTGGATTTAATTACGGATTCAATTTCTTGATTGTTCAATTAATGCTAGTAAAATTACTATCACCTATAGAAAATCGATATGATCGCTTAGGACTATTAATGGTAATACTATTATGTATCAATCCATATTATCTTTTTAATATTCGCTTTCAAATTGTTATCTTAATTCGCTTTATTGCATTGTTTAGTAGTAAAAGATGTTTTTATGGTAATGCTTTGATTATCATGATAGTTCAACTTATTAACTTTTTTAAGACTAATATTTTAACTGCTTTAATGTTTAGTAAGATGCGTTATTACTTCGTAATGATTTATTTATTAGCGATCACTAGTATAATACTTGATCGTTTTTGGCTATTTAACGTGATGAGTTCGCCATTATGGTTGATCAAGCTTGATCTTAATCTCTTTACGTTTACTGGTAAACCTTCAATAATATTTTGCTTTGTCTTTTTAACATTTTTAGTAAAGATAATGAAGGATAGAAAAATGAAAGATGTTTTGTGCTTGGTGGTGCTTTTGGTGTTTAATCAATACCAGTCTTTGTTTTATCCTTATGGTGAAGTGACATTTATTAACATTGGTCAAGGGGACAGTGCCTTTGTTCGTTTACCATATGACGATCAGATAATTTTAATTGATACTGGTTCTGCTTATAATCAAAACAAACTATCATCATATTTAAATGCTTTAGGGATAAAAAAGATAAAGGCTTTGTTAGTGTCTCATCCTGATACTGATCATAGTGGTAATGTAGAGTGGCTTTGTGATAATTACAACGTTATAAGAATAATTGATGAGAAAGTTGATAACTTTAGTGATAAACGTACTTATATTCAAGGACTTCTTACTGATAAGGTATATGATAACGATAATGATAATAGTCAAATTTGGCTCTTCAGTATTAATAATCTAAGTTTTCTTTTTCTTGGAGATATATCTACAACAGTTGAGAAAGACTTAATAGAAAACTATCCTAATTTAAAAGTCGATGTAGTCAAACTAGCACATCATGGTAGTAAGACAAGTACCTCAGAACAGTTACTAAGTTCTATTAAGGCTAAACTCGCAGTTATTAGTGCTGGCAAAAACAACATCTATCGACATCCAAGCACCGAAGTTATAAATCGTATCAATAATTATGGATTAAAATCTTATGTGACATATGAAGTTGGTGACATTAGTGTTTATTTTAGTATTTTGGGTAATTTGATACATACGAGTAGTGGGGAATTTGTTATAATGAGATAGGTGATCAAATGAATTATTTTATATATGGCAATGAAGGATATTTGCTAAAACAAGAACTAAGAAAAATTATTAAAAGTGATGATTCGACTGATCATCTTAGCGTGGTTTATTATGATGGGATGGCTGCGGATTTTGATATTGAGAGAATTATTGAAGATGCCAACATGATATCATTATTTGGTGATTCGAAAGTTGTAGTGGTAAATAATCCCAGTTTTTTATTTAATGTAACATTAAGTGATGATCAAGTCGATCGTTTATCAGCTTATCTTCATGACTCATCAGATTTTACGACTTTGATATTCTATGTTGAGCTTACTGAACAGGAAACGATTGATCAACGTCGTAAAATATTTAAGTTACTTGCCAAAGAATGTCAAACTATTAAGGTTAATGCTCTTACTCCTGAAGCTTTTGAAAATTTAGTGATGAAAGATTTAAAGATGCATAAGGTGGTTATTGATCAAGATGGGTTTAAAGAATTAATTGCCCGTCTACCAAATAGTATTGCGAATTGGAAAACTGAGCTTGATAAGTTGATTCTTTATAATAGTAGATTGGGTAAAACTGAAATCCAAAGATTAATTGCCCGTTCGCTTGATGATAATGTTTTTATCATGGTCAATGCAGTTGTAAAACGTAATTTGAAATTAGCCATTGACGCTTGGCGTGATCTTGCGATCATGAAACATGATCCGATTGAGCTTGTAGCAATATTGGCTGCTCAGTTTCGGTTTATGTATCAATGTAGTGTCCTTGCTCGTAAATATGATAATCAACAAATTGCGGATATGCTTAATGCTAAGATTGCAAGGGTAAATATAACATTGGGTAACTGTCGTTTTACATCACCAACCAGAATACTTGGACTGTTAGCTGAACTATCAAAGTTGGATCAAAATATCAAAGGTGGCATTATTGAGAAACAACTTGGATTCGAACTGTTTTTGATTGAGGCAACAAGATGATGGAATCATTGCGTGAATTATATCGTATTGGTCCAGGACCCAGTAGTAGTCACACACTGGCGCCACAGACAGCATGTAGATTATTTGTTAAACACTATCCTGAAGCTAGTTTTTTTGAAGTAACCCTTTTTGGTTCATTAGCTTTAACTGGTGTTGGACATCAGACCAATGACATCATCATTGAAACATTAGCACCTAAGATGTGTACAATTGCCTTTAAAGTTGATTATCCAGGAAGATTTCCTAATGGCTTGATAATAAAAGGGTTTGATTTTTATGGTAATGAACTCAAAAGTTGGACTGTATATTCTTTGGGTGGCGGGAGTATTGATATTGATGAGGAAGATTTACATCTGCATGATATGGTTTATCCACATCAAACAATGAATAACATTTTAACATTTTGCGAGGACAATAGAATTAGTTTAGCTGATTATGCTTTTCGTTTTGATAAAGATATCAAGAAGTATCTAAATGAAGTTATGCAACAAATGCTTAAAACCGTTGATAATGGTTTAAGTAATACAGGAATATTACCAGGCAAACTAAAGATTATGCGAGTTGCTAAGGCTTTACATTTACAAGCTACTTTTATGGATGATGCGATCAATCGCCAAAGATTATTACTATCGGCTTATGCTTATGCTGCTTGTGAGGAAAACGCTGCTGGAAATGTATGTGTAGCTGCACCGACAATGGGTGCAAGTGGTGTTATGGCAGCGCTTATTTATCACTATTATCATAATGTGGGGATATCGAGGCATAAATTGATCAAGGGTTTAGCTTTGGCTGGTATATTTGGCAACTTAATAAAACATAACGCTACAATATCAGGAGCAGTAGGAGGTTGCCAGGCTGAAATTGGCACAGCATGTGCAATGGGTAGTGCAATGGTTGCGTATTTTAATGGATTAAGTGATAAATTGATTGCTTATGCTGCAGAAATTGGTATTGAACATCATTTAGGTTTAACTTGTGATCCAGTAGGTGGCTATGTGATCATTCCTTGTATTGAACGCAATGCCGTCGCAACCTTAAGAACACTTGATAATGCCATGTTAGCTGAACATGTTGGTATGATCAAACTTAATCGCGTAAGTTTTGATGATGTTGTAAGAACGATGAAATACACTGGTATGAAACTACCTCTTGAATTAAGAGAAACATCATTGGGTGGTTTAGCAATCGAAGTTAAGATAAATGATGATGAAGATATCAAAGCTCAAGAGAAAGTAAAAGACAGTTCGATTGACTTATTAGCAACCTATCGCGATCTTGAGGATTTAATATCCAAGGATGACGACGATGAGGATATATTTAATTTTAAACTGTGAGGTAAGAACATGAAGTCTGAAGCACTTAAAAAACACTATCAATGGCAAGGAAAAATTGGTATTGAAGCATTAGTCGAAGTAAAGGATATGAAGGATCTGGCTTTAGCGTATACACCAGGTGTAGCTGATGCATGTCTTGAAATTAAAAATGATCCAGATAAATCGGGAACTGCAATAGTTTTATTTACAATGAGTTAGATGACATGAGAAGATTTTCT
>CAZKJS010000041.1:0-12693 GCA_964553255.1 uncultured Erysipelotrichaceae bacterium | reverse complement strand
AAAATTGATGTCAAAGATAACAAGTTTACGGTAATTAAAGTATAATAAAACCCTTATCACATTGTGATAGGGGTTTTATTTATAATTCAAACACGGTATAATCAAAACGGTGATAACATGCAAATAGTAAGAAGAGACGGTAATACCGTCCCCCTTTTAGACAATGTATTTATAGTAAGTCAAAAAGCTGTTAAAGCAGCTGAGCTTATTGGTAGTGAAAATGTCGTAAATGCGACTATTGGTTCACTTTATACCGAAGATGAGATCATTGCTGCTTATGATGCTGTTTATGATACTTACGATCATATTAGTAAAGAAACCAAAGCCCAATACGCTGAAGCGATTGCGGGCAGTGCCGAATTCAAGCGCACCGTTTTTGAGTGGGTAAAAGGTACTAATAAGTTTGATCTTTATCATAATGTGGTCGCAACGCCTGGTGGTACTGGCGCTGTTGCGCTTGCAATGATGAATATCTTAGATATTAACATGAAGGTGTTATTACCTAGTTTAGCTTGGTCATCTTATCAATTAATGGCTAAAAACAACCATCTTCAAATAGCTTTGTATGATATGTTTGAAGATGATCATTTTAATTTAGATGCTTTCGCTCTACAAGCTGAGATTATCATGCATCAACAAGGTAAATTATTTGTTGTCATCAATGATCCCCTTCATAATCCTAGTGGTTATACGATGAGTGATGAAGAGTGGCAAGCAGTAATAAGAATCATTAATAACTTAGCTAAGCTTGGACCATGCGTTTTATTAAATGATATCGCATATATTGATTATGCCAAGAAACTCGATACTGCTCGTGACTACATGACCCACTTTAATAAAATTGATGATAATGTAGCTATTATCGTCGCATTCAGTTGTTCTAAAACATTGACCTCTTATGGTATGCGTTTAGGAGCTGCTATTATCTTAGCTAAAAATGAAACTACAGTTAAACTTATCTATGATACCTTTGAAAATTCAGCACGCGCTATATGGAGTAATGCCAATAATGGTTGGATGGCTAACTTCGTTGAAGTAGTAAATAATCATAAAGAAGCTTTCTTAAAAGAAAAACAGAAGTATGTGGATCTTTTATCACTTCGTAGCGAAATATTTATCACAGAAGCTAAAGCCGTTGAATTACCTATTTATCCTTTCAAAGAAGGCTTCTTCGTTACTCTTAATATTACAAAACCACAATTATTAGAACGCTATCATGAAGCACTGATGAATGAACATATTTATACAGTTAAGCTTCATAATGGTATTAGAGTAGCATTATGTAGTGTTAATCTCACAAAAACAAAGGGATTAGCAACACGAATGAAAAGAATATATGATGAAACACTTAAAAACATAGCATGACGCTATGTTTTATTTTAGCTTTTGTTTGATATTGGTAATTATGTCAAGATAACTTTCTTTTTGATTAAACAAAACAGAAGTACCAAGGACAAAGCCATCAACTCCAAGTGGATGTTTTGATGTAATGACATCCATTGAACAAGCCCCATCAATTACGATCTTAAAATTATGATCATGGCGTATTGCTAATAATTCATTTATCTTATTATCTACAGCAGTGATATATTTTTGACCAGCAAAGCCTGGATTAACCGTCATGACCATAACATAATCAACTAAAGGTAATAACTCTTTAAACATACTTAATGGTTCATGAGGGTTGATCACAATCCCACATTTTCGATTAGCTTCTTTGATCTTACTTATTAATCTTAATGGAAACTTGCTTGTAAATGGGTGAATATAAATAAGATCAACACCAATATTAAGAAAGATATCAGTGGCTAGATCAGGATTACTTACCATTAAATGAACATCGACCATTTTAGAAGTGTGATCACGAATTACTTTGACATCATAAGGGCTAAGTGCCATATTAGCAACATAGTTACCATCCATAATATCACAATGGAAAATATCACAACCGGCTAAATCAAGACTTTTGATTTCATGCACTAAATTCGCAAAATCACAACACATCATACTTGGACATAATAAAGAGTTAGTCATGTTATTAACCTCACTATCATGTTAAAATGATATCATGAAATTAAGTATTTTTCAGTAGATTAATTATAAAGGAGAATAACATGGAACTAGTTGATTTTAATCATAACGCTACGGTCAATTTAGACCAGCTTTATCCAACAGGTGCTTTTTTAACAGCGGGATATTTAGATAATGCTAACACTATGACAATTGGTTGGGGCCTTATTGGTATTGCTTGGAGTAAAAAAACATTTATTGTTATGGTTACCCATTCCCGCTTTACACATCATCTAATTGAAAAGTATCAAGAATTTACAGTTACGATACCATATGAAGATATGAAGGATGAACTAATGTATGTTGGTACCCATAGTGGTAGAGATCAAGATAAATATGAAGCAACTAAGCTCAAATTAATGCCTGGACAAACGATCAAAACGCCACATATAAGCTGTAAAGGAATGACATATGAATGTCGAGTGATCTTCAATAATGATGTCAATAAAGAACAGCTTGATCCAGAGATTTACGCTAAGCGTTATCAAGCAAAGCAAGATTATCATACGGTCTATTATGGTGAGATATTAGCAAGTTATCTAACTGAAAAAGATGAATAAAAGAGCACTAACGGTGCTCTTTTGCTTAATTGATCAATGCTTTAATGTGATCGATAATTTCATTTAAATCTATTAGTTTTGATTCGGTTTCATTTCTTAGTTTTAGTTCAACTTTATTATCTGTTAATGTTTTTCCAATCGTTATCCTGATTGGTATACCGATTAGATCCATATCATTGAATTTAACTCCAGCTCTTTCTTCACGATCGTCAAGTATTACTTCAATCCTTAACTTTTGTAGTTGGTCGTATAAGGTTAAACCAGCTTGTACTTGTTTTTCTTCTTTAGTGTTGATAATAACGATACCAACTTTATAAGGAGCAATCTGCATCGGCCAAATCAAACCTTTGTCATCATTGTTTTGCTCAGCGATAGCTGCCATACAACGTCCAGGACCGATACCATATGAACCCATCCATACATCTTGTAATTGATTGTTTTGATCTAGGTATTGTAAATCCATAGCTTTAGCGTATTTAGTTCCAAGCTTAAAGGTGTTACCAATTTCAATACCTTTTTCAAAATGGATATGACCCTTACAGTTAGGACAAAGATCATCTTCTTGAATAAGCCTTATATCAGCTACCATTGTTGGCATAAAATCATCAACATTAACATTAATATAATGATAATCAGTTTTATTAGCACCAACAATGAAATTTTTCATATTCTTAATTTCTTCATCCATGATCAAAGTCATTGCTAAGCCAACAGGACCAGCAAAACCAACCTTAGCGTTAGTGGCAGTTTCAACAGCACTTTGATCTGCTAAAACGATGGTGTTAGCTTTTAATAGTTTTTGTAACTTAACTTCATTGATATCTTTATTACCTTTAACCATACAAGCTACCAACTTGTTATCAACAGCGTAAATAAGCGTCTTTACAAATTTATCTTGTGGTAGGTTTAAAAAGTTCGCAACATCGGCGATAGTACCGACATTAGGTGTATGTACTAAACTATATGGTAATTTATCAAGATCATCTTCAAGATCACGATTGATACATGCTGCGACTTCAAGGTTACAAGAGTAGCCACACTTATCACAAATAACTAGTGTATCTTCTCCAATTGGGCTTAATGCTTGGAATTCTTCTGATAGAAGCCCTCCCATTACACCAGTATCGGCAGTAACAATCTTGTAGCTAATATGCATTTGATCAAATGATGCTTTATAAGCATCAAACATCTTTTGATATGATAAAGCTAATCCATTTTCATCAGTATCAAAGGTATAAGCATCCTTCATGATAAACTCACGTACTCTAATTAGTCCAAAACGAGGTCTTGGTTCATCACGGAATTTATTTTGAAATTGATATAAATTAAAAGGTAGATCCTTGTATGAACGTATCTTCATCCCAGCTGCGATCGCAAATAATTCTTCGTGGGTTGGTCCTAAGACAAAGGGTTTATCAAAACGATCTTTTAGTGCAAACATACTTGATCCAAAGCCTTGTCTTCTTCCACTTGCTTGATATACTTCCTCAGGTATCAAAGAGGGCATTAAGACCTCTTGAGCACCAGCATCATTCATATGTTTACGAATGATTGCTTGAATATTGTTTAAAACTCTTAAACCTAGCGGTAAATACATGTAAACACCACTAGAGTTTTTCTTGACAAAACCACCACGTACTAGAAGATTACCACTGATACTATCTTCATCTTTAACATTTTCTCTGATTGTGTAAAAATAACTGTTTTTAAGCTTCATAATTGATTATCCTTCTTATCTAAATGATTATATCATAAAGATTGATAATATGTTAAACAGCATGTTTGCTGATTGAAATATAAAAGGGGTTGTGGTAAACTATCATAGGCATCAAATCGGTGCACATCGCACACTATGGATCCAATGTTCCGTGCCCATTTGGGTTAACATTGAACTGAAGTAGTGGAGGAACAACGGAAGAGAGGTAAATTAAACAATGTCAGTTGTCTCGATGAGAAAATTATTAGAGAGTGGCGTTCATTTTGGTCATCAGACCAGACGCTGGAATCCTAAGATGAAACCCTACATTTATACCGCCAAGAATGATATTTATATCATTAACCTAGCTTTGACTTTAGAAAAGCTTGATGTTGCTTATAGCGCTATGAAAGATATCGCTGATCGTGGTGGAAAAGTACTATTTGTTGGAACTAAGAAACAAGCTCAGGCTACCGTAATGGAAGAAGCTTTACGTTCAGGTTCATTCTATGTCAATCAACGTTGGTTGGGTGGCATTCTAACAAACTATCGTACTATCCAAAAAAGAATTAGACGTTTATTAGAAATCGAAGAGATGGAAGCAAACGGCTCAATCAATATTTATCCTAAAAAAGAAATTGGTCAACTTCGCAAAGAAGCTTTACGTTTAGAAAACTTTTTGGGTGGGATCAAAGAAATGAAAAAAGTACCGGATGCGGTTTTCGTTGTTGATCCGGTTGAAGACCATATTGCGGTTGCTGAAGCTCGTAAGTTAAAAATACCAGTATTTGGTATTGTTGATACTAATACTGATCCTGAATCAGTTGATTATGCTATTCCTGCTAATGATGATGCTGTTAAAGCGATTAAGTTAATCGTTGGTTTAATGGCTGATGCCATTGTTGAAACTAAGGGTGGTTTACTAACAGCGGCTTATCAAGAAGGAGAAATTGTTGATGATATCACAATGAAGGATGTCATCATAAATGTTGTACAACAAAATGAAGAAAATGATAGAAGACGTCGTGCTCGTAATGAAGAACGTCGTGCTCAACAAAATACTCGTCGTCCTTACCAACGTCGTAATGAACCAGTAAGACGTGATTATGATGATTCAAAAAGAGAAGTAGAAGTTAAAAAAGAAGTAGAAGTTAAAAAAGAAATTGTTGAAGAAGTAGTTGCAAAGGTTGAAACTGAAGTTAAACAAGAAACTGTTAAAAAGACAGTAGCTAAAAAAGTAGTTGCTGAAGCTGCACCGGTTGTTGAAGAAGCACCTGTAGTTAAAAAAACAGTAAGAAAAACCAAAAAGACTGAAGCTGAAGCTGAAAAAAGTGAGACAGCTACTGCTGAAGAAGTGAAATAGGAGGCATAACGTGGAAATTACAGCAAGTTTAGTTAAAGAATTGCGTGATAAGACCGGTGCCGGCATGATGGATTGTAAGAAAGCTTTACAAGAATGTGATGGCGATGTTGCTCGTGCTGTTGACTGGTTAAGAGAAAAGGGCATAGCTAAAGCAGCTAAGAAAGCTGGTAGAATTGCTGCTGAAGGTTTGACTAGGGTATTGGTTAGTGGCAATCGTGCGGCACTAGTTGAAGTAAACTCAGAAACCGATTTCGTTGCTAAAAACGAACAGTTCATCAAGTTACTTGATGATACAACAAAAGCGATCTTAGAAAACAATCCTGCTGATGTTGATGCTGCATTACAATTAGTTGTTAATGGTCAAAAATTAGAAGATGTTATTGTAAGTGCAATCGCAACGATCGGTGAGAAGATCACATTGAGACGTTTTGTCGTTGTTGATAAAGCTGAAAGTGATGCTTTTGGTTCTTATATGCATATGGGTGGTAAGATTAGCGCCGTTGCTGTTATTAAAAATAGCACTGACTTGGATGTTGCTAAAGATATGGCTATGCAAGTTGCTAGTATGAACCCTCAGTTTATTTCACAAGCTCATATGGATGCTGATTTTATTGAACATGAAAAAAGTATTCAAATGGAAATCATCAAAAATGATGAAAGCTTAGCTGATAAACCAGAAAAAGTTCTTGAAGGTATCGTTAGAGGACGCTTGAGTAAATCATTACAGGATATTAGCTTAATCGATCAAGTGTACTTTAAAGATCAAGATAAAAAAGTAAGTCAATTTTTGAAAGAAAACAATACCGAAGTAGTAACATTCGTTCGTTACGCTGTTGGTGATGGTTTAGAGAAGAAAGAAGACAATTTCGCTGAAGAAGTGATGAATACATCATTTTAACAATTAAACGGACACTTATTTGTGTCCTTTTTTAGAGAGGATGTCATATGTACAAACGTATCTTACTTAAGTTAAGCGGTGAAGCATTGAGCGGCAATAATCGTAATCTTGATCCTGTTGTTTTAAATAAAATAGCAGTAGAGATCAAAGAAATCTATGATATGAAAGTAGAAATCGCGATTGTCGTTGGTGGTGGTAACTTCATTCGAGGAAAATTTGCTAGTGAAATGGGGATAGATCGTGTTCAAGCTGATTATATGGGTATGTTAGCAACAGTGATCAACGCGATGGCTGTACAAGGGGCATTAGAGGCGCTAGGTGTACCAGCACGAGTTCAATCCGCTATCGAGATGAATAAAGTTGCTGAACCAGTGATAATTCGTCGCGCTATTAGACATTTAGAAAAAGGACGTATAGTAATATTTGGTGCTGGCACTGGTAGTCCTTTTTTCTCAACAGATACAACAGCCGCTCTTAGAGCTTCTGAGATTAAAGCCGATGTCATATTGATGGCTAAAAATGGTGTTGATGGCGTTTATACCGCTGACCCTAAAAAAGATCAAAGTGCTACAAAATATGATATACTAAACTATATGGATCTGTTGCGAAATAATCTTGCGGTCATGGATGCAACAGCTACCAGTATGTGTATGGAAAATGATATTGATTTGATCGTATTTGATATGAATCAAACTGGAAATATCAAAAAAGCCGTTATGGGCGATACTTTAGGAACTAAGATCACAAAGGAGTAAATTATGGTTAATGAACATTTAGACAATACCAAAGCAAAAATGGAAAAAGCAATTATTGCTTTTGAACATGCACTTAAACAAATTCGTACTGGTCGTGCTAATACAGCACTATTAGACGCTGTCAATGTCGATTACTATGGCATGGCTACCCCATTAAATCAAATAGCGGGTATATCAGTAGTTGAGGGTAAACAACTAGTTATCAAACCTTTTGATCCAACCTCGCTTAAAGGAATTGAAAAGGCAATTTTTGAAGCTAATATCAATATAACGCCAATCAATGACGGTACAGTCATTCGCTTAAATGTACCTCAGTTAACAGAAGAAACACGAAAAGAATTAGTTAAGACTGTAAATAAAGATGCTGAAGAAGCTAAGATTGCAGTTCGCAATATTCGTCGTGACCAAAACGAGCTAGTTAAAAAAGATGATAGTTTGACCGAAGATCTTGAAAAGGATGCTTTAGAAAAGATTCAAAAGATTACCGATGAGTTTATCAAACGAATCGATGAGATAGCCCAAGCAAAAGCTAAAGATATAATGACAGTATAAAAGGCGCTCACAATCGTGAGCTTCTTTAATAAAGGAGAACATGGAAAAGATCAGACATGTAGCCATTATCATGGATGGCAACGGTAGATGGGCTCAAAAACAAAAAAGAGAGAGAACATACGGCCACTACCAAGGTGTTGAAAATGTACGCAATATTGCGATCATGGCAAACAAGTTAGATATAGCGGTTTTAACATTGTATGCATTTTCAACCGAAAATTGGCGTCGACCAATTGAAGAAGTAAATTACTTGATGAAGCTACCAGAAGTATTTTTTAATCGATTCTTAGATGAATTAATGAAAGAGAATATTCGAATTAAAATGATAGGTGATTATAATCTAATACCTGAAGATACTACTAAGGTCTTACAAGCAGCAATCAATAAAACGGCTCATAATACTGGCATGATATTAAACTTTGCGATGAACTATGGTGGTAAACAAGAAATCTTAGCTGCTGTAAATAGTTGTATTCAAGATATGGTAGAATTAAATAGCTTACAAGAAATAGATGAAGCACAGTTTAATAGCTATCTTGATACTGGTGATCTACCAGATGTTGATCTGATGATTAGGACAGGGAAAGAATATCGTATTTCTAATTTCTTACTTTGGAAGTTAGCTTATGCTGAACTTACTTTTACCGATGAACCTTGGCCTGAGTTTACTCCAGAACTATTCAAGAAAATCATTGACGACTTTTATCAAAGAGAAAGAAGGTTTGGCGGCTTAAAATGAAACAACGGATCATAACCGCATTTTTGATCATTATGGCAATATTACCACCAATCTTACTTGGCGGAGTTTATTTGGATATTTTATTAATAGTATTTGCTTTAGCAGTTGTATATGAGTTTATTAAGGTAATGAAACAAAAAGATTTTAAAAGTGCTTTTTTAATCATTACGTTTTATGTATTGTTCAATCTTTTAGTAAATCAGTATTATTTATTTGAAAGTACTATTGTGTTGCTTATTGTTTTGTTTTTACTCAATGTAGTTGATGAACATTATCATGTTGAGCAAATCGCTTATTTATTTATGTTTAGTTTCTTTACGGTAATCGTACTAAAAACATTTAAAGATATTTATCTTTTAGGAATCTTTAATATCGTATATCTATTATTAGTTACCTATTTAACTGATACTTTCGCGTATTTCGGTGGGATTAAATTTGGTAAACATAAACTAAATGAGCGAATATCACCAAAAAAAACTATAGAAGGAGCCGTATTTGGTTATTTGGGTGGCACGATAAGTGGACTTATCTTTGGCTTAAACTACCTAAACTTGCCTAGTGTTTTTATCATTATGGCTAGTTTATTGATCCCGATTTTTTCGCAACTTGGTGATTTAGCAATGAGTTCGGTTAAACGTCACTTCAATGAAAAGGATTTTAGTAATATTTTCCCTGGTCATGGTGGTGTTTTAGATCGTATTGATAGTCTTACTTTCGCTATTTTAGTTTTCAATGTTTTAATGAAGGTGTTTTTAGTATGAAGAAAATTGGTGTTTTAGGTATAACGGGATCAATTGGCATTCAAACGCTAGATGTTGTCTTGCAACATCCTGATGAGTTTACTATAGTAGCTATCAGTGCTGGTAGTAACATGGGACTTTTGACAGAAATACTTTCAAAATGTAGCCCTGATTTAGTATGTGTATTAAATCAAAAAGATGCTTACATGTTAAAACAAAAGTATCCTAAGATTGACTTTGTGTTTGGAGATGAAGGTTTAATCCAAATAGCTACTTACCAACCAATTGAATTATTGATCAATGCTTTGGTAGGTTATGTTGGATTAAGACCAACATTGGCAGCGATCACAGCCAAGAAAGATATCGCACTAGCTAATAAAGAAACATTAGTAGTTGGTGGAAAGTTTGTTATTAAGGCTGCTAAAGAGAATAATGTTAATATCTTACCAATTGATAGCGAACATTCAGCGATCTTTCAAGCTATTGCAGGGCGACATCAAGGGATCAGTAAACTCATTATTACTGCTAGTGGTGGTAGCTTAAGAGATAAAAGTCGTAGTGAACTTGTTAATGTGACTAAAAAGGAAGCACTTGCTCATCCTAATTGGACAATGGGTGCTAAAATTACCATAGATAGTGCTACTATGATGAACAAAGGTTTAGAAGTGATTGAGGCTCATTGGTTGTTTGATATGGAATTTGATGATATCGAAGTCATAATGCATCCAGAAAGCGTCATTCATTCAATGGTTGAATATGTTGATGGTAGTGTTATCGCCCAATTAGGTACCGCTGATATGCGCTTACCTATACAATATGCGTTAAGTTATCCTAGACGATTAGAGCTTGTTGCTGATAAACTAAACTTAGCCGCTATTGGTAAGTTACAGTTCAAACAACCTGATTTAAAACGTTATCCATTACTTGAATTGGCATATCAAGTAGGTCGATTACAGGGTAATCTACCAATAATCATGAATGCGGCTAATGAAGAAGCTGTACGCTTGTTCCTTGATGATAAGATTTCATTTTTAATGATTGAAAATCTGGTACTAAAAGCATGTAGTGAAATATCGTATGTAAATGAGATTACACTTGATGATATTACATATTATGATCGTATTACCAGAGAATTTGTACTAAAAGAGGTGTGAAATAATGGCTGTTATATATTTTGTATTAATCCTTGGAGTAATAATATTGATCCACGAGTTGGGTCATTTAGTCACTGCTAAACTATTTAAGGTATATTGTCACGAGTTTTCTTTTGGTTTCGGGTATAAATTATTTTCTAAAAAAGGTAAAGAAACAACATATAGTATCAGAGCTTTACCCTTTGGTGGCTATGTACGTATGGCTGGTGAAGAGAAGTTAGAGGGTGATGTTGACGTACCATTTGAGCGTACTTTAAATGGTGTTAAGCCGCTTAAGCGTATGATAATAATGTTGAGTGGTATTTTCATGAATCTAGTATTGGCGGTAGCTTTTTTCTCTTTATTATTGCTTCTATCGGGCTATTACGTTAAATATCCTGCACCAATTATTGCATCAGTAACACCTGGCTCACCAGCAGCTTTAGCTGGTATGCAAGCTAATGACCTTATTGTTGAAATAGAATATGAAGATGGTGTTAAGGTCAAACCAAAGTCGTTTGCGACGATTGTTCAGTATGCTCAAAGTTATCATAATGAAGCTACGTATTTAATTAAACGTGATTCTAGTATGATCTATATTAAGGTAAAACCAGAATATGACTCTATCTTAGAACGCTATCTATTAGGTGTCACGATGAACGAGATAGAGTTTTTACCAGTAAATGTTATTAACGCATTTTATTATGGCAGTTTATATACGATTGATACCACTTCTGATATTTTTAACTCATTAGCTAATTTAGTTCAAGGTCGTGGTTTATCTAATTTATCAGGTCCAATAGCAATCTTTAAGATTACTGGTGAAACGATGGAAAGTGCCACTTCATTTAAAGAAGGGGTAATATATTTTCTAAATATTGTCGCAATATTATCGTTAAATGTTGGTATATTTAATTTGTTACCTATACCAATGCTTGATGGTGGTAGAGTGTTATTAACATCTGTTGAGCTTTTTACAGGTAAACCAATCAGTAAAAAAATAGAATATGCTTTAATTAATGCTAGTGCGATTTTGATCATGTTATTGTTTGTGTTTATATTATGGAATGATATCATTAAACTATTCAACTAAGGAGAAACAAATGAAAGTTTTAGTAAACGGAGGAACCGGATTCATCGGTAGTCATACTTGTGTGGAGTTGATGAAAGATGGACACAGTGTCGTAATTGTTGATAACTTAAGTAATTCAAGTAGAGAAGTTTTAAATCGAATCGCGAAGATAACAGGTTCACTTCCTAAGTTTTATCAAGAAGACCTTTTAGACAAACAAGCTTTAAATACAATTTTTGAAGAAAACAAGATTGATGCCGTCATTCATTTTGCTGGTTATAAAGCAGTAGGTGAATCAGTTGAGAAACCGTTAATGTATTATCAAAATAACATAGTATCAACATTGAATCTGCTTGAAGCAATGAATCAGTTCAATGTAAAACGACTCGTATTTAGCTCAAGTGCTACTGTTTATGGTGATCCAAAAGAAGTCCCCATTACCGAAGAAAGTACTTTAGCACCAACCAATCCATATGGAAGAACAAAACTAATGATTGAAGATATCTTGCGTGATCAAGCATTCGCTGATAAGAATTGGCAAATAGTATTACTAAGATATTTTAATCCCATTGGTGCTCATGATAGTGGTTTAATTGGAGAAACACCAAATGGTATACCTAACAATCTATTACCTTATATAGCTCAAGTAGCGACTGGAAAAAGAGAAAAGCTGCGTATTTGGGGAAATGATTATGATACGATTGATGGTACTGGTGTAAGAGATTATATCCATGTTGTCGACCTTGCGATTGGTCACTTAAAGGCTTTAAGATATAGTGAGAAAAACAGTGGAATAGCTGCGATCAACCTTGGTCGTGGAATCGGTTATTCAGTAATGCAAATTAAGACCGCCTTTGAAGAAGCTACAGCTCAGATTATTCCTTATGAAATATGTGAACGAAGACCAGGCGATATTGCTACATGTTACGCAGATACTACAAAAGCAGAACAATTATTAGGTTTTAAAGCCGAACGTGATATTAATCAGATGTGTAAAGATTTATGGCACTTCTACCAAATAAACCCAGAGGGAGTCAATGATTAAAGTATGCTATGCATACTCAGACTGATGACAAGTACACTCTAAAAAAAGGGTGTACTTTTAATTTGAGAAA
>CAZKJS010000040.1:0-12712 GCA_964553255.1 uncultured Erysipelotrichaceae bacterium | reverse complement strand
GTTGGTTGTATTCGTTCTTATGTTCTTAGCCGGCGCGTTTGGTATCATGTAATTTAAGTAAACTTATAATTGAAAAGGCTCGTCAGAGCCTTTTTTATATATTGAATTGATTAAATGGATATCTATCGTTTGGTTTACTTGTAAAAGTTAAGCGTTGATTTGATATTGGATGAAAAAATGATAATTGATAAGCCCAAAGCGCTATTTGTTGTTTTATCTCAGCTTGAGGATTGTATCTTTGATCACCCCATAAAGGATTGTTACGACTTGCAAATTGAACTCTGATCTGATGAGATCTACCAGTGATCAAATCAATTTTTAGTAATGAAAGATTCTGCTTATGTTCTAATAACTCATATTTCAAAGTGGCAAGTTTTGCCTCTTCATGTAAGGGTTCAACTACTTTTACTGTGTTGCTTTTTTTATCTTTATATAAATAATCTTTTAATGTTGCTTTTTCTTGCTCAACATCGCCTAACACAACCGCTAGATATGTTTTTTCCATTTTGTTCAAGCGTATTTGATTTGACAATCTGGAAGCGGCTTTACTAGTTTTCGCAAAGACAACAACACCACCAACAGGACGATCTAAACGATGTACCATACCTAAAAAAGCATCACCTGGTTTGTTGTATTTTGTGACCAGATATCGCTTTAAGATCGATAAAAGATCATCATCATTAGTTTCATCACTTTGCATCAATACATTACATGGCTTTTCAACAACTAAAAGATGATTATCTTCATAGATTATATTGATATTAAAGTTCAGCTCGGCCATAAATACCACAAGGCAAAACAATATCGCGGTTAGTGATCGGCAATCCGATTGAACCGGTTGTTATTTTTATTTTTGGAAATCTTTTACTAAGAGTAAGTTTCAAGATATTCTCAAGTGCCATTAAAGAGAATCCAGTTGTGTACGAGTTTACAAGAAGGAAAAGAGGCTCATCATCTAACAATGAAACAACGTTATTAATTAAAGGATAAAGCAATTCCTCAATTTGCCAAACTTCATTATTTGGACCTCTACCATAACTAGGTGGATCCATTATTATGCCATGATACTTGTTGCCGCGTCTTATTTCACGCTCAACAAACTTGTTCACATCATCGATGATAAAGCGAATCTTACGATCTTCAAGCTTACTTAAATACATATTTTCTTTGGCCCAAGCGACCATACCCTTTGATGCATCAACGTGAACTACCTCAGCAGCTTTAGCACTAGCACAAGCCATAGTTGCTCCTCCAGTATAAGCAAAAAGGTTTAGTATCTTTATTGGTTTATTAGCTGCTTTTATCTTTGCTTGCATGTAATCCCAATTAGCACTTTGTTCAGGGAAAAGACCGGTATGTTTAAAGCCGGTAGGAGCTACCTTAAGTGTTAATTCGTTATAAGAAACAGTCCAATCACTTGGCACTTTACGCTTAAAATCCCATTTACCGCCACCCTTGTTTGAGCGATGATAATAACCATCAGCGTTTTGCCAAGTGTTTAGTCCAGCCATTTTTGGCCAGATAGCAGTTGGGTCTGGTCGAGATAAAATAACGTTTTTCCAACGATCTAGTTTTTCTCCTTCACCTGCATCAATACATTCATAATCTATCCAATTTTTTGCGATAATATCCATAGTAACCTCACACTGTGATTATAACATACTAAATGGTATTAACCGATAAACACATCATCATATATTAAAGCGATGTGCGTGTTATAATATGGTCATGGACAATTTCAACGATCTTCTAAACAACTTAAATGAACAACAAAAAAAAGCCGTAGTGACTAAAAGTCGCTATGTGCGCATTATTGCTGGTGCTGGTAGTGGTAAGACTAGGGTTTTAACAACTAGGATCGCTTATCTGATTAACGAACTTGGTATATTTGCTGGTCAGATCTTAGCGATAACTTTTACCAATAAAGCAGCTAAGGAAATGAAAATACGGATTGAATCACAGCTTAAAGATATCGCGAGTGGCGTTCATATTTCTACAATCCATTCGCTTTGTGTTTTTATATTACGAAGAGACATCGTAAGTATGAATATGCCACGTAATTTCACCGTGCTTGATCAAGATGATCAAAAAAGCATACTTAAAGAAGCTTATCAACAGTTTGGTATTGAAAGACAGAAGTTTAGTTACGGTAGTATGCTTGATTATATCGCTAACTGTAAATGTGGGTATGTATCTACAGAAAGAGCATATTTATTAGCTGGTAATTACCCCGGGCAAGTAGAAAAAGCGAAAGTTTATGAATATTATACCAATCGTCAAAAAGAGTTGTATGCCCTTGATTTTGATGATCTGTTATTAGTGACGGTTAAGATGTTTGAAACATATCCTGAGATATTAAAAAGATGGCAAAGCAAATTTGGATATATTCATGTGGATGAGTTTCAAGATATCGATCAAATACAATACAAGCTTATCAAACAATTAGCTGGTAGTGAAAATGAAGTATATGTTGTTGGTGATCCTGATCAAACGATATATACGTGGCGTGGTGCTGACATTAACATCATCATGAATTTTGAGAAAGATTTTAAGGATGTTGATACAATCATATTGAATCAGAATTATCGCAGTGATCCACCCATACTCAATGGCGCAAATAGTATGATCATAAATAATCGTAATCGGGTTGAAAAGCGACTATTCACTAAAAAAGAGGGTGGAGAACTGATTACCCATTTTCGTGGTCAAAATGAAAATCATGAATCAATGTGGATCGCTAATAAAGTAGCGACGCTAAATAAAGAGGGTAAAGCAATGACCGACATGGCAATACTTTATCGTGCTAACTACTTATCAAGATCACTTGAAAAAAGCATGGTTGATAATCATATTCCTTATGTCATATATGGTGGGACACGATTCTATGATCGTCTTGAGATTAAAGATGCTTTATGTTATCTACGTTTGATCGTTAGTGGGGATGATCTTTCATTAAAACGAATCATCAATAATCCAAGGCGTAAAATTGGACAAAAAACAATCGATCGTATTTTTTCAGAAGCTAAACAAAAAGGTGTTAGTATGTATCAGATCATTAAAGAGGAAAGACTTTTTACTGGCATGGTACAGAAGTCACTTGATGACTTTGTCTCTATGGTTGAATCTTGGAAAAGTAAAAAAGAATTAGCAATCGCTGATTTACTTGAGTTAGTCATTAATGAAAGCGGCTATCGTCAAATGCTTGAAGAAGGAAAGGAAATCGAGCGCATTGAAAACTTGAAGGAGTTAATCATTGACGTTACTAACTTCCAACAAAATAACTCTGAAACCAACATTGATGAATACTTGCAGATGGTCAATCTTTATACTGATCGTTTGGATAGTGATGAGGGCAATTACATTCAACTTATGACAATTCATGCGGCTAAGGGCTTGGAATTTGATACGGTATTTGTTTATGGTTTATCAGAGGGTATTTTTCCAAGTGAGCGTACAATGGCTGAAGGAATCAAAGGTTTGGAAGAAGAAAGACGGCTTGCTTATGTTGCTTATACGCGTGCTAAGCGTAAATTATTCTTGACTGATAGTATGGGGTATAGTTACCAAATGAACTGTCCAAAGACTTCAAGTCGCTTTGTGAAAGAGATTGATGAACAGTTTATTGAACATGTCGGTGCTAATGCTGAATTTATAAAAGAACAAGTAGAGTTGAATAGACATAGTATCATCTATAATACTGATGAAAATGAAACGCGTAAAAAACAAGCGATCTTTAAAAAAGGTGAGCTTATTCAACATACTACATATGGTAATGGTGTCATTGTCAATATCAAAGATGGTATTATGGAAATAGCTTTTAGTCATCCTCATGGTATTAAAAAGATTATCGAAAATCATCCATCAGTTAAAAAAAATGGAGGATAATATGAGTAAAGAAAGAATTCTAGAACTAAGATCACTATTGAACAAGTACAATTATGAATACTACGCTTTAGAACAACCATCGGTATCAGATGTTGAATTTGATCAATTGATGCATGAACTGATCAAGCTTGAAGAACTAAATCCTGATATGTTTGATATCAACTCACCAAGTCAAAGAGTAGGCGGTGCTATTTCAGATAGTTTTAATAAGATTGTTCATAAGCGTCAAATGTTATCATTAGCTAATGCTTTTAGTTTTGATGATTTATTGGCCTTTGATCAAAGAATAAAGAATGATATTGAAAGTGTTGAATATGTAGTTGAACTTAAGATTGATGGTTTAGCTATGTCAATTGAATATCAAAATGGTCTATTTCACCATAGTGTAACTCGAGGTGATGGCGAAGTGGGAGAAGATGTTAGTGTCAACGTAAGAACAATTAGATCAATACCCTTAGTGATAGCGGAAACACAAGAACTTGAGGTAAGAGGCGAAGTATATATGCCAAAGCGTAGCTTTGAGCAACTAAACAAAGAGAAAGAAGCTAAAAGTGAAGCGTTATTCGCTAATCCACGCAACGCGGCATCAGGAAGCATTCGTCAATTAGATTCCAAAGTAACAGCGAGTCGTAAGCTTGATGCTTTTTGGTATTATCTTTGTGAAGGTAATAAGTTTAACTTAAAGACACATTATGAAGCACTACAGTGGTTAAAAAGACTAGGCTTTGTGGTTAATCCGATGACAAAAGTATGTGCAAACATCAATGATGTCTGGTCATTTATCGAAGAAATGAGTTTAAAAAGAGAAGAGTTACCATATGAAATTGATGGTATTGTTATCAAAGTTAATGATTTTTCTGATCAAGAGCGATTAGGATATACCGCCAAGACACCAAGATGGGCCATTGCCTATAAGTTTCCCGCTACCGAGGTAACTACTAAGCTTAAGGAAATATTTGTGACTGTTGGTAGAACTGGGAAAATTACACCAAACGCAAGACTTGAGCCAGTATTTGTGGCTGGTACAAAGGTAACATTCGCTTCACTACACAATGAAGATTTGATCAAATCACGTGATATCAGAGAGAATGATTTTGTAGTAGTGCGTAAGGCGGGAGAGATAATACCTGAAGTAGTAAGAAGCTTGGCAGAAAAAAGAGATGGCAGCCAACAAGAATACATCTTTCCTAAAAACTGTCCGGTATGTCATAGTGAGCTTTATCGTAGTATTGATGAAGCAGATAATTACTGTATTAATAATGATTGTCCAGCTAGAGTAGTTGAAGCGATCAGTCATTTCGCAAGCCGTAATGCCTTAAACATTGAAGGTTTAGGTGGTAAAAAAGTTGAGAAACTCCATCAACTAGGGTATCTTAAAACCGTAGAAGATATATATCGTTTACAAGATCATCGTGATAAATTATATGATGTTGATAAAATGGGTAAGAAATCAGTAGATAATCTACTTGAAGCTATTGAGAAAAGTAAAACTTGTAATCTAGATAAGCTTATCAATGGTCTTGGTATTAAACAAGTTGGAGAGAAAGCAGCTAAGGTTTTAGCGGAACATTTTAAGACGTTAGACAAGATTCAGAGCGCTGATGTTTTAGATTTGATCGCCATTAATGATATTGGTGAAATAACAGCACAAGCGATCAAGCGTTTTTTCCAAGATGAAAGCAATCAACAGTTGCTTAAAAATCTAACAAGTTTAGGAATTAATACCAAATATCGCAGTGAACAAAAACAAGATAGTATTTTTACCAACAAAACCGTAGTAATAACAGGAACTTTGAATAATCACACAAGACAAGAAACGCAATCATTACTTGAAAAGATGGGTGCTAAGGTTAGTGGCAGTGTATCTAAACAAACTGATTACTTATTATGTGGTAGTGATGCTGGTAGTAAACTTGATAAAGCATTGCAATTTAATGTTACAATCATTAATGAAGAAGAATTTATAGCTGAGGTGATGAAAAATGCGTAAGTCAGTATTATTTATTTTAGCGGTTTTGTTGTTTTTAGCCGCTTGTAGCCCTAAGGAAGAAAGTGATACCAATGTTATCATCTTAAGTGAAGCTAACAAAGGAGAATACACCTATGTCATTCCATTTACTGCTAGTGACACCAGAAGTTATCATGGTACTTATCAAAGTCGCTATGATATGGTTGAGATTGGTGTTGGACTTGAAGAGTATTCAAAAGGTTACTTTCCAGTAAATAGTTTCTATGCGCAAGAAGGTCAGTTGATCAAGCGTAGTATGTTATTAAATCTAGTAGGAAGAGAAAGCGATACTAACACTCAAGGACTAAACCCTAGTAAAGGAACACCCTTTTTAACTGGAAATGGTAATGAAACGATCATAGATCCAGTTATCGTCACTGATGTATTTGAATTAAATTTCATCAAGAAGAATAATCCTAACTTGAGTATTGATGGTGTAACATTGGCTATTATCGTTAATAAAAATCAAACAATCACAACAGATGGTGTAACAAGATCATACACTTTGTCAGATGATAGACTATGGGAATACGCTACTAACGCTGGTCGTAAACTCGAAAGTTATTTACGCTCACTTGAAGGATTGGCTGATATACCACTATGTATTCTTATTTACAATACCGCCAGTAGTGATGCAACATTGCCAGGGGGCTATATTGCTAGAGGGTATTTTACCGGACGTACTGGACAATTTAGTAAACTAGATGAGAAATGGGTACTTATGCCAACAACTGAAGCCGGTAGAATTGATGGTGACACAAATAGCAAATTATTGAATATGCGTCAAGCAATTGTTGATTTCTTACCGGAGAGTGTCAATGTCATGGGACAAGCTAAATACATTGATGGTCAAGCAAGCGTGCTAAAGATCAGTGTTAGAGTTCAAGGGAAAACATATGCTGAAATAAGAGCATTAACACAATACTGCGGTCAACTCATTAGAAGTTTTAATAAAGATATCAAAATCATAGTGACCATTAGTGCAAACGATCAAGTTGTGGCAATTATTGAGAAGAATCATGAAACAAACGAAATAGTAACAAGCTATCTAAATTGATCAACTTGTCAACTTTGATTAAAAAAGGTTATAATGTATGCGCTATGGCATATTAGTTATATTAATGAAAACTTAAGATAATGCCAAAGCATAATTAATCGTTGTATCTTATTATATTATCTAAGTTACGATAAAAGGAAGAATATACATGTCAAAAATTAATGATAAAACCAAGAAGATATTCAAGTGGTCAAAAGCAAACACCTTGTTGACTATCGGATTAATACTAATAATGATTCCAGTTACTTTTTTTGGTGTCATCATATTTCAAGCTTATTTTGAATCTGGCAAACCAATCAATGGTGATCGAATCGCTAATGAAAGAAATGTTGATATCAAGCAAACGGCAATTGATGAATTAGATCAATCGATAAGTAATCTAAGTGAAGTTGAAGATGTAGTGATAATACTTAAGGTATCAACACTAAGAGTTTATGTTGATGTTAAAAATGATTTAGCACAAAGTGATTATGAAGCATTGATAAATGCGATTTATAGTAAGGTAAATGAAGTGTTTCCTGTTGATATTTACTTTTCTAAGGCTGATACAATGAAACAATATGATCTTGAGATACATACCTATAATGTCACTGATCCAAGCATTGAATTTGATTTCATTTATTACATCACTAACAAAAACGCAGCTATGTTAGAACCACTGACAGAATTAGTGTCACAAGCACGTAATCAAGAACTCGCTGATGAACTTAGAGGCGACAATGTTGCTAGCGGCAACGTTGATGGTGAAACTGACCAAGAAGCAGGAGAATAAGGCAAGCATAACTTGCCTATTTTTTATGATCAAGAAAAATGACATTATTATCAATCAATGCACTGATTATTCATACATGGGTTTTGGTGTAGTTAAACATGATGGTTTCTGTGTGTTTGTTAAAGGATTGATGATGAATGAAAAAGCGGAGATCCAAATAATCGCTGTTAAAAAAGATCATGGATATGGAATAATTAAAAAACTATTAACCCCATCAAAAGAACGAGTTGAATCACCTTGTATTTATTACCCTAGTTGTGGTGGTTGCCAATTACTTCATTTGAGTTACTTTGAGCAACTAACTTTTAAACAAAATTATGTAAAGCGTTTACTTGAAAGCGCGTTTAATGTAAAGATTGAACCTATCATTGGTATGCAAACCCCAGTAGCTTATCGTAATAAAGTACAAATACCACTTAGTTATGATCAAGAGGAAATTGTTGGGGGTTTTTATCGTGCAAATACCCATGATATCATTCCTATTGATAAGTGCATCTTGCAAAGTGATCTTGCTAATGATGTTTATAACAAAGCACTAGCACTTTTAAATATTTACCGGCTTAAAGATATCGTCAAACATATTCTGATCAAACATGCATTTAGTCGTAATGAAATTATGATCGTGTTTGTGATAAATCAAAATAACATACCTAATAGAAATGAGATAGTGAATGCATTAAGTAAGATCAAAGAGGTCAAAAGCATTATTCTTAATATAAATAAAGACAAAGGCAATACCATTCTAGGTAAAAAAGAGAAAACTATTTATGGTAAAAATCAAATCCTTGATGAGTTAATGGGTTATGAATTTTTAATATCAAGTAAATCATTTTATCAAGTCAACTCATATCAAACTAAAGAGTTATATCAATTAGCTTATGACATGGCTGATTTAAGTAAAGATGATGTATTACTTGATCTTTATTGTGGTGTGGGAACAATCGGTATTATTGCTAGTCAATATGTCAAGAAAGTGATAGGTATTGATATCGTCGCTGATGCCATTAAAGACGCAAAACAAAACGCCTTGACCAATGGTGTTAATAATATCGAATTCTATTGTGGTGACGCTAATGAAGTTACACAAGAATTACTTGATAAAGATGAACATTTTGATGTGATATTTGTTGATCCACCACGAAAAGGTTGCGATAAAGCAACCATCGATACTATAATCAAACTCAATCCTAATAAAGTTGTATATATTTCATGTAATCCAGCTACACTAGCAAGAGATCTAGCATTATTCGCTCAAGACGGTTATCAAGCTATTAGAGCAAGACCGGTGGATATGTTTCCTAATACGTATCATGTCGAGTGCGTAGTGTTGATGTCAAAAGTACAGAAGTAAATACCGAAAAAGGCTTGAAAACAAGGCATTTCCGAGAGTTGGGCGTCTTGGTTTGACGGCTGCCAAGCGGAAGATTTAACACCCAGCTTATGGTGAAAACGATAGGTTGAGTTGACAGGTCGAAAATGGGCAAAGTCGAGTGGACAAGATGATTTTGCCTATTGTTGAGTTGATAGAATAGTTAATTGCACGGCAAGGAGGAATGGAGTTGATTAATTTAGGAAAATTGAAAGAAATAAAAGACTTGAGAAAGGTATGGCCACATGAGGCAATAGACTTCACTCCTTGGCTGGCAGAAGAGGATAATCTTGCGTTACTGGCGGATGCCGTTGGCTTGGAGATTACCGTCGATGAAACGGAGTCCAGTGTTGGAGATTTCAATGTAGACATTTATGCAACCGAAACCGGAACGGACAGAAAAATCATCATCGAGAATCAGCTTGAAGATACAAACCATGACCATCTTGGTAAATTGATTACATATGCATCCGGTAAATCTGCTGATATCGTGATTTGGGTTGTAAAGAGAGCAAGAGAAGAACATCGCTCGGCTATCGAATGGCTGAATAATCACACTGATGAGAATATTGCTTTCTTCCTGGTAGAAATTAAACTGTATCAAATCGGAAGTTCTGATATTGCCGTTAAGTTCGAAGTGGTAGAAAAGCCGAATGACTGGACAAAGGAAATCAAGCGTAACACCAGCAATTCCCCTACGCTGCAAGCGAGATATGATTATTGGGTTGCTTTCAATGATTATGCATTCCAAAACCATGCATTTGCAAAGCAGTTCAATAAGAGAAAGGCAAGCAAAGACCATTGGATGACATTCAGTGTCGGCTCATCTGCTTGCCACATTAGTATGTCGCAGATAAGAAAATACAACCACGCTCTTGTGGAATGGTATATTTCTGATGACAAGGAACTGTATCATAAATTCTATTCCAACAAGGCTGCCATTGAACAGGAAATGGGTGTGCAGCTTGAGTGGAATGAACTTCCGGAGAAAAAAGCAAGCCGTATCCTGGTGTATAAGACGGTCGATTTCGATAACAAGGATACTTGGTCAGAACAGTTTGATTGGATGATGGATGTGGCAATCAAAATGAAAAAGGCGTTCAAAAAGTATTTATAAGCAATTGAATACTGAGGTGGCTTGAAAGCAAAACGTTCCGAGGGTTGGAGGTATTCTTCTGGCTCTCGGGTTTTCTTTATGGTTTGTTTGCAAGAAATATCATCAAATATCAAGAAACATCATATAAACCATTGAAAACAGAGTGCCTTCGTGATATAATAAGAATGGTATTATGTATCCATCAACATTTGACGAGGTGAAAATAGTGAATGAAATGATGAACGATAAATGGATAGGCATTGAAGAGGCCGCAGAATATTTAGGCGTTAAGCCTATTACAGTTAGAGACTGGATTAAAAAGAACACCGGAATTCCCGCCCATAAAATCGGAAAGCAGTGGAAGTTTAAATCTTCTGAATTAGACGCTTGGGTTAAAAGTGGAAAAAGTGCTATCTAACAGGAGGAACAATGAAATGGCTGATTTAGGTCAAGTATTTACAAAGGGTAATGTTGCCCGTTATATGGTTTCGTTATTCGATTTGCCTAAGCAAGCTGCCATTATGGATCCGTGCTTTGGTGCAGGTTCTTTTTTGGATGCACTTATAGAATATGAGTACGAAAACGTTACTGCTTGTGAAATGGATACTATTTTATTTGAAAACACAAAAGAGAAATACCAGCAGTATAAACTTATTAATGGCGATTTTCTTATTTATAACGCTTCCAATGCGTATGATGGTATTGTCATGAATCCTCCTTATATACGACAGGAGAAAATCGATGAATTAGAAGCATACGGGATAACAAAGGAGAGATTGCGTTCTAACTCCATATTTTCCGGCTTGCCAAGTACGGCAAATATGTATATGTATTTTATTATGAAAGCCATCGATTTATTGAAGAACGGTGGACAGCTGATTGTTATTTTCCCGAGTAGTTGGATGAAAGCAAAAAGTGGAATTGAGTTTCAAAAAACTATGCTATCCAAATGTGGCATAGAAAATCAGATACATATTCACGGAGATGTATTTGAAAGAGAAGCATTGGTTGATGTAGTTATTCTAAAGTTAGTTAAAGGGAAAATGGATATTGACACCGTCGAGGAATATTTAGAATCAAAGGATGGAGAGTTACAAAGTGTTTCTATAAGAGATGATAAGGCATTCGAGGAATTTGCTTATCCATTTTCTAAACTGGCTACAATTAAAAGAGGGTTAACAACAGGTTGCAATGAAATGTATATAAATCCAGACCTTCTTTGTGAAGATGGTGGATGTTTTAAGCCGATTATATCTTCGCCAAAAAGCATTGATGGATATACTACACTTAACGCTCGTTTAGACCGCTTGTTCTGTCCGGTGGAGGATGCTGTTTCTGATGAAATATCAAGTTATCTGGATTTTTGGAAAAATAAAATAATTCAGGAGCAGAAACCCAAGACACTGTATATGAAAGTTAACAGCAGTGACAAGTGGTATGAAATACGAGAAATCTGTGGGGAGGGTATTTTGTTTAGCTATTTTGTTCGTAACGACATGAAGTTTGTTATGAACGAAACAGGTGTGCTTGCGAGAGACAATTTTTACGTTATTAAACCTAAAGTTGATAAGTGGGTTCTGTTCGCCTTACTGAATAATTATTACACATATTATCAGTTGGAACTGAGCGGAAAAAAATACGGAGCAGGATTGCTTAAATTGCAGAGGTATGATATTGAGGGATTGTTCTTTCCAAACTATGAAATGATTTCTGATTCTGACAAAAATGAACTGATGGTTTTGAGTCACAAATTACTTGAAAGTGCAGATTCTGCCGTCATAGGAGAAATCACAAAACTGATTTCTAAATATAGTAGAATCAGTTACAAAGAAATAACGGATAGATATGTTGAAATAAAATCGAACCGATTGGAGGTTAAATGAAGTGAGCATAAATGTGGTTAGTTTATTCTCAGGTGGCGGTGGATTGGATTTGGGATTTATTGCCGAGGGCTATAATATTATCTGGGCGATTGATAACAACAAAAACGCTACTGAAACTTATAAGGCTAATATCGGTGACCACATTATGTGTGCAGATATTAACCAAATTGATATCAGCAAGATTCCACACGCAGATGTGGTCATCGGAGGCCCACCTTGTCAGTCATTTTCTTTGGCGGGAAATAGAAATGTAGAAGATGAGCGAGGACAACTTGTCTGGAAATACATTCATATTATAGAGCAGGTGCAGCCCAAGGCTTTTGTGTTTGAAAATGTAACGGGACTGTTATCTGCCCAAAATTCGCAAGGTGAAAAAATAATAGAACTTCTTAAAATTGCTTTTAAGAAGATTGGCTATACGATTGAACAGCAAGTTATGAATGCAGCCGACTATGGAATTCCTCAACGAAGAAAAAGAGTAATCATTGTAGGCTTGAAGGATGCAAAATTCGTATTTCCTAAACCTACGCACAGCGAGGATGGAATTGACTTGAAACGTTATGTGAGTGTGGAAGAAGCTCTTGGCGATTTGCCAGAAGCTATAGCAGATGAAAATGGTGTTGTAAATTACAGTATGCCTGC
>CAZKJS010000039.1:0-13708 GCA_964553255.1 uncultured Erysipelotrichaceae bacterium | reverse complement strand
GTTGGTTGTATTCGTTCTTATGTTCTTAGCCGGCGCGTTTGGTATCATGTAATTTTATTGATAACTAACTAAATACAAATTATAATTATACTAGTGCCTATTACCTGCCAATAAGGCAGGTAATAGGCTTATTAAGGAGAAAATTAAAATGCTTGGTATCGTGTTGATTAGCCATGGCAAAATGGCGGAAGGTATGATTGATTCGGCGAAGTTATTCTTTGGTGATACAATCGAACAGTTAGCTTATGTAACCCTAAGAATGGAAGATAATCCAGATGATTTCCAAGTCGCATTAGAAAATGCGATCAAAGAGGTTGACGGTGGTGAAGGCGTAATCGTCTTAGCTGACCTCTTAGGCGGAACCCCCAGTAATCGTGCCGCTTATCTAGCAAGTGATAATGTTCAGGTTATTACTGGAATGAACTTGACAATTTTCTTAGAACTATTAGGTCTAAGATTGAGTGGAGCAGTTGATATAGAGAGCCTAATGGAAGTTGGGCGTACAGGAATTGCGAGCTTAAATAGCTTATTAAACGGGCAAGAATAGTTCGTTGTCATAAGCTATGATATAATTCACTTGAAGGAGGTGAAATGAATGATAAAACATTTAAGAATTGATAATAGACTGATTCATGGGCAAGTTGCCGTAACATGGATGAACAGCATTGGTGCAGACAAAATCATCGTTTGTAATGACTATGTAGCTAATGACAAAATTCAAAAAATGAGTTTACCGTTAGCAGCCAGAGGAAACACAGTGTATGTGTTCACAATTGAAGAAACAATAAAATATGTACAGGATCATCCTAATGAAACAAGTTTTGTAATCGCTAAATTCCCAAGCGATGCTTTGGCACTATTAGAATCTGGTCTTGAAGTTATCGATGTAAACGTTGGTAATGCTGCCCCTATTGCTGGGACTAAGTATGTTCAAATCAACAAGTCGATATTCGCAACCAAGGAAGATGCGGAAGTGTATCGTAAGATAGCTGCATTACGTGGTGGTCAATTACGTTCTCAGTTAACAACAATGAACGAAAGCACTGACTTCTTAGCGGCTCTATCCTCTGCCGGTCTATAAAAAACAGCTCATCAATCGATGAGCTTTTTTTATTTTTGACTGTTGTACAATCTTATTGATTCTTTAAATGTTCTGATAACTAATCCCTGATCATCAATGACATCTAAGTATTTGATCTTGATATTTGATTTCTCATAGAAATTAATCAATGGTGCTAAGTTTGTAAATCTTGCGATTACACCATTAGGAATAATGAATAAACGATTTGGTTTTTTGGGGTCATAAGTTATATAGATATTTCCTGTTGGTACCGTTTTGACATCAATGTTCATCTTCTCATAGAATGTCAATTTAGTGTTATTAAGTTCTAGATCTTTCATAACCACTTCAAACTGGAAGATGCGGTAATATTTGGAGGCTGAATCTTTGATCGTATAAAGCGGAGATGCGCTAGTGATTTCGGCAAGCGCGACATGACCTTTTAGGATCATTTTTTGTATTAAGTATTTATCCCAATTATACTCAAGCATCTTAAACGCAAAGAAGGATAAGATGGTAAAGGTGAAAAAGCCAACAATGATGATTAGTTTTAAGGTGTTATCAAATCTTGAAAAGTTAATGATGATAACTGCGATTGTGGCTAAGACAAGAACAATCAAACCAATCAGTATTTGATTTAATCTTTGATAAATTTTTAATTGCATAAGTTACCTACTTTGATTTCTCATATTTTTGTGCGATCTTCTTAGCTACATAATAGTTGATGACTACTGTAAACACAGTGTAAGCTACTACGCCAGCTATCAAATTGATTATCATGATGATGCCAGAAACGGCGATCACGGCTAGATTATGAAGACTAATCGTTTTATTGATGTATTCAAGATCGACATTCTTTTTTTCATTTAGATGATATTTTCGATTCAAGATACTACTTGCCATACGATTATCAGTGTTTCGATTATAGTGCATTTGTTTTTTCCATAACAACATCTCGCTCAATGCTAAGACGGCAGTTATGATCAATGCAGTATAGTATGGATTTTCCATTATTTTATCGACAATTCCCATATATGATACCTCTTTCCACAAACTAAATTATATGTTATAGTCAGTTTTAAGTAAAGCGTTAACATTGTCTTGACGAAAACTAAATTAACGTATATCATTATAAATACCGCCATAGGTGGTTGTTTTAATGCGTGGGAGGTCTAGCAAGCCGTAATACCACAGCATAATCGTTCAAAGGAGGACGTTTGATGAAGAGAGTTGCTAAAGTTGTCAAGCTCCAATTCCCAGCAGGGGGAGCAAGACCAGGTCCGGCATTAGCCGGCGCCGGTATCAACATGCCACAATTCTGTACCGCATTTAATGATGCGACTAAGGATCGTGTTGGTGATATCGTACCAGTAATCATTACTGCATATGAAGACAAGTCATTTGATTTTGTTTTAAAAACAACACCGGCATCGGTATTGTTAAAGAAAGCCGCAGGTATTAAATCGGCTTCACCGAATGCTAAGACAACAAAGGTTGCTACGATTTCCGTTGATGAAGTTCGTAAGATTGCCGAATACAAAATGCCTGACTTAAATGCCAATGATGTTGAAGCTGCCATCAAAATAATTGAAGGTACAGCTCGCAATATGGGTATTATAGTTGAAGGCATGGACAAGTAGGAGCGCGAAGATGAAAAAAGGAAAGAAGTATTTAGCAGCTGAAAAGTTGTTTGACAAAAATGAGTTGTATCCAATTGAAGAAGCTATCGCTTTAGTAAAGAAGGTTAATTTTGCTAAGTTTGACGCTTCGGTTGAAGTATCGTTTAACTTGAATGTTGATCCGCGTCACGCTGATCAACAGATTAGAGGCGCTACAGTGTTGCCTAATGGCACTGGACGCAGTCAAAAAGTATTAGTAGTAACACAAGGCCCTAAAGAAACCGAGGCTAAGGAAGCCGGTGCTGACTTTGTGGGTGGCAAAGAAATATTAGAAGATATCAAAAAGGGTTGGTTTGATTTTGATGTTATCATCGCTACACCTGATATGATGGGTGAGCTTGGTAAACTAGGTAAGATCTTAGGTCCTAAGGGCTTAATGCCAAATCCTAAAACGGGAACAGTTACAATGGATGTTGCAAAAGCGGTAGAAGATGTAAAAAAAGGTAAAGTTGAATACCGTGTTGATAAAGAAGGCAATATTAACTGTCTTATTGGTAAACTTTCATTTAGTGATGATAAGTTAGTTGAAAACTATCGTGCTTTATATGATATATTACTAAGAGCTCGTCCGGCTGCTGTAAAAGGTATCTTTATGAAAAACGTTGTTGTTTCATCAACAATGAGTCCTGGTGTAAAGGTTGTTCGTGATTAATCATTGACAAAACCAAAGATATTGTTAGAATTAAATTGTTATCAATATACCATAGACAGTAACGGCGTAAGCTTAATAATGTTACCGAGGTAGAAAGTTATTTTATCCTTTCAACTCATGCTGTCTTGGCATGAGTTTATTATTTTAGGTATATTGTGGCATATAGAAAGAAAAGAGGTGTATGCAAGGTATGAACCAATCAATACTTCAAGAAAAGATTGAGCTGGTCAGTGAGGTTGCTGGTAAACTTAACGAAGCTGCAGCAAGCGTTGTCGTTGAGTATCGTGGCCTTAGCGTGGCTGAAGTAACTGAGTTACGAAGAACGCTCAGAGCTGAAGAAATTGAGTTTAAAGTCTATAAAAACTCAATCGTACGTCGCGCAGCTGAACAAGTTGGTTTCACAGATCTAAATGAATACTTGACCGGTCCTAACGCTATTGCTTTTGGTAGTGATAGTGTTGCCCCAAGTCGTATTTTGGTTAAGTTCGCAAAAAAACATCCTAAGTTGGTGTTAAAAGGCGGCTTGGTCGAAAAAAGTGTTGTTAACGCTGAAACATTGACGACATTATCCGCATTACCAAACAAAGATGGCATGATTTCCATGTTGTTGGGATGCTTCCAATCACCGATTCGTACATTCGCTTGTGCTATCAAAGCGGTAGCTGAAGCAAGAGAAGGCGGTTCGGTAGTTGAAACAGTTGAAGAAGTTGAGCCAGTTGTGACAAATGAAGAAGTAGCCGAAGCTACGGCATAGTACATAGGAGGAAATAAAAATGGCAAAAATTACAACAGAAGAGCTAATTGCGTCCTTAAAGGAAATGACAATTCTCGAATTAAATGATTTAGTAAAAGCAATTGAAGAAGAATTTGGTGTAACAGCCGCTGCACCAGTAGCTGCTGGACCAGCAGTTGTTGAAGATGCAGAACCAACAGGACCAGTAGAAGTATCAGTTATCATAAAAGAAGCTGGTCAAGCGAAGGTTGCGGTAATCAAGGCTGTACGTGAAGTAACTGGATTAGGTTTAGTTGAAGCAAAATCACTAGTTGATGCAGCACCTAAAGCAATCAAAGAAAATATCAAACCGGAAGAAGCAGAAGAAATCAAGAAAAAATTGATGGAAGCTGGCGCGGTTATTGAAATTAAGTAAAACAAATAAAAATAGATCAGCGTTGTTACGCCAGGGAGGCGATAACATGCGGCATTATTTTACTGATAACGCAGACATGTCCCATGACCGGAGAGTTGTTCCTTTCCGGTTTTTGGACATAGATTATCAATTTAATAGTGATCAAGGCGTCTTTAGTCGCGAAGGTATAGATCGTGGTACGATCGCCTTGCTTAATAACATTGATTTTGATAATTTAGGAAATAAAATTGTTGATCTAGGATGTGGGTATGGTGTTATAGCTATCATCATTCAAAAGATTACTAACGTTGAGGTGTTAGCTTTAGACATTAACCAACGAGCTGTTACCTTAACAACGGAAAACAACATCCTAAATAAAACTAATGTTGAGGTTAAACAAAATGATGGGTTAGAAGGCATAAAAGGTCCATTTACGGCTATTATCACTAATCCACCTATCAGAGCAGGCAAGGATACGGTTTATCGTTTTTTTGATCAAGCGTATGATTGCCTTGCTCAAGAAGGTCAGTTATGGGTTGTTATTCGCAAACAACAAGGTGCCCAAAGCGCAATAAGTTGCCAAAGATAAAGGTTATTGGATATTATTAGCGATTAGGCCTTGACGTATTGCATAAGTTCTGGTATTATAATAAATTGCATAAATATGAAAATAAAATGGGGTTTTGTGTCCCTTTTCGTGTTACAAAACTCGCAGAAAGGTGGCTTTTATGGACAAAAATCAAGCATATCGTGTTATTAATCTGGGGAAAAAAGCCAAGCGTCGTGATTATTCTAAGGTAAGTGGTTCATTAGAACTGCCTAATTTAGTAGAAATACAAACTAATTCATTTAAATGGTTTCAAGACGAAGGTATTCGCGAAGTATTTGAAGAGATATATCCAATTCAAAACTATAGCGGAACAATCAAGTTGAAGTTTTTAGACTATGAGTTTAGCGAATCAAAATACAGTGCTGGTGAAGCTAAGATAAGAGAAGCTAATTATGCTTCGCTATTAAAAGCGAAAATGGAGTTAGAAATTGTTGATAGCACAACTGGTGAAGTAATCACGAAGTATGAAGATGTTTACTTTGGAGACATGCCATTGATGACGGAAACAGGAACCTTTGTCATAAATGGTGCAGAAAGAGTCATTGTTTCGCAGATTGTACGTTCTCCTGGTGCATATTATTCAATTGGCACTGAAGAGAAAACGGGTAAGGAAACTTACAACTCTGAACTAATTCCAAGTCGAGGTACGTGGTTAGAATTTATGTCGGATTCAAAGAAATCCGCTTTAGGTCGTTTATTGAATATGAGTATCGATCGTAAACGCAAGATTTTATCAACCATCTTATTTAAGTCTGTAGGACTTGGATTAAATTATGAACACAACGAGGATGCTTTCGATACCACTTCATTTAAGACTTTTTTATCAGCCTTAAATCTAGTCGTCAATGATGAATTGGAGATTGATGGCGATCAACGTGAATATTTAAATCTGTATCTATTGTTATATACGGCATTCTTTGGTAACTATGAGGAAATCGTTAATACATTACAAGCAGATAAAGTAAGAACAACAAACGAAGCGCTTTTATCGGTATATGAAAATCAACGTTCGGATGAAGTTCCAACACTAGATGGATCGATCAGTGTAATGAACGCGAAGTTCTTTGATTCTCGTCGTTATGATCTTACAAAAGCGGGTCGTTATAAATTACGTAAAAAGCTAGGACTTCTTAATCGTTTAGAGGGAGTATATACAGCTGAAGATATATTTGACGCAAAGGGAGCCTTGTTGTTTAAATCAGGCACTTTCATTGGTCGCAAAGAACGCGACATTTTGAAAGAGGAACTAAGTAAAGGGACTCACATTTGTGCCTTTCCAATGAATCATCTTTTTTCACATCCTGATATTGTAAAAGTTAATGCTGGTTACACCAATGTATTAGTAGGAAGAGTGTTAGCTGAAGAGATAGAGTTAAGTGACATAACCTTGGAAAAGGGAACGGTCTTGACTAAATCTGATGTTGATAAGCTTGCGAAGGAAAAAGAAGAAGTATTGATCTTTGCTAGTATCATTGCACGTGAAGTTACATTAACTAAAGAAAATGTACGCAGTGTTTTGGATTATGGACAACGTCTATTTGTCTTAGGAAGAGTCTTGAATAATGATCAAGATGTACTACATAATGATAAACTTATGGCGATGCGTTATTTACCTGATTATGATGTTGCCAACTTAAGTGCTGCTGAAAAGCAAGCGCTTGTTGACTTAGTTAACAAGAAAGAAAACATCACAGTTTGGTTGATCGGAGCAGCGGTTCAACAGCTGTTTGTTCGTGCTGAAAACACAGACACTAATCGTGTTAAGGTTATTGCGACAGATCCACTAATAAGCAAGAAAACAATCATGATTTCAGATATGTATGCTTGTTTCTCTTATCTTTTAAACTTGGTTGATGGTATTGGTGATGTTGACGATATTGACCAATTAGGCAATCGTCGTATTAGAACAATTGGTGAATTGATCCAAAATCAATTTAGAATTGGTTTATCACGAATGGAAAGAGCAGTCAAAGAAAGAATGTCAATATCTGATCTTTCTACTTTAACACCAAAAAACTTAACTAATATCAGACCATTAACAGCTGCGATCAAAGAGTTCTTCTCAAGCAGTCAGTTGTCACAGTTTATGGACCAAGTTAATCCATTGGCTGAACTAACTAACAAGCGTCGTATCTCAGCGCTTGGGCCTGGTGGTTTAACCAGAGAAAGAGCGGGCTTTGAAGTTCGTGACGTTCATACTTCTCACTATGGTCGTATTTGTCCAATAGAAACACCAGAAGGTCCGAATATCGGTTTGATATCTAATTTGACATCATATGCTAGGGTGAATGAGTTTGGCTTTATTCAAACACCTTATCGTTTAGTAAATAATGGTAAGGTATCTGAAGAAGTTATCTACTTATCAGCGGATGATGAAGAAGATTACATTATCGCTCAAGCAAATGAAGTGTTAAATGGTCAATTAATAAATGATGAAGTTGTTGCTCGTCACAAAGGGGAAACCATTATGGCAAGTAAAGAAGAAGTTGAACTTGCTGACGTTAGTCCCAAACAGATTGTATCTGTTGCGACGGCTTGTATACCATTTTTAGAAAACGATGATGCATCGCGTGCTCTTATGGGCGCAAATATGCAACGTCAAGCGATTCCGTTGTTACGTCCAGCAGCACCTTGGGTAGGTACTGGTATCGAGTATCGGGTTGCTAAAGATTCTGGTAGTGGCATAACGGCTACTGGGGATGGTGTGGTATCTTATGTTGATGCAAATAAGATCATTGTTGATGAAACTAATGGCCAAAGAGAATATCGATTATCCAAATTCCGTCGCTCTAATTCAGGGACTTGTATTAATCAACATCCTATCGTCATGCGTGGTGAAACGATTAATTCAGGAGATGTGATCGCTGATGGTCCAGCCATGAATAATGGCGAGTTAGCGTTGGGACAAAACGTTACCATTGCCTTTATGACATGGTATGGTTATAACTATGAAGATGCAATCATCATGTCGGAACGTTTAGTGAAAGACGATGTGTATACATCTATTCATATCGAAGAGTATGAAATTGAAGTACGTGAGACCAAACTTGGTCCAGAAGAGATCACAAGAGATATTCCAAACGTTTCTGAAAATTCCTGTCGTCATTTGAACGCCCGTGGTGTTGTAATGGTAGGAGCGGAAGTAAAAGAAGGGGATATCCTAGTTGGTAAAGTTACACCTAAAGGACAAAGTGAAATATCACCTGAAGAAAAACTATTATTAGCTATTTTTGGTGAAAAATCACGTGAGGTTAGAGATAATTCGTTGAAAGTACCACATGGTGGTGCTGGTATTGTTCAAATGATTCGTTTCTTCCGTAGAGAAGATGGTCATGAACTTCCACCTGGTGTTAATGAAGTTGTTAAAGTTTACATCGTTCAGAAACGCAAAATTTCAGAAGGTGATAAAATGGCCGGTAGACATGGTAATAAAGGTGTTATCTCTCGTATTTTACCAGTTGAAGATATGCCGTTTATGCCAGATGGTACACCTGTTGATATTATGTTAAATCCCTTTGGTGTTCCATCACGTATGAATATCGGACAGGTATTGGAAATTCATTTGGGAATGGCTGCTAAGAAATTAGGTGTTCAATTTGCGACTCCAGTATTTGATGGTATTAATAATGATGAACTAAAAGCTATCATGAACGAAGCGGAAAGCACTAAAGATGGTAAGACAATCTTGTTTGATGGTCGTACTGGTGAACCGTTTGATGAAAGAATCTCAGTTGGTGTTATGTATATGATCAAGTTGGCGCACATGGTTGATGATAAATTACATGCTCGTGCTACTGGTCCTTATTCATTAGTAACCCAACAACCACTTGGTGGTAAGGCTCAAAATGGTGGTCAACGTTTCGGTGAAATGGAAGTTTGGGCGCTTGAAGCTTATGGCGCTGCTTATACATTGGGTGAAGTATTGACAATCAAATCAGATGATATTTTAGGAAGAACTAAAACATACGAAGCGATCATCAAAGGTAAAGATGTTCCAGCTCCTGGTGTTCCTGAATCATTCCGTGTACTCAAACACGAACTTCAAGCATTGGCAATTGATGTCAAAATGCTTGATAAAGATGGTCGTGAAATCGATATGCGAAAAATGGAAGTAGAAGAAATCAAACAGATCGCTGCGGTTGAAGAAGTAGTTGCGCCACAGCCTGAAGTTGATAATAGTGCTGATGATGATTTACCTGAAGCTATCGTAGGCTTCGATGATGATTACAGTGATTACGATATAAACAATTAAGGAGGCATAAAAGATGAGTATAAACAATTTCGCCTCGATGCAAATAGGTTTAGCATCACCGGAAAGAATTCTCGAGTGGTCACATGGAGAAGTCAAAAAGCCGGAAACGATCAACTATCGTTCGCAAAAACCCGAAAGAGATGGTTTGTTCTGTGAAAGAATATTTGGTCCTTCAAAGGACTGGGAATGTTATTGTGGAAAGTATAAAAAGATTAGATATCAAGGTGTCATTTGTGATCGTTGTGGCGTTGAGATAACTAAATCTAACGTTCGTCGTGAAAGAATGGGACATATTGAATTAGCAGCTCCTGTTGCTCACATTTGGTACTTAAGAGGTATACCTTCAAGAATGAGTTTGTTGTTAAATATGACACCAAAATCACTAGAAGAAGTAACCTACTTTGTTTCGTGGGTAGTGACTGACCCTGGTAAGACGAAACTTGATTATAAGCAGGTAATATCTGAGCGCGAATATCGTGAAGCTAACGCTATCTATGGCTTTAACAGTTTTAAAGCTCAAACGGGTGCTGAGGCTGTAAAGACCTTACTTGAACAAGTTGAACTAACCAAGGAAAAAGCATTGATTGTTGATGACTTAAAGGATGCACAAGGTGATAAACGCAAGAAGCTTATCAAACGTTTAGAAACAGTAGAAGCATTTATTAATTCAAGTAATCAACCTGAATGGATGGTTTTATCAGTATTGCCGGTAATCCCACCTGATTTAAGACCAATGTTACAACTTGATGGTGGTCGTTTTGCGACAAGTGATCTAAATGATTTATATCGTCGTGTTATAACTAGAAATAATCGTCTGAAGAAGTTACTTGAACTTGGAACACCAAGTATCATCGTACAAAACGAAAAACGTATGCTTCAAGAAGCGGTTGATGCTTTGATCGATAATGGTCGTCGTAGTAAACCAATAACTGGAGCTGGTGGTAGAGCTTTAAAGTCTTTATCACATAGCCTTAAGGGTAAACAAGGTCGTTTCCGTCAAAACCTACTTGGGAAGCGTGTTGACTTCTCTGGTCGTTCAGTTATCGCAGTTGGACCTAACTTAAAAATGTATGAATGTGGATTACCAAGAGAAATGGCAATTCAATTATTCAAACCGTTTGTTATTAATGAAATCGTTAATCGGGGGGTCGCTGGCAATCCTAAGACTGCGGAAAAACTAATTGATCGTCAAGATGCGCGCGTTTGGGATATTGTAGAAGATATTGTTGAATCAAGGCCGGTATTACTAAATCGTGCTCCAACTTTACATCGTCTTGGAATTCAAGCATTTAAACCAAGATTAGTAGAAGGAAGAGCGATCAGGTTACATCCACTAGTCACACCAGCGTTTAATGCAGACTTTGATGGCGACCAAATGGCGGTTCATGTTCCTCTATCAGAAGAAGCTTGTGCTGAAGCTGAAATCTTAATGCTAGGTTCTAACAATATTTTAGGACCTAAAGATGGTAAACCAATTGTTACGCCATCTCAAGATATGATTTTAGGTAACTTCTACCTTAATATGGAAGAAACGGCTGAAGAGTTTTTCGCAAAAGCTGAATATTTCGAGGCCTTGAATGAAACAGAAGAAGCTAAATTATGGCGTCGTTTTGGTGAAAATGAAGGAGCAATCTATCGTAATGCTAATGAGGCGTTAATAGCTTATGAGAATAAAAATGCTCATTTACATACAAGGGTTGCAGTAAGAGCTTCATCTTTGAAGAAAACAACATTTACTGCTGAACAGAAAAATAAATTGTTGATCACAACTATCGGAAAACTGATCTTTAATGAAATATTCCCTTCTGATTTTCCTTATTTAAATGAAGCTAGTGCTAATGATTTTGTTGGAACTCCAGATCGTTATTTCGTAAGTACGGCAACTGATGTTAAAGCCTATATCAAACAAATGCCAATTTCAAAAGATTTTAAGAAAGCGAATTTGGGTTTAGTAATTGCAGAAGTGTTCAAGCGTTATCGTAATGAGAGGACTTCACAAATTTTAGATAAGATCAAAGATTTGGGATTTAAATACTCAACGATTGCTGGAATAACGGTTTCATTATCTGACATCAATGTAGCACCTAATAAATATAGTGCAATTGAAAAGGGTAAAGAAAAAGCTGGTGAACTTAATCGCTTGTATCAAAGAGGTAAACTAACTGCTCCTGAATGGGAAAGACATCTAACATCACTTTGGGGTGGTATAAAGGATTCCATTGGTAAAGAAGTAATGGAAAACCTACCGCGTAAAAATCCAATCAACATGATGGCTGTTTCGGGAGCTAGAGGTAATGTATCGCATTTTACACAGTTAGCTGGTATGCGTGGCTTAATGGGCAAACCAACCCAATCGAAATCGAAAAAGGAATATCAATCTTCAATCATTGAAGTTCCTATCTATTCATCATTTAGAGAAGGATTAAATGTATCAGAGTTCTTTATTTCAACCCATGGGGTTAGAAAAGGATTGACTGATACTGCTCTTAAAACAGCTGAATCTGGTTATCTAACAAGAAGACTGGTAGATGTTGCGCAAGATGTGATAGTTACACTTGATGATTGTGAAACTGATCGTGGTTATTATATCGAAGCGTTAGTGAATACCAAAGAGAACTCCGTAATTGAAAGCTTGTATGAACGAATTGTTGGCCGTTATGCTAAGGAAGATGTTTTTGATCCTAAGACTAATGAGTTAATCGTAGCCAGTGACGATTTTATTGATGATGAGATAGCGGCTAAGATCGTAGCTGCCAACATTACAAAGATATATATCCGTAATGTCTTTACTTGTGAATCGACTTATGGTGTATGTAAAAAGTGTTATGGTCGCAACATCGCAACTGGTAAGATTGTTGAAGTTGGGGAAGCTGTTGGAATCATGGCGGCACAATCAATCGGTGAGCCAGGTACGCAGTTAACAATGAGAAATTTCCATACTGGTGGTGTTGCTGGTGGTAGTGATATTACTCAAGGTCTACCTAGGGTAGAAGAACTATTTGAAGCACGCGCACCAAAACACACTGCAACGATATCAAAAATAAAAGGTGAAATCGTTGAAATAAGTGAAAGCGATAATAACAGTTTCAAAGTATTGATCGCTAATGAAAAAGAAACAATTGAACACCGTACTGAACACAATCAAAGCGTTCGCGCATGGTTGAAGGTTGGTACATCAGTAGATGCTGGGGATAAACTCACTGAAGGACCTGTTAATCCAAAAGAATTATTGGAAGTAGCAGGTGTTGTAGCAGTTCAAGATTATATCCTGAAAGAAGTACAAAAGGTATATGGAGCGCAAGGTATTGGCATATCTGACAAACATATCGAAATCATTATTAGTCAAATGTTGCGTAAGGTTGTTGTAATAAATCCTGGGGAAACCGATTTGAGTTCCGGAATTCAAATTAGTTTACCAAATATCACTAACATCAATCGTGACATGTTGTTGCAAAGCAAGATGCCAGCTACATTTGGACCGACATTATTAGGTATATCTAAAGCATCAGTTGAAACAGACTCATTCTTATCAGCTGCTAGTTTCCAAGAAACAACTAAAGTTTTAACAGACGCTGCAGTAAAAGGTAAAATAGATCGCTTGTTAGGTTTAAAGGAAAATGTCATCATTGGTAAAATGATACCAGCTGGTACAGGTTCCAACGCAAGAAGAGCATCAACCGATGCGATCATGGAACTTGCGGCTAAGTTAAGAGCAGATCGTGAAGCACGTAACTTCAAAGAAGAAGACGTGTTAATGACTGAAATTGAAAGCGATGATACAATCGAAGTATTTGTTAATGAAAGCGATGAAATCCAAAAGGAAGAAACCGCTGGACTTGAATAAGAATTAAGAGACCAAATGGTCTCTTTTTTTATCTGAAACTTTTCAGAAAGAAATGTAAATTATATGAAAATAAGTGTTGACAATATTTTCAATATTTACTATAATCTTATTATCATAAAAACGATCACAACTTAGAAAGATAAGGGAAATTGAAATTATGATAGTTTTATTAGACTAGACCCGGTGTTATCTACACCAAAACTATATGTATTAAAATAGTGACTTCTGCCTTGAACCTCCTATGTTCGATGTTGGGTAGTATCATCGGGTCGGTTAATTAAAAGAAAAGTTAAGTGATAAACGAACGGAGTTAGAGTTCGTTTTTTTTATGATTATTTCCATGGAAATAGTTGTGATTAATAGGGCTAGGATATTTAATTCGTGAATTCTAAGAGTAAATGCTGGTTTATATAAAGATGGCTTAATTATTAGAGTTAAGTCATTTTTTATGTATGAAAACAGCAATAGGTCTGAGAATTTGAAG
>CAZKJS010000038.1:0-14096 GCA_964553255.1 uncultured Erysipelotrichaceae bacterium | reverse complement strand
GTACCATGTTTGATCCCATTTTTTATGCAATGATATTCACCAAATATGCGTAGTATATCATTGGGCTTTGCTGAAGTTGTGATATCACAATCAAATGGTGATAAACCTAAAAGTCTATCCCGCACATATCCACCTACAACATAGGCTTGATAACCACTTGTTTCTATCATATTGATAATCTTTTTAGCTACTGCTGGAATTTCAATTATCATAACTTTTCCCCACAAAATTATTATATCATGTACATAATTCTATATTTATCATCTTTTAATTATCTTTTACTATGTTAAAATATTTATGAGGAAACGATAATGAATGACAATATCTATATAACCGGCCATAGAAATCCAGATACGGATACGATTGTTTCAACATTAGCCTACGCTGATTTAAAAACAAGATTAGGATGGGAAGTGACACCGATCAGGATTGGGAACATTAATTCAGAAACAGCTTTTGTCTTACGTAAATTTAATGTTACCCCACCACAACTTGTCTACGATATTAAAACCCGTGTCTGTGATATCAGTTTTGACTATGCATATCGCGTTAAACCAGGTGCTATGATTAAAGAAGCATGGGAAATAATGCGTAAAAATAACAAGAAAGTTATCGCTGTTGTGGATGATGATGACCATTTGATCGGTATGTCAACAATATCTGGTATTACTAGTGGTATCTTAAGTTCATCACTTGAAAACTATGATTTAATAAAAAAGATACCTCTTGAAAACATCGCAACCACCTTACATGGTGATTTAATTGTTACCCCACGACACTATCATGCTAGTGGTGTGATCACTATTACCACCAGTAAACTATTGGAACAAGAAGCGATCAAATATCAAGATGAGATAGTTATCACAAGTAATCGTACTAGTTCACATTTATACGCCATCAATACCGGTGCTGCCTTATTGATAGCTTGTCAATGTGAGGAAATAGCCCCCGAGGTAATCCTTGCTGCTACTAAAGCCCATTGTGCAATTATCACAACCCCTTTTGATATTTATTCAACATCACAAAGTATTTGTTATGCTATCCCCATATCTGATATCATGACTAATAATCTTGTAACCTTTAATTATTATGATTATCTTGATGATGTTAAAGCCATCATCCCTAAGACGCGTTATCGTAGCTATCCAGTCGTTGATAACGATAATAAACTAAAGGGCTTTATTTCACGTTACCATTTATGGTCACACGAAAAGCGTAAGATAATTCTAGTAGATCATAATGAAAGTGCCCAAAGTATTGATGGTATTGAACAAGCTGATGTGATTGAAATCATCGATCATCATAAGATTGGCGATGTTCAAACAACAATTCCTATTCAATTTCGCAATGAGATCGTAGGAGCATGCGCTACGATAATATCACGCCTTTATACCGAAAACCAATTAATACCAAGTAGTAAGATAGCTGGTCTATTATGCAGTGCTATTATATCTGATACCGTAAATTTCAACTCACCAACCGCTACTCCTACCGATCGGGTCGAAGCAGAAAAATTGGCCAAGATCGCCGGTATCGACCTAAAACGTTTCGCTCAAGAAATCTTTACCGCTTCAACATCATTAGCAGGTAAAAGTATTAACGAAATCATCAATAATGATCTTAAAGAGTTTAATATGCAATCATATCGAATGATCATAGGACAAATTAATATCGCCGACAGTGATTACATCAAAGAGATTAAAGATGAGATTACTAAATCCCTAGATGAAATGTGCAATAACAACCACTATGATCTGGCTTTAATGATCTTCACCGATGTTGATAAGAAAGGTTCGTTCTTGATTGAAACAGGTAAAGATAAGTACTTAGTCAATCTAGCTTTTGAAAATATATTAAATGAAGATAATGGTTTACTTTATGTACCAACCTTGATGTCAAGAAAACAACAAGTTGTACCCGCTTTAGCAAGGGCAATCAGTATCTATAATAATAAATAAACTTATCATCACTGATAAGTTTTGTTTAGTTCAATTAATGTTGGCATCGCTGTTTGTGCACCCATCTTGGTAATAGCGATAGCAGCTGCTTTTTGTGCAAAATTAATCGCTTCATGCATGCTCATATCATTAACAATACCAACCGCGAATGCACCATTGAAAGTATCCCCTGCTCCGGTTGTATCAACTGCTTTTACCTTCTGTGCCATAACATGTTTGATCATATTGCCATCATGATAATAAACGCCATCACTTCCCGCTGTCATGATCATTTTATTGGGATATTTAGCCAATACCTCAAATGGATCTTGATCAAACATCTGTTTGATCTCAATTTGATTTGGTGTAATATAAGTTAATTTATCAATCAGATCAAAATTAAAAGCTTGATATGGCGCCGGATTTAAGATCACTGGAATACGCTTATCAGCACAAAGCTCAATGATATATTCAACGCTTGCAATTGGTATTTCAAGCTGTAACATAACAATATCAGCTTTTTCAATGAACGCTTTAGCATCATCGATCACTTTATGATCAACCATCGCATTAGCACCCTTGACAACCACAATCTGATTATCATTGTTAGCTATAATGATCAACGCAACTCCTGTTGGCTCACTACTTATCTTGATATAAGATGTATCAATATTATGTTTATCTAAATTAGCTAGGGCAGTTTTACCATTAGCGTCATCACCTACTGCCGCTACCATACTAACATGTTGGTCTAATTTAGCAGCACAAACAGCTTGGTTTGCGCCTTTGCCACCACAGAAAATATTAAAATCACTAGCAAACATTGATTCACCAACAGTTGGAAAATGGTCACAACTTGTAACTAAATCAATATTGATGCTTCCTATGACTACGATATTTTTCATAAACTTTGCATTTCCGTTATAGCCGCTTTGAAACGAATCATCGCTGCTTCGATTACCTTAATTGGACAAGCGATATTAATACGTTCAAACCCTTTACCAGCTTCACCAAAGATAAACCCTTCATCAAGATAAAGATCATGTTTAAGCATTATTTCCTCTTGAACTAAATGGTCAATCTTTAAAGCGCGACAATCTATCCAAACTAAATATGTGCCTTCAAGCGGATATATTTTTAATTCTGGTAAGTTATTCGCTATGAAATCCTTAATGTATAAATAATTGTCGTATATGACTTGATTACATTGATCAAGCCAAGTTTCTGCCTTATCATAAGCTAAGCGACAAGCTGGATAAGCGAATATATTAAGACCACCCAAATTAGATAGATAAAGCTCAGTTTTAACCTTATTGCGTAATTCTTTGTCTTTGATTATTATATTTGATACTTGTAAACCAGCCAAACTAAACGACTTACTACAAGAAGTACATGTAATGACTTTATCAAGATAATGACTTTCAAGCTTAGCTAATACATGATGTTTAAAACCAGGCATGATCAAATCATGATGTATCTCATCAACGATCAATAATACATTGTTAGCCAAGCAGATATCAGCGATTTTTCTTAACTCATCTTCTTGCCATACTCTACCAATCGGATTATGAGGACTACATAAGATCAAAGCCGTATTATTAGAATCAGACGCTTTATTTTGTAAATCTTCAAAATCAATACGGTAATAACCATTATCATCAGTTAGTTTATTTTCGACAATACAAAGCTCGTTTTTAGTTACTAAACTATAAAATGGGTAGTAAACTGGTGTCATCAAGATAACACCTTCCCCTTTTTTAACACATGCCTTCAAAATAAAATTGATGGCAACGACAATGCCGGGCGTTGTTAAAATCCAATCTTTTTCAATTAAAAAATCATGACGACGTTTCATCCAATTGATTATCGCATTATAATAATCATCAGTTGGTCCGCCATAACCAAGTAAATAAGAATCCAAAACTGCTTTCAAACCTTCAACAATCTCTGGAGCATTCTTAAATTCCATGTCCGCAACCGATAATGGAATAGCATCACAAGATGCATTAGGGTTATCCCTTAACATCTTCATCCACTTCGAAGCTCCATGATCGCGACGATCTGTGATTGTTGTAAAATCATATTTCATTTTCTTCACCTCTATCATTGGTATTATAACTTAAATAAATATTATTTAAACCCATATCAAGCTAATAGTTAAAATCGCTTTAACAATTCCTTATACTTTTTATATTCAGGCATATGATAAGCTAACAGCTCATAAAAACGAGCTGAATGGTTATTAACAACGAAATGAAGATATTCATGTAATAAGACGTATTCAAGACAAACAAGCGGGTAATAAACAAGATCAGTATTAAGCGTGATCTTGTTTTTTTGAAAGTGACAACTACCCCAGCGACTACTCATCTTACGATAGAAAATCTCAGGATGTAAATGATGATAATCATCCATGATCTGATCATATCGATATCGATTACTATCAACTTGTTGTCGAAGTAGTTTCAGTAGATGATCACTTATCAAGCGTCTAATTCCATTTACGTCATTAACATCAGGATAATATATCGTCATTTCATTTTTTAGTTCAATGCGCTTTGAACCTGTCTTAATGATCAATGGGTATGCTTTACCAAAAATGAAAATGGCATTTTGATATGCTGTTACATCTTTTTTCTGTTCTAATTGGGACAATGCTTTAATTATCCAGTCCCACTTCTTTATGATAAAAGCTTCAATATTAGTGATAGGTGTTTTCGCATTAGCACTGATATGAATCGTTTTATCTTTCTTAATATGGAGATTGATATTTTTTACTTTACGATACTCAAGATGATACTTAAGTGTTCTATTATTATAAGTTATCGATTTTTCCACAAGTGGTTAGAACTTTCATCATTATCAATATACTTGATCAAAGAAACAAAATCATCAAAGATCTGCTTTGCGATATCTTTTATCTCATCTTCTGCAGTACTTACCGCAAAACCATTAAACTCACTGATCATATCAAGATCATTCATTGAATCACCAATTGTATAAACATGATCAGCTTGATAATAATCAGCTAAAAAACGAACTGCTCTTGCTTTACTAACATCAAAAGCACTTATATCAACGATGTTTCTACCATTCTTAAAGACCGAAATATCGTCATAATCATTTAAAAAATGTTGATATAGTTCATTAACCTTCTTTTCGTTATCATCAAGAATAAAAAAAGATGCGATACGTTCCGTCTTTAGTATTTTCTTGCGTTTACTGGCTTTAAGGCCTAAAACAAAGGCCCTAATAAAGTTAAATGGTTTTTTCTTAAACGCTAATCGCGTATAGCGGATCCCATCACAAAAACCACAAATATCAGCTTTTTGACTCTTTAGATCATCAATTATCTTTAAAGCGGTTTGATAATCAAATAAGCGATGATAAAGAATCTCATTATGAGCATTCAAGATGATTCCACCATTGATACCCACAATAAAATCATAGTCAACCTTATAATATTTCAAAGAAGTCTTGATCATATTGATCGATCTGGCTGTAACAATACCAAACTTATTACCCTCTAAGCGAAAACGAGCAATAGCTTCAAGATCTTGCTTACTAACTTTTTTACGCTTAAGCGTGTTGTCGTAATCCGTTGCTAATATTTTCATGCGGTAATTATAGCATTTTTTTACTGAAAGAAAAGATGAAATAAGATATACTGTACACGAGGTGAAAATTATGACAAATATGAACTATGATGAAATAATAAAAGCAGTTGAAGCAATTGTTAATGATCACACGAAAACTCACGACCAAATGGGTATGGCTTTAGCCAAGTTTGCCGAAGACCTTCTACCTTATCCTAAATCAACCCCTAAGGAATTCTATCGTCTTTTAGCTAATAAGGAAATATGTGACTTAAATGAAGGTCATGGTCCTTACAGTGCTCGATATATATTACCAGACTATGATAAATTCATAAAACAAGGTAGTAGTTTTTTACGCCTTGATCCACCAACCAATCTTTTAGAAGCTATCAATTCACTTATTATCATGTATCGTAATATTCATGCCTTAGATAAGTATCCGGTTTTTATTGGACGTCTTGATATCTTGCTTGAACCATTTGTGATCACTGAAGATAGAGCTTATGCGAAAGAATTATTAAAATGGTTTTTGATCCAAATTGATCGCTCAATAGGTTATAGTTTCTGTCAAGCTAATATTGGACCTACACCATCGCTAACAGCTGACATAATTTTAGAATTATTACCAGAGCTACAAATTAGCGTTCCTAATATGACCCTTCGTTATGATCCAGAATTAACGCCTGATGATTTCGCTCAAAAAGCATTAGTATCCGCATTAAAATCAGCCAATCCTGCTTTCGCTCTTGATAGTTTCTATAAAGAACGAATTGGAGAGGATTATGGTATAGCTAGTTGTTATAATGGTTTACTAATTGGTGGTGGTGCTTATACTTTGACCAGAATTAGATTAAACAAAGTTGCTGAACATTCAAAAAATTTAAATGACTTCTTTGAAAACACCTTACTTAACGCTGTTAAAACACAAGCCCAATTTATGGATGCTAAGATCGCTTCCATTGTAGAAAATCGTGCTTTCTTTAAATCTGATTGGTTAGTCAAAGAAGGATTGATCAGTCGTGATAAGTTTGTTGGTCTATTTGGTATTGTAGGATTAAACGAATGTGTTGATATCCTAATGGCTAAAGAAAATAAAACAGAACGCTATGGCACAGATCACATCGCTAACGCGTTAGGTGTTAAGATCATGGAAGTTATCGAAGCACTTGTTAAAGATCACCATAATAAATACTGTGAAGCTTTTAATAATAATTTCCTTTTACACGCTCAAGTTGGCGCTGCTGATGATGATGATACCAGCCCTGGTGCTCGTATCGCTATTGGCAAAGAGTTACCGTTATATGATCACATTAGACAGGCTGGTCTTTTCCATCATTTCTTCCCTTCTGGTGTTGGTGATATCTTCCCATTTGATAGTACAGCTCTAAGAAATCCTAGTGCTTTACTTGATATCTTTAAAGGTGCTTTTAAATCCGGTGTTAAATACTTATCAACTTATGAAGGTAGTGGTGATTTGATCAGAGTTACTGGTTATCTTGTTAAACGCTCAGATATTGAAAAAATTAAAAACGGTGAAGCCGTCATTAATGGTAGTGTTAGTTTAGCACTTGATCCCGTTGAAAGTCGTAAGATCAATCAACGAAAAGTAAGAAGCTTGTGATCAAAGCTGTTGTCAATAAGATCATTGACCATAGTGTAGTTGATGGTGTTGGTAATCGCAGTGTTATCTTTTTTCAGGGTTGTAACTTAAACTGTCATTATTGTCATAATCCAGAGACAATCAATCACTGTTATCATTGTGGCGTGTGCGTTACTCATTGTCCACAAGAGGCATTAAGTTTTCAAGATGATAAGGTTGTTTATGATCATTTAAAATGCATTGATTGTGATACCTGTATTAAGGTTTGCCCTTATGATAGTTCACCTAAAACAACACTCTTATCGGTAGATGATGTCATTGTTAGAATCAAACAAAATATCCCTTTCATTCGAGGTATCACTTTGTCTGGTGGGGAATGCACTTTAAACGCTACATTTATCAAAGCTTTATTTAAAGAGGTCAAAGCTTTAAATCTTTTAACACTACTTGATTCAAATGGCACATATGATTTCTCACTTGATCCTGAAATACTTGATAATTGTGATGGTGTAATGCTTGATATAAAAGCGATAAATGAGCCTTTACATAAAAGTATTACCGGAGTTGATAACCAGCTGATCATTAAGAACGCCCAATACTTAGCACAAATTGGCAAATTAGTAGAAGTAAGGACAGTAGTAATCACTAATATCCTTGATAATCATCATACAGTTGATCAAGTCACTAAACTACTAGCTCCTTATTTAAAGATAAGTCCTATTACCTATAAATTGATCAAATATCGCCATTTTGGCGTTAGAGAAAAGTATCATTATCTTCAAGAACCAAGTGATGATCTGATGAATGAACTACAAGTGATAGCTTATAATAATGGTTTTAAAGATATCGTTTTGATTTAATACCCGTTTATCGGGTTTTTTTAGCATTTTTTTTACTTTTTAATGTTTATTCCCTAATGTATAATTAATAAAGGAGGTTCATCTATGAAACTGAATAATAAACGGACATTCTTTGTTGGATTTGCCTTTTTGTCAATATCCGCTTTTTGGCAACTTTATGATAATATCATACCTTTGATCTTAACCAGGACCTTTAATTTAGGTGATGCTTTAACAGGTTATGTTATGGCCGCTGATAATGTCTTGGCGCTTGTATTATTACCATTGTTTGGTAGCTTATCAGATAAAGTCAATACCAAGCTTGGTAAACGTACACCTTTTATCTTAAGTGGTACTTTTATCTCGGTTGTAATGATGTTTATCTTGGCATTAGCTAATAATACCCATAGTTTTACTTTGTTCATGATCGCTTTAGGTGTTGCACTTGTTGCGATGGGCACATATCGATCACCAGCAGTTGCTTTAATGCCTGATGTTACTCCCAAACCATTACGTTCTAAAGCTAATGCAATCATCAATTTAATGGGATCATTGGGTGGTGTTACAACTTTAGTCCTTATCATGTTTTTAGTACCTAAAACCGAATTCCCTAATTATCTACCATTATTTGCGACGGTAGCTGCGATCATGGTTATCGCTGTTATCTTATTAGTTATCAATGTTAATGAAAATAAAGTCAAAAAAGAAATGATCGCTTTAGATCAAATCGATGATGATACTGATAATAAAGAAACTGTTAAATCCGAACATAAACTACCAGCTGATGTAAAAAGAAGCCTTAGCTTTATCTTGTTATCGATCAGTCTATGGTTTATGGGTTATAACGCTATCATATCAGCTTACTCGCGTTACGCTGCTAATGTCTTTAAGATGGAGGGCGGTGGCTTTGCAAGTCCCCTTTTATTAGCTAATATCACTGCTATCATTGCCTTTATTCCCATTGGTATGATCTCAAGTAAACTTGGTCGTAAGAAAGTTATAATGTTTGGGGTTGCACTACTTGGCTCTTGTTTTTTAGCTCTATCATTCTTTAAAGCTATGACACCATTGATCTATGTTCCCTTAGGCTTAGTTGGTATTGCGTGGGCAAGTATCAATGTTAACTCATATCCTATGGTTGTTGAGATGAGTAAGAGTGCAGATGTAGGTAAATATACTGGTATCTATTACACTTTCTCAATGTCAGCTCAAATTCTAACACCTATCTTATCCGGTTATCTTTTACAGTATGTTGGATATTGGACCCTTTTCCCATATGCGACATTCTGTGTAGCTCTAGCTTTGATAACCATGAGTCAAGTTAAACATGGTGATAATAAGCCTATTGCTGAAAAAGGTATCGAAGCGTTTAACGCTGGAGACTAATCATGGCTTTTATCATGATAGTCATAGGATTATTTATCCTATACTGCTTTTGTTTATTACCACGCTATCAAAATCGCAACTTATGGCAAGAGTTTGGTAAGTATCACTATGCTCATCGTGGCTTACATACTAAAGATATTCCCGAAAACACCCTAGCCGCATTTCAAAAAGCCATCGATCACGGTTATGGCTTTGAATTAGATGTACAAAGAACAAAAGATAATGTCTTAGTTGTCATGCATGATTTTGACCTTAAAAGAGCATGTAATGTTGATAAGAAAGTATATGAGTTAAACTATGATGAACTTAAAGATCTATATGTTTTCAACTCAGATCAACATATTCCTTTATTTAGTGAGGTTTTAGCTTTAGTAAATGGTCAAGTTCCTCTAATTGTAGAAATCAAACAGAATGACACTGACACTACTAATTGTAGTTTAGCTGCTAGTCAACTTGATGAGTATAAAGGTATTTTCTGTGTTGAATCATTTCATCCTTATGCAGTTAGATGGTTTAAACAAAACCGTCCAGAATGGATTAGGGGACAATTAGCAGCTGATTTCAGTGAAGATGATACTAAATCATTTTGGTTATCAATTGCACTTGAGAACCTGTTATTCAACGTTATTACCCGTCCAGATTTTGTGGCATATCAAGCAGAAGATATCAAGATGTTATCATTTAGATTCTTTCGCTATATTCTTAAAGGCAATACCGCTTTATGGACCTTACGTGATAAAACTGCTTATCAAGACTTAAAAAAAGATTATCCAGTTATAATATTTGAAGACTTTACTATTTAATTAAAGGAGTTAGTATGATTACCCTAAATGAAGCACGCATTATGTTAAATGAAATTGATAGTAAAATGGTAAGCTTGTTTGAGCAAGATCAAAAACACCCCTCAACTGCCGCAAAAGAAAAAATCGCCTCTTTACGAAAAGAGCGACTTATGATAATAAAAGATGTGGCAATATATAAACAAAAGCACAAGCTACCAATCTATGATCCACAACGCGAACAAGAACTAATAAAACGCAATTGTGAATTATTAGAGGACAAGAGTTTGATTCCAAGCTATCTCATCTTTATCAACGAATTATTACTTGAATCAAAAAACTTTCAAAAAGCGTTTATCACTTCTCAATATCCCGATGCGTCTTTACCAGATTAACATCAATAAAACTTAAATGCTCAGTTAAGAAATTAACAAATGCGACTGAGCGATGTCTACCACCAGTACAGCCAATTGCGACAACCAATTGGCTTTTTCCTTCCTCAATAAACTTAGGAACAGTAAAACGCAACATATCTAAAAGCATATCACGATATACCTTAGCAGCTGGATTATCAAAAACATAGTCATAAACAATCTTATCATTACCACTTTTTTGTTGTAATTCAGCTACATAATATGGATTAGGTAAAAATCTTACATCAAATACAACATCCGCATCCGTTGGTAGGCCATACTTAAAACCAAAAGAAACGAATTTTAACTGCAAGCGAACAGTATCATTTTGATTGGTAATATCAATAATTGCTTGTTTAAACTGAGCAGGTACTAAGTATGTTGTATCAAAGAGATAATCCGCATTTTCCTTGATCGGTTTAAGTATTTCTCTTTCTTTTAGTATAGCTGTTTCCAATGATATATTATCACTATCCATTAGTGGATGTTTACGACGTGTTTCCTTATAACGATTAAGTAAAGTTTGATCATCACAATCAATAAAAAGCAGTTTATAATCTATTCCTGCATCACGCATTCTTGATAACTCATTTTCAAACGTACTAAACATATCACGACTACGTGAATCAACTACAATAGCTAGTTTATTAACAGCTGAAGTATCATGAGCGAATTGTGCTAGCGTCAATAAAAAGTTAGGTGGCAAATTATCAATACAATAAAAACCGACATCCTCAAGTGAATCAATAGCTCGTGATTTACCCGAGCCCGACATTCCAGTTATCACAAATAAGCTCATAATTTTCTCCTATTTTTATTATATCATATCTGCTTAAACATATTATATTTACCCAAACGATAAACAATTGGTAAACCAAAAACAACACATGCAATAAACTGTCCTATACCTACTTCAAGCGCAAATATCCAAAACAGTTTCATATTACCATTACCAAACACAAAGGTAAGTTCAAGTCCAATAATGATCGCATTGATAATGACCGGCATTAATACTGACACAATTGGTAAGTCTTTAATACGAACATTACGAAAACGATAAGTTAAGTAAGCAGCGATAAAGGTAGCCAGTGTTCCAAAAATCATGTCAATTAATCCAATTGGATTAAACCCAAGCACCGCTCCTAAAAGATTAGTGATAAAACAACCAAGTGTAACACCCCAAATCGACCATGGGAAGAAAATAGGTAAAAGACACAGAATTTCCGCAAAACGAATCTGGATATTACTGAAACTATAAGTGGCACCCAACAAACTGATAACTGTATAGATGGTTGCGACCATGCTGATCATGATCAAACGCTGTAACGGCGTGTTTAATTTATTAAGATTATTCATAATGCTTATTATGGATAATATAGTATAAAAATGCAAGCAGGTTATATAATCTGCTTGTTTAAAATAAGAAGAAATTAAAAACTGTTTAGCGACATATTTCAAACTTTTTCACGATAGTTTGTTATAAGTATAACCAATAGATCTTTGAACACATTAATAAATATAGAATTTACTACTGAAAGTTTTGTAACATTTGTAGAAATGATTATTTGAATAATAATATAGTGTTCTAATCATCAAGATTTTGATTTTACATTAAACAATCTATTTGTTATTTTATCAAAAGAACTAGATAAAAAGAAATAGCTCAGAAACTGAGCTATTTTAAATCTCTAAAACTGATAATTTCATAACCTTTTTGTTTAATTTTACTTGCAACTGATTTATCAATCATCATATCGTAATCAATTGCACGATCTAGCGTTAAACTTGAATATCGAATAATGTCTTGATCCACAAATCCAGGATGACAAACAAACAATATTAGTCGAGAACTATCATCTAGTAAATAGTCAAAGTACTCGTGATAAGGCTTATTTGTTTTATAAAAGCTATAATGGTCATACTTAAACTGTGGTAAACTCCAATCGCTTGGTTGATGATGAGGTAGAATATCTATTTGATATTTTTTTGCTAATATAAAAATAGAATCTTGAATGTTTTGGCTCATGATCGCATGCGTCTCAATATATTCAGGGTTACGATGGTTTAATTCAATAAATCGATTTATTTGTGCTTCAATCTCTATTAATAGTTCATTTATATCGAAAGGATCACTTCCATTTGAGAGTTGTTTTCGTCTTATACTTGATGAAATGAAGTTTCCATCATCTTGAATTAATCCAGGGATACTATGCAAATTCGCACAAGGTTTACCTACTACTAAATTAACATGTAGCCCTAAGCACAAATCAGGAGTTTGTTTAATCCATTCTGCTGCTTTGTTTGCGGCTGGCATGTTTACCATCATTCCTGTATTTTTTACGATTCCATTTTTATGAGCTAATAGTATCGCGAGCGAAATAGCATCAGTAAATCCATAATCATCAGCTTTAACTAGTAGTTTTTTCATATAAACCTTTACTTGAAATTTGGGTTAAATAGATTTTTGCCCTTATTAATATCAAATACGCACTCACCATAAACAAATGTGTTAAGTACATCAAAATTATCGTTGACGACTATAAAGTCAGCGTCTTTCCCACTCTCAAGAGAGCCCTTGTGATCGATAAACCCATATTTTCTTGCTGGATTTAAACTTGCCATTTGACTCACAGTTTCAATCGGTATATTTAGTTCTTTAACTAGATTTCGCATACCAGCTATAACCGGGATTGTACTTCCCATTAATCGTCCTGTATCACTTAAACAAAATCCATCCTCGGTTATTGTTATTTTCATATCTTCAAACAATGTATACTGGCCAACTGGTGCTCCTGAAAGTGGTGTGCAATCTGAAACCATCATGAATTTTGAATAATCTTTAACTTTAAAGAATATTCTTAACATTTCAAAACTGATGTGCTTTCCATCACATATAATCTCACAGTCAACATTAGGGTGTAATAAGGATGCACCCAAACCACCGACGTCTCTATGATGTAATCCAGTCATTACATTTCCTGTATGAGTTGCAACACTTATTCCTTGATCAAAAGATGTCATAGCCTCCATATAGTTCTGATCACTGTGTGCAAACGCAACAGAAATACCTTGGCTCAAGAAAAACTCATATATCTGTTTAATCCCAGGGATTTCTGGAGCCAATGCGACTAATTTTAAATACCCATTTGCATCATCGACCATCTTTTTAGCGAAATTCAGTGAAACCTCTGGCCAACCAGTGTGTACTCCTTTTTCACCTACTCGATTAAGCCAAGGACCTTCGCTATGTATACCCAATATTTGCGCTGTTGACTTCAACGATTTTGCACAGCCAGCTAAATCACTAAAATAATCAACACTAGAAGTTGGAAAAACTGAAGTCACACCTTGAGAAAGTATTCCACTTAAATATCCTTTAATCTCATTGTGTTTATCATTATTAGCATCCATTAACGAGTATCCAAATGAACCATGATTATGAGTATCAAAAATGCCTGCTAGTATTAAATTGTCCTTGAAATCAACAATATTTGATATATCTGTCTTATAAACAACATCATGTATCTTTTTCAAACCTTCTTCATA
>CAZKJS010000037.1:0-15999 GCA_964553255.1 uncultured Erysipelotrichaceae bacterium | reverse complement strand
CAATCCTTAGATTTACTCACATATTAAACCGTCCAAGATTTGGGGTTCAATTCAAATCGACATCTTTTATTTAGCTTTTAGATATTTGATCGTAAAGTCAATCGCATCTCGCATCTTAAACAATTTAGCTTCTGTTTTACCAATCATAATTGATGATATTGGTATCTCATTTACCATTTCAACTGCGACTTCGTTAAATATCTGCGAGTTAAGATCGACATCAAGATATTTTTTCCATTCTCTGCGGCCATTGATCTCAACCGCTGCACCTTGTAGAACTATTGGTCGATACTCACTACGATATTCTGCTAAATGTAAACATGTACATTTACTAAATGGAGCACCAATCATTAATACACAAGCATCAAGATCATACATCCTAACAATTGGTGAATCCTCCCCCAGTGAGAAATGTAAAGGTTGGCGATCACAAACAAGTTTAGCATATTTTCCCCAAGCCGCATACGCTAGTGAGGGATTATTGCTTACAATAACACCATCACGACGTCTAAAATTATCAGCTATCGCCCCCATTAAAACGCCATCAGATTCTTTACGATGAAATGCTGGGGTATGATCACGTACTAACTGATGTAGGCTATGATCGATTGGTGGGCTATCCCATATTGATGGATCACAATTATTAGCGTCTTGCATTGGCATTACCAACGTTCCTTCATAACCAAGTGCAAGGATCAAGGCATCTACAACCGCTTGTGCACCACCGATCACATAACCAAAAGCACTTAAAGCCATGTGGGTTTCAAGCACCATGTTAGGTTTAACTCCTAAGGTTTTTAATTTGGCTACGATATCATCTTTAGTTATCGCTTCATCAATCGTATTACTTAACAAAGCCATGCTCCTTTAAAATATTGACTAAATTTCGATATTGAATAAAACCGGTTTTCTCAAAAACGATATTACCCTCTTTAATCAAGAAACTATCTGGAGCATCAGTCAATATGTCTAAATAATTCTCAGATAACAAATCAAAATCTTCTTCATATAGATCAATCTCAATGACATATACATCAACTTGATAATTCTTGACCAGTTCTGCAAGCCCTAATTTGTATTCAGCACAGATTGGACACGTAGTAAGGGATACAACAAGAAAGAAATCTTCTTTATTGTCAAAATTGCTAACGATCTCACTTGGGGTGATCGAAATAACATTACCAGTTACAGGTGTTTTCTTTGCGCATCCTGATAAAGTAAATATCATGATCAATAATATTAATAACACCTTTTTCATTATTTTTTAGTACCATGAGCGATCCGACTAGCTGCACTAGCCGCAATTGCTCCAACAATGTCATCTAAAAAAGTATTACATACCCCATCCATCTTTGAATTTAACTGCTTTATGATCAATGGTTTATCTTTATCGATATACCCGAAATTAGTTAAGGCAATCGAGCCATATAAGTTACAAATACCATAAGCTAAAACTTCATCGACACCATACAATGAGTAATCACTGGCTAATATCTCATAAAGGGTTTCGTCTTTAATCTCTTTTCTTTCAGTTGCCATGTCAAGATATATCCCAGTTAAAATCGCATGTTGTACTTCGCGTTTGCGAATTACGTTTTCAACAGCTTCTTTCATGGTTGCTAATGATGACTGATCGTACCCTTTTTGTAGATACGCTACACATTCAACGATATCATCGATACTAACTCCTCTTTGTTGTAATAGTGCTACACATTTATCAAACATAGTTTTCTCCTTTTATCATAATTCTTCAAAATAAACAGTACTTTCATCAATACTATTTATCAATGATATTTGATCAAGTTTTTCATTAACCGTATGCGAACTAACTAGTGTTAGCTCTGCTAATGCCATTGCGCTTATTATTTTAGCTTTAAGATCCAGTTTTTTTAGATAGCCATCAATGTAGCCAGCCACAAAACTATCACCAGCTCCTGTCGCATTAATAGTACTTACTTTTTTAGAGTGGGCCCAAAGATACTGTTTACCATCACTTGCTAAAACTCCATCTACCCCAAGGGTTATCACGATTTCTTTAACACCGTGACTTAAGAAATAATCTAAAACCATGTACGCTGAGTTAGCATCTGTGATCTTGATACCTGAAAGGCTTTCTGCTTCATAACGATTAGGCTTGAGCATATAAATATATTTAAGCTCATCTCTTAGTTTCTCGGCTTTAACCATTGAGATGGGATCAACAAAAACTGGCGCACCAAGTTCAGTCAACACGAAATTAATAGTTTCTTTTTCAAGATTGGTATCAAGTACAACGACATCATTAAAAGCAATCTTATTGATAATCTCTTTTAGGTAACTTGTAGTTAAAGCCTTCAGTATTTGCATGTCTGCCATACCAACTAAAAGATCATTATGTTCATCAAGTAAAGCTAAATAAGTTGATGAAGTGCTTTTGCTTGATGTAAGGCTTAAACTCAGATCAATATTTAAACTAGTACAATGATCTCTTAACATTTTACCAAAAATATCATCCGCTAATACGGTGATTAATTTAACAGGATGATCAAGTCTTGTTAAGTTTTCAGCGATATTACGAGCAACACCTCCAAAGCAATACTCAATGTTACCAACATTGGAATCATGCATATTAACCTTGTGTTTAGCTTTACCAAAAATATCAATATTGGCACCACCAATTATATATATTTGATCCATAGAATTTCCTCGTTATAATTATACACTATTTATCAACAACGCTCATAGTATCAAATCACCTTGATGAGCTAAATTATGAAAAACAGATGAACATTTCATTAAATATCCCTTATTAAGCTTACATGAACTTGACTTTATCGAGCTTTAGCCTTATTTTATGATTACGTTAGGAGGCTATCATGAACATTAAAAGTCTATTCCCCTATTCGGCAAAAGTAACAGATATCAGCAACTTGATCATTACGATCGTTGTCTACTTTATTGTGATCGTCGTTTCAAGTGTCTTTTTTGGCATCCTTAATAATATATGGATCGTTGGTTGGATATTTAGTTTGATCAACTGGGTCATCCGTGTTTATTGTGGAGCTGGCGCGATCGTTGCCGTTCTGGTATTTCTAAAAGCAATCTAAAAAAACCCGCAAGGGCTTTTTTATAATAACAATCTCAGCGCGTTAATGATAGCTAATAATGTAACACCAACATCCGCAAATATCGCAGCCCACATATTTGTCAATCCTAAAGCACCTAAAATCAATATGATCATCTTAACCCCTGTTGTCATCACGATATTCTGATAGACAATTTTCTGGGTACTTTTAGCTATCGTTACTGCTTTTGAAAGTTGCTTGAAATCATCATTCATTAAAACGATATCAGCCGCTTCAATCGCCGCTTCGCTACCATTAAACCCCATTGCGATACCAACATCCGCAAGTGCTAATGATGGCGCATCATTGATACCATCACCTATAAATACGAGTTTAGCGTTTTTCGGCTTTTGTTTTAGTAGTTTTTCGACTTCATCTACTTTATCACTAGGTAATAATTCACTAATTATCTGATCAAGCCTTAGTTTCTGCGCGATTGTTTTTGCTTGTATAGCACGATCACCAGTCAACATGATCATTTTATCTATGCCCTTTTTTCGCAAGTTAACTAATACTGGTATAACATCAGCTTTGATTTGATCATTCAAAGTTATCGTTGCAACGAATGTATCATCAAGAGCTACGTATACTGTTTGCTCAGCTGTCACATCTTGCGAAATAGGATATGAAGCCATCTCTTGCATTAATCGTCGATTACCAACAACTACTTTGTGATCAGCAATATAAGCGACTACTCCTAAACCAGGTAGCTCTTTAACACTTTTGATCAAGCTTTCATCAATCTTTTTACCATAAGCTTGCTTGATCGCCATCGCAATCGGATGTGATAAATGATACTCAGCGTGTGCTACTAACTTTAGTAGTTCTTCACTATCATAAGTTGTACTAATCTTTTCAACTTTAAACTGACCATCAGTTAAAGTACCAGTTTTATCAAAAACAAATGTCTTAGCTTGTGCTAATGCTTCAAGATAATTACTACCCTGGATTAAGATTCCATTTTTTGATGCTTTGCCAATGCCACCGAAATAACTTAATGGTACCGCAATGACCAAAGCGCAAGGACAAGAAACAACTAGAAACAATAACGAACGATATAACCACGTTGTTAGATCAAACCCCATCATAAATGGGATAAAAGTCAATAATACAGCGATAATAACAACAATCGGCGTATAATAACGAGCAAAACGCGTGATAAATGTTTCTGTTGTCGCTTTTCTGTTAGTGGCGTGTTCAACTAAAGCCAATATCTTCGTGATCGTTGATTCACTTTCAACTTTTATGACCCGCGCTTTAAGCAAGCCGTTAATGTTGATATAACCGCTTAAAAGTTCATCATTAATAGTAACATCTTTATATATTGCTTCACCTGTTAAAGCAGCGGTATTGACACTTGATGATCCTTCAATGACCACAACATCAAGTGGAATTTGCTCACCTGGCTTTATCAAGATAATATCATTTATATTAACAATGTTTGGTAATACTTGAAGAACTTCATCATCTTGTATCAAATTGACTTGTTTAGGCTTAAGATCAAGTAAAGCTTTGATAAATTTACGGGATTTAGCTATAGCCCGGCTCTGAAAATACTCACCAATTTGATAAAAGACCATAACCGCGATCGCTTCACTATATTCATTTATCATAAAGGCACCAATTGTGGCAATACTCATTAAGAATTTTTCATTGAATACTTGTTTCTCAAGAATGCTTCTAAAGGCTTTCAATATTACATCATAGCCACTGATCAAAAGCACTACTAAAAAAAGCCATGCATTAGCTTTGATCATGATCGCAAAAAGCCAAAGGCTGATCGCTAAAGTAATGCGAACCAATTTTTGTTGATTTTTGTTAAGTTTGATATTCATATTAACCGATTACTAACTCAACATCTGGTTCATAACGTTTTACGATCTTCTTAGCCGCTTTAAGGATATCTTCATGATCTTCTTCACTAGCATCGATCTCTATCTTGCCAGCAAGAAAGTTCACATTAACGCGATTAACCCCTTTGATCTTTATGATATTCGCTTCGATCTTGCTAGCACAAACTGCACAATCAAGATCGTTAAGGATATAAGTTTTAATCATATTCTACCTCTTTTCAGTTGAATGGTTGCTCAACTATGACTATTATAGTTGAATATGTATTCAATTGTCAACGATAAACAACTATGTTTAATGTTAATGTGGTAAAATAAAATCAAGATATAAGGAGGAACTCCTTTTGACTAAAATAACTCATGCTTATGATTGTGAAGTGATTCATGCTGATATTGTTAATGCAGTAATGTTAAAAATGGAAAAGACTGAAGATTTAAGCACCTTAAGTGATTTTTTTAAGATCTTAGGTGATAAAACGCGGATTAGTATTATCTGCGCCCTTGATAAACATGAAATGTGCGTATGTGATCTAGGAATTCTATTAAATATGAGTAAATCAGCTATCTCTCACCAATTAAGAATCTTAAGACAAGCAAACATTGTTAAAAATCGCCGTGAAGGTAAAGTAGTATTTTACTGCTTAGCTGATGATCATGTTTCCTATTTATTTGAAAGTGGTCTTGAACACATTAAAGAAAACAGCTCAGAAATCTGAGCTGTTTATCTTTTTATCGACATAGCCATGCGACGATAAGTATGACGAATCCCCCTTATCGCAACACTATAAGCGAAGATGTTTTCAGGTAAAGCCATTCCAAGATAACCAGCATCACCTAAATGATGGATGTCAGCTCCCGCCATCTTACACATCAGAGCAATTCTTTTTATAGTATCAACATCAGCACCTTCTTGTGATGTGCCAATCGCTGTCATCGCGAGTTTACCCCGCTGATGGATATAACTGATCAATGATTCGATATAATCTTGGGTTATTCCGCCAATTGTACCTGGCGCTGGCAGTAAGATAATATCAGCACCATTATCAATATAAGTAGTAACATCTTCTATTGTAATAAGCTTTGTGTTGGCTTCATTTACAATGCCAGACGCATGCATTTTGCCAGCGATCAATATCATATCTTGACCAACTGCCTCTTTTAGTTCAAGCAGTGATGTAGCTATTGCTTGCTTATCTACGCCTACCCCTGGATTACCGGTAAGCGTAATAAATCTTACTCCTTGCGCAAGTGCTTTTTTTGCATTAGCAACCGTTGCTTTACGGCCACTACTTAAAGCCCAGATATTATCTTTTTGATCTAAGGTGGTTTGACCTACTGGTTCCAGATTAATGCCAATGATACGACCAGTTAATTCCGCAACCTTACCAATAACATCAGTAGTATCAGTTAGTCCATTGATAGTTGGCTTATCAACATCTAAAACATTGAGCGTTATCATCTCAACACCCATCGCTGCGACAAACTCAGCATTTGTGATGTTGCCTAGCATCGGCATAACAGTACCAATGGTCTCTGCCATCATTACTCTACCCTCACTATTAGCGATTGCTTCAAGCAACGCTTTTTTGTTTAGGCTTTGCATACTGTTGCTAGTTAGATCAAGTAACCTGTTCATTATTCGCAGCGACGATAACGCGCTTTTAGTTCTTCATTAGCTGCTTGATGCTCAGTTTCTCTTAATAGTGGTAGTTCATAATCACACTCTTCCATAATGCGACAGATCTCCGTCACTAAGGATTGAGCAATAAAAGCACCAGTAATACTTGATATTGAACAGATTTTTTCTACTCGACCTGTTTCAATCAAAGCATCACCTTGAGGTCCACAGTTATCGATAACAACATCACCAAGTTCATAAAGTTTTTTACCACTTGGATGGCGACTTGGTTCAGCTGTTGTATGTTGCATACTTGTCATTACGATGACTTTTTGTCCCATTTCTTTAGCTTTAATCGCCATATCAATGACTAAGCCGTTAATGCCTGAGTTAGAAATAATGATAAAGGCATCATTTGCTTGTACATTATATAGATCATACATCTTTGCGGAAATACCAGAACGACGCTCAAAGATATCGTTAGGATTCTTAAAATCTTCTAAGGTAGTATAGCCTTTGATAACGAAATCATCGGTACGAATATGATGAAATGGCACTAATGAACCAACACGTTCACGCAGTTCAAAGCCAACACCAACCGAATGTCCTGAACCAAAGACATGTACAACGCCACCATTCATCATCGTATCAGCACATAGCTTGGCAGCCTTTTCAATATTTTCACCTTGTTCAGTTTCAAGTACACCTAGTATTTTAATCAACTCGTCATAGAAATATTCCATTGTTATTTGTGTCATGATTAGCTCCTTCTTACGCGTTCCAGCGTCCAAGATACTTGTCAGATATCGCTCGATTATGGACATCAGCGCCAGTTACATTTGCACTTAATAGTACTGGTGCATCATTACCATTATCAACAAGATACTTATAAATCTCAGCTGTCAACATTTGCGCGATCGTATTACCAGTCAAAGTTGCCATTTGGTTTATCATGGCACCACTTTTTAGTTTAGTCACAACATCTGGATTAGGCGTACAAGTATCAATTACCATGTCAGCCAATTCATATAACTTCTTATTGGAAGGATGTTTGCTAGCTACTTTTTGTGCTTCTTTCAATGATGTCACAACGATCAATTTATGACCTTTAGCTTTAGCTTTTAATGCTAAATCAATGACACAGCCTTCATTACCAAGATCACTGCAGATAATAAACATATCATTAGCTGCCACATTGTACATATCCCACATGATATCAACGATATCACTTCGATTAAGGAAGTTCTTATCATCATATTCTTCTTTACTTACCTTACCTCTTAGTACTAGATCACGGGTATTGAAACCATGATAAGGCATTAAGCCTCCAGCCCGATAGAAAAGTTCCATCGTAAAAGCGTGATTATGATTAACCCCAAATAATTGGATCAATCCGTTATCAAGCATACAATCTCCCATCAGTTGCGCTGATGCTTTGATAACATCTTTTTGTGTTGCACAAACTTCAGCTAAATACTGCTTCCCAACCTTAAACAAATCATGATACGTAGCCATTTTATTTCCCCTTTTCTTAATTAAGAGGAAGAATTAATCTTCCTCATCCTCTTCTTTATTGCGAGCTGCTTCGGCAATCACTTTATCAGCGATTGGTTGCGGTGCTGGTTCATAGCGATCAAAACTTAGATCAAAACTACCTCTCCCTTGAGTCATTGATCTTAACTCAGTCGCATATTTCTGCATCTCAGCTAATGGAACTTCAGCGTTAACACATTGCACGCCATCTTCAATCATATCCATCCCCATTATTATACCACGACGCTTATTAAAGTCACCAATTACGGTACCAGTATAATCATCTGGAATATAAACACTACACTTACCAATTGGTTCAAGTAGGATTGGATGAGCTTTAGGCATACCAGCTTTATACGCTAAACGCGCAGCTGATTTAAAGGCAATTTCCTTTGAGTCAACTGGATGATATGAACCATCATAAAGAGTCGCTTTAACACCAACCATTTTATAACCAGCTAAGATACCCTTCTGCATACATTCTCTAAGACCCGTTTCAACTGCTGGGAAGTATTGGCGTGGAACCGCACCACCAAATACTTCTTCCGCAAAGACCATCTCTTCAGAATCACAAGGCTCAAAGCGAACCCATACATCACCAAACTGACCAGCTCCACCACTTTGTTTTTTATGTTTACCCTGGACTTCAGCTTTACCTTTAATAGTTTCACGGTATTGAACCTTTGGTTCTACTAAGGTTATCTCTACTTTATATTTATTTTTTAGACGATTCACTAACACATCAATATGTTGATCACCGACACCATAAAGTACAGTTTGTCTAGTTTCAGCGTTTTTAACAATTTTACATGTCATATCTTCTTCTAAAATTCTCTGTAATGCACCTGACATCTTATCTTCATCGTTTTTGCTCTTTGGTTCAATCGCTACCGCTAACATTGGTTTACTAAATGTAATAGTTGGTAAGATAACTGGCAGAGCAGATGTCGCTAATGTGTCATTAGTTTGCGTATTTTGAAGTTTTGTTAGTACCCCAATATCACCAACTGTAAGTTTCGTTACTGGATGTTGTGTTTTACCCATCATGACACTAATTTGATTGAATTTCTCTGCTTTATCTTGTTGAACGTTAATGATTGAAGCATCGAGTGTTAACGTGCCACTATTAACCTTGATAAAAGATAATCGACCAACAAAAGGATCAATGATCGTTTTAAATACTAAAGCTGAAAACGGTGCGTTTTCGCTTGTTTCAAGCTCAATTTCTTCGCCTTTACGATTCTTAGCCTTGATTGTCTTATGCTCAGAAAATGAGGGATAATATTCAAAAATTGTCTTTAAGACGATTTCAATACCATTATGATGTAAAGTGCTACCACATAGTACTGGTCTAACCTCACCATTTAAAACCCCAAGTTTTAATCCTCTTATCACTTCTTCTTCCGTAAACTCTTCACCAGCGAAAAACTTTTCCATAAGCTCTTCATCAGCACTGGCTACTGCTTCCATTATTTGGTCATAGTGTTTTTTAACGGTCTCACTCATTTCTGATGGTACTTCCTTACCCTCATTTTCACCATAATAGAAAGCTTTGCTTTTAAGAATGTTAACCGTTCCAACTGTCTTATTTTTCTCAATTATTGGTAGTTCAAATGCTACGATCGAATTATGGAACTTACTTCTAAGTTCACCATATGCTTTTTCAAAAGACGCATTTTCTTCATCCATCTTATTGATAAAGAAGACACTTGGAATTTTCTTTTTAGCTACGATTTTCCAAGCTTTTTCAGTACCAGTTTGAATACCATCTTTGGCACTAACTAAAATTAAAAGGCCATCAGAAACGGCGATAGCTGCTTCCATTTCACCAATATAATCTTGATACCCTGGTGTATCGATAAAATTGATCTTTCCGTTTTTCCATTGTACTGGTGCGATACCAGAATAAATCGAACTACCTTTCTTGATCTCTTCTTGGTCATAGTCCATGGTATTAGCACCATCACTGGTCTTACCCATGCGGTCGATCGCCTTAGTCACAAATAGTGCTGCTTCAGCGAAAGTGGATTTACCACTACCACTATGGCCCAATAAACAAACATTGCGTATTAAAGCCGCTTCATAATCTTTCATCATTTTTCCCCTTATCTATTTCAAATAATCTTTTAAATCCGAAAACTCTTGTTGACGTACGTAGTCAATCGCTTTATTCCCGGCTTTATCTACGATTTCTTTGTCGGCATTATGCTCGACTAACATCTTACATAAATCTACATATCCCGAATAACTGGCACGCATTAATGCTGTACAACCGTTTTTATCTTGTTTGTTGATATCAGCACCGCTCACCAATAATGTTTCAATTACATCCATTCTAAAAGCCAAGCATGCTTCCATTAGTGCTGTTCTACCCATTTCATCTTCAGCGTTTATTTCCGCTTTATGAGCTAGCAAGTATTCAACAACTTCATTTTGTCCTAAGAATGAGGCTCGCATCAAAGCATTACGACCGTTATAATCAGCCGCATTTACATCAGCTCCAGCTTCCACCAACAATCTTACAATTTCAAGATGCCCCTTCTTTGCAGCTCCCATGATCGCTGTTTTTTGATTGTTATCTCTTTGATTGACTAATGCATTATTAGCCATAAGTAACTTAACAATCTCTAAATGACCACGTTTAGCACTACGCATTAGTGCTGAGCGACCATCACCATTTTGATAATTGACATCAGCACCCTTTGTTAGAGCTTCACTAACTGTTTTTAAGTCACCCAACGCAGCGGCATCAAAGAAAACCTTATTAATCTGATCCATGACTTAATCCTCCTTTTGATAAATAAAAAAATGGCATGATCATACCACCTTAAAAAATCATTTTATTAATAATCTGACGCACGCTAAACGTGCCCGTCACAATGAAAGCATGATTAGTGACAATTGTGTTAAAGACCCCCATATCAAGCACCTCTTTCATTATTAGGTAAGTCAGTTTATACCTATATTTTATAGTATTAAATATTTTTCGCAAGTGCTTTCATAAAATTAAATCTTCTTTAATCATAAATGCACATATCGCTTTTTTTCGATTTTGGTTCTATAATCAAGATAAACAAGGAAATACTGATCATGATCAATCTTATTTATTACTTTTTAAAGCGAAGAAATCAAAATGATATACGTCAAAACTACGGCATGGCTTGTGGCATTCTTGGTATCTTATTGAATATATTATTATTCACATTCAAGCTTACCATTGGTTTATTAAGTGGTTTTATTAGTATCACTGCTGATGCCTTCAATAATCTTTCCGATAGTGCTTCTTCTTTATTGACCCTAGTTGGCTTTAAGATAGCAGGGAAAAAAGCTGATAACGACCATCCCTTTGGTCATGGTCGTTTTGAGTATATTGTAGGGATGATAATTGCTTTGTTGATAATATTAGTTGGCTTTGAACTTCTAGTTGCTTCAGTACGCAAAATCATTAATCCAACCCCTTTTTATTATGATCTTATTGTTTTATTGGTTATGATCATAGGGATCATTGTCAAACTTTATATGGCATACTATAACTTCAAAATCGCTAAGTTAATCAATTCAGCCACAATAATGACGGTATTTAATGATAGCTTAATGGATGTGTTCAGCTCATCAATCGTGCTTATTGCCGTATTGATCTCGCATTTCTTTTCCATCAACATTGATGGTTACGCCGGTATCATCGTTGCACTCTTTATCTTAAATACTGGTTATCAAAGTCTTAAATCAACAATAAACCCATTATTAGGTCAACCACCCAATCCAGCCTACATTGAAAAGATTAAGCTGATACTAGCTGATCATCCACAAATATTAGCCTATCATGATTTGATCATTCATGATTATGGTCCATTAAACTTGATGGTATCACTACATGTTGAAGTTGACGCTGATAGTGACCTGCTTGTGATGCATAATATTATTAACGATATTGAAGAAGAAATAAAAGCAGCGTTGGAATGTCAAGTTATCATCCATATTGATCCGATAGCGATCAATGATCCTGTCACTGATAAACTCTATCAAATCGTACTTGAGAAAATAAAAGAGATCAACAGCGAACTGTCGATCCATGATTTTCGAATCGTTAAAAGATCTAAACAAAATAAGGTATACTTTGATGTAACAGTACCTTTCACGCTAAAGATCAGTGATCCTAAACTAAACGATATGATACTTGATAAATTAGAAGCACCCTTAAAAAATTATCAGATCAACTTACAAATTGATCGTTATTAGCGCTTCTTCATATGTTTGAAACTATCATCAGGTATGATAACATTCACCATGCGCTCATTGATCAGATAAAAGACGATGCACATTACAAGTAAGATAATAAGCTCAAACAAGCGTGATTCAAGATTGAAGAAGAAAATGATCAAAAACCACAAGCCAAGCGCAATCACACTAATAAGTAGCTTGGCTTTTTTTAGTTTGTTTTTATAAAAGCTCAAATAATCATCAGCCTGATAAATTATTCCTTCATACTCTATCGCATCCATCGCCTTTGCATTATTGATCGCTCTTTTAAGATACTTCAAATCTTCTTTGTTCATGATCAAATATTTGCTTTCTGATCAATTTTTTCAACCTGTAAGATTAAGACAAACCCAATCGCAAACAATAATACTAATGCCAATATTCCATACTTACTTGCACCAAACATACTAGCAGATATGGTTATCAATAATGGCCCAAAGAAGTCAGCGAACTTACCGAAGATATCAAAGAAACCAAAATACTCACTTGATTCTTCTTTAGGGATGATCTTGCCATAATAAGCACGAGATAGTGATTGGATACCACCTTGAACTAAACCAACACTAACAGCCAACACCCAAAACTCAAACTGCGTATCAAGACCATAACCATAAATACAGATAAGACCATATATTAAGATGAAAACTTTGATCAATTTGATCGCACCATATTTTTTAGCAAAGATACCAGCCGCAATAGCGCTTGGAAAAGCCACAAACTGGGTCACTAACAAAGCAACGATCATACTAGTAGCTTCTAAACCTACTTCCGTACCATAGGTTGTAGCCATTGAAATGATGGTATAGACCCCATCGATATAACAAAAATAAGCAATGATAAAAAGTAATAATCTTTTATCTTGTTTTATCTTCTTTAAAGTTTCAAAAACCCTTTTAAATGCCGACTTAACGATATTTTTAACTGGAGCGACATAATATGTTTGCTTAACATTTTTCAATAATGGAATTGTAAGCGCAATCCACCAAACAGCAGTCAAGATAAACGATATCTGGGTAGCCTGTTGAATCGTTAACCCAAATGGTGTAGTCAAGATTAATGCGATACCAATCGTAAAAGGTATGCAACTTCCAATATAGCCCCAAGCATAGCCAAATGAAGATACATAATCCATACGCTCATCACTGGTTACATCAACCAACATTGAATCATAGAAGATATTACCAGCTGAATAACCAATTCGCGCGATAATGATCAAAAATAGATAAGCCATCCAATCTTGGGTTAAACCAAGTGATAAAAGACCAGCAACTCCAATCAAAAGTGATATCGCAAACATTTTCTTCTTCATGCCACGATAATCGGCAATTGCACCAATGATTGGCGCTATGATCGCTACTAAAACAACTGCGACTGTCGTTGTAAAACCAAACAACGCTGTTTTTAAAGCCGCGAAAGCTTCAATATTACCAGCTAAAGCCAAATTGGCATTACGAGCGAATAAGAATTGTACTAAAGCATTACTACTAACCGCATTAACTCCTGCACTATCAACTAAAGCCGCAAAAAACACTGGAATGGTAGCGGTCAAAACCATTGTGAAGGCTGAGTTAGCCACATCATACAAGATCCAGCTTTTTTCCTGTTTATTAAGTTTCATTGTCAATCCTCGCTGATTTATGATTACATTATATATAAAAAACAAGTGATATACGATAGTAATATTTAAAATGAAATGTCATTAAAATAGCTTTTATATCTTATGACTAACATAAAAGCTAAATTATGATATAATAACTACGATTTAAGGAGATTTCAGATGACCAAAGAAGGTTTTATCAAGGATATAAATAAAATCGGATGTTTGATCAAAGAAAACATTCCATTATACTCATATACAAGCCTTAAAATCGGTGGTAATGCCCGTTTTATCGCTTGGCCAAATGATATCGATCAAATTATGACCTTGATCAATTTAGCTAACAAACATGACATTCCTTACTATATTCTAGGTAAAGGTTCAAACACCCTTGTTTTAGATGAAGGTGTTGATGGTTTAGTCATAATCATCAGTAAGAACTTCAATAAGATTGAACTAGAGAATGATATCATAACCTGTCAAGCAGGAGCATCACTTAGAGATGTATGTATTTTTGCCTATGAACATAGTTTAAGTGGCATTGAATTTGCCTATGGTATTCCAGCATCAATTGGTGGTGCTGTTTATATGAACGCTGGAGCTTATGATGGTGAAATCAAGGATGTTGTTATTGAGTGCAACTTTCTTGATGAAAACAATCAAATTCAAACCTTCACTAACGAGCAATTAGCATTTAGCTATCGTCATAGTTATTTTCATGATCATCGCTGTTGTATCTTATCAGCTAAAATCAAGTTAGTACCTAGCCAAAAAGAATTAATTAAAAATAAAATGGATGATTTCTTCGCCAGAAGAATTGCTAAACAACCATTAGAATACCCTAGTGCTGGTAGTACCTTTAAAAGACCAGTCGGGGCCTTTGCGGCCAAACTTATTGATGATTGTGGCTTAAAAGGATATCGTATTGGTGGTGCAATGGTATCAATCAAACACGCTGGTTTTGTGATCAACTACGATAATGCCACCAGCAAAGATATCTTAGATTTGATTGATCATATCAAAGACGTCGTTAAGACAAATACTGGTTATCAATTAGAATGTGAAATGCGAATCTTAAAATAATGCTAAGAATTACTTGGCATTATTTTTTTCTTGATACATTCGTTTTGCTCTTGCGAGCAATTTGTAATGGTCATTTTCAAGTCTTTCCTCGACCACCTCTATCAATAATTCATTCAAGATAATTCCTATCATCTGTTTTTCATTAATTACTGCAATTAGATCGCTTCCCTTGATCAGTAATTGTTTTAATTGATATGTTTCATTGGTTTCAAGTATCAATGTGATCATATGATCAAAATTATCAAACTGATCTTTATCAAATATCAATGAACTGTAATTAAAAGCGATGATCATTTTTGTAACATCAACACCAACCAAACGCAGTAAATGTTTCAGTGATTTCTTATCATTTATTTGATACTCTTGGTATTGCATGATCAAAAAAACTTGCTTAATCAGTTTGACTGGTAAGCGCAAACGTTTAAATAGACTTGCAAAAAGTATTTGATCATGCGCAAATAAAGGATAAAAGAAAAGCGCTAGTCTTACAGCTGATTCTTTCACACAATCATAATCTACTCTAAGCTGGTAACTAAGCCAACATTCATTTATCAACGCTAATTCATCAAAAAGTGATATCCAAACTGGATGATAATCAATTATGACTGTTTTTATATATGGTCCATCAAGTGCTCTTAAAAATTCATTTACAATGCGCTCAATAGCAATATCTTTTAATAATGAAGTCTTAGTCAATAAAGCAAAATGTGTATTAGCTTCAATCTTAAAATCATAACAAGCACAAAATCTTAAAGCCCTAATGATTCTAAGCGCATCTTCATCAAAACGCAAATGTGGATCATCAATACATCTTAGTATTCTATCATTAAGATCGCTAATGCCATCATAATAGTCAATTAATCCGTGCTTTGGATGATAAGCTATCGCATTAATAGTAAAGTCACGACGTTTTAAATCAAGTGCTAAATCAGTCACAAACATCACCTCATCTGG
>CAZKJS010000036.1:709-16433 GCA_964553255.1 uncultured Erysipelotrichaceae bacterium | reverse complement strand
TCTTGTAAGCTTTAGGAACACTGGTAAACTGTGAGGCAAGGTTATGAGAAATGGCCGCTTCCATACTACAGGGGATTTTAATGTGTCTCATGGTATTGTGAATAGCTCTCCAGTGATTTTTAATATATGTGATATTATCAGAGGTTGATTTTAGTTTAAGCTCAGAATCATTTTCAATGATCTTAGTGAGCTTTTCGAAATTATGTTTATCATCATTTTCGACGTAATCAATAAGCATCGCTTTAATATCTGGATTACTACTAATACGATTAATAGATTGACGATAATGGAAACGATCAAGAGAGAAAGTGATATCGTTTTTAGCTGTCTTTAGGGCTGTTACACCGGCTTTGATCCAGGAAGCACCATCACCTAATATATGAATGCGTTTAAGCTTATCAAAGTCATATTTATCTTCTAAAAGATCAAGAACATCGTCCCAGAAATCAATACCAGTATGTAGGAAAACATGTTTATTGAGTAGCGTTGTACGCTTATGTTTAGTTATCGAAGATTCATAGATAGTCGCAGCCTTGACCATCTGTTTATGTCCCGCAGTGTTCTGCATAGGTATGTACTTTTCATCAGCCATGATAATAATTGAATCAGGTGTATGTTTTAACTTTGGTTGGGTAAATAAGAAGCTACTGGCGTTTCTAATAGTGTTAAGGACCGTTTGTCTTGATATTCGATAACGTTCTCTGTCTGGGTTTAAACAGAAGGCTGAATAGATACGATCACCAATAATCTGTCCTACTTTGATCATCGAATTGGTATCAGCGTAACTTTCAACGATCATCGCTTTTACACAGGGATCATAACGATCGTACTTAGGTAAGCCTAAACGCTCATCAATATAACAACAGCTTGATTTATCGCTACGTGATTGATAGATAGTTCTCTTAAAGGTTATCACTCCAATCGGGGTAATTAAGGTTCTGGGGCGTCTTACCTTAACGTAGAAATAATCAGTCCGCTGTGATGAATCCCTAAAATCTTTATCCATCTTCTCGATAAGTTCAACTAGTGATTTTCTAATCATTTGATAGCCATCTGAAACGATCGTTTCGATAAAGGTGGCGTAATTAGAAGTAGTAAAGGTGGTATTTAGTGGATGGATCAAATCTTTGATGGTAATATTTCCTAATAATTGTGATGTTAGGATGCTTAAATTTGATTGGTGTGCTAAAATAGTCATGCGATATCTCCTGTGTTATGTGTTCAAACTTAATTATAGGGTATATCGCTTTTTCTATTCCACACTTATTTTACACAATCCACGTTTATCATAAGTTTGACTTTATCATGATGGTTTGTTATACTACCTAGGCATGAATGATAGCAGCATACAAAGTCACCTATCAATGCGTCAATTACATGATATTCATGGAGTAAAGTAACCCTGCTGCAAAGGGCGAAATCGACTAATTGACACACTAGGATGATGATTTGTGCCTGTTGTTGTTTTATCGCCATAAAACACAAAGGGAGGATTTACATGGCAAGAATTAAAGGACCAACCCATAAGGTTGCCCGTCGTCTGAGTTTCTCAATCTTAGAAACTGGACAAGAATTAAAGAAGAGACAGTACGCTCCTGGTCAACATGGACCAACCAGAAGAATGAAGTTATCAAACTATGGTTTACAACTTCGTGAAAAACAAAAAATCAGATATTTATATCAAGTAAATGAAAGACAATTCTACAACACCTTCTTAAAAGCAAGTAAGATGAACGGTGTTACTGGTCATAACTTCTTGTTTATGTTAGAAAGCCGTTTAGATAATCTTGTATATCGCTTAGGCTTTGCGAACACTCGTCGTGGTGCTCGTCAGTTGGTAAATCATGGTCATATCTTGGTAGATGGCAAGAAGGTAGATATTCCTTCATTCATAGTTAAGCCGAATACGGTTATTGAATTAAAAGAAGCCTCAAAGAAATTAAGTCTAGTCGCTGATGCCCTTGAAAAAACATTGAATACTGTAGCTTACGTAAGCCTTGATAAAGACAATCGCAAAGGCACTTATGTTCGCTTACCAGAAAGAAATGAATTAAACCCAGATATCAATGAAGCATTAGTTGTTCAATTCTATAACCAGTAACATAAAAAACCAATTCGGTGGTTTTTTTAGTCTGAAGTTTTAAAAATTCTTCGTTTTAGATAGCTGAGGATATTTTCATTTTTGATTTGAAATATCGTTTCAGGAAGTTTTAAATATGAGGTAACAAGTAGATAAACTACAATTCCAACAACACCATAAACAGCAAGCTCTAAAGTAGCAATCAAGCGCGGTTGATCAATAACGTTTAGACCCATCAATCGCAACAGATAAAAACTACCATACATCGCTAATAAACCAATTATCATAAACATTATTTTAAACAATGTTGGTTTGAAGTTAATCTTGTATTGACGATTTATCATGTATAAATCCAATAAAATAATTACAATGCTACATAATGCACTACTTGTTATCGCACCAGAATAACCAAAAAGATAAATTAATGGGAAAAAAGCCACAAATTTAACGATAAAACCAATGCCCATGATAATGATATTGCTCTTTCTAAGTCTGATAGCCATCATAAGGCCATTTACAACCGGCGATATCGTTCCTAAAAGTGCAGTAAGAGAAGCCCATTTTAATACTTCACCACCTAATATATAACTAGTTTGACTTCCATACATAACATAATAAATTTCAGTTTCAATCGCAAACAAGAAGAAACATAATGGTAATGCCAAATACAACACACTATCAAGTGCATCCAAAACATACCTTCTCAACATCTTGAAATCACCTTTTTCATAACAAGTTGTTACATAAGGAACGATCGCTACCCCAAAACCAGTAGCTAAAAACTGGGGAATAGATGTAAGCTTACCCGTAGTTAACATAACCATTGAATACAGTAACCGGGTATTTTCAGCATTTTGTCCTGCTAAATCCATAGCGCTAGCAAAGAATGTCGTATTAACGATATTAAGACTATTACCTAAAAATGTTACTAGTAAATATGGAATAGCGAAATTGAAAAGTTCGCGACCTAAAAGCCTACGCTCAGCGGTATCGTTTTCTTGTTGATTAGCCAATATTTGTAGTTTATTAAGTTGTTTACGTCGAAATAAAAGAATATGAGCAATTGATATTGCAGAAGCAATAAACGCTCCACCAACAGCCCCATATACTGCCCAGATACCATCCTGCTTAAAAATCGCTACCGCAATAAAACCAAATGTTAAAAGAAACGCAATTCGCGAAAACTGTTCTAATACTTGCGATAAAGCATACGTCTTCATATCCTTTAAGCCTTGAAAAACCCCTCGATAACTACTAAGTAAAGGAACAGTAAAAAAAGCCAACGCAATGACCATGATAACATTCTTAGATTTTTCTAAATCAGCTGGAGTAATTTGATCAGGTGTGATATAAGTAGCGATCGGTGTTGCAAAAAGCCAAACAACACCAAAAGCAATAACACCAAAACCAATCATCGTATAGTTAGCCAGCTTCTTAATATAAACAATAGCTTTATAATCCTCTTTTAAATAATACTTTGCGACCATCGTCGCAATCGCAAATGGTAATCCCGCTAAAGAAATATTTAAAAGAATTTGATAAATACCATAAGCATATGAGTAAAAATCAAGATTAGCCTCCGAAGCCAACGCCGTAAAAGGGACCATATAAAAAATCCCTAGTAATTTTGTGACAAAAATCCCAGCGGAACTAGTCAAAGCACCTAAGATAAGTGTTTGTTTTTTTTGTGACATATATCTACTCTTCCGTTACTTCATCAGTTACATCATCGATCACTTCATCAACTACTTCATCTTCAGCATCATTAACTAATGGACTTTGACTATTATAATCGACTGTTATGTTAAAATATTCCTTTGTTTCTTCAACTTTCGAATAATCTTTCCATACAATTCTTATTTTCAGATTTACGATTGGTTTATCAGTTAATCCACTGATCACCAATCCCTTAACATAACCCAAATCCTTATTAACTTGAAATGGAACCATATTGAATTCTTCATCATCAAAAATACCAATACTCGGCATCATCTTATCTGCTAAACTATAATCAATATTATTCTCAACTGCCATCATTTTTATATCGTACATGGCAATTTTGGGATTATCAATAATGATATCATAACGATATTGTTGATCATCAATCTTAGTCATGACAACTTGCAAATCATAATAATTAGCGACCGCATTGAAAGTGTCGTTATCGGTTATTGTTTGGTATATATACGAATAGTTCTCAAGCTTGATTTTATCTATAGAGTCACTCTTGCTTGCGCAACCACCTAAAAAAACAACAAATATGATCATGATCAATATCTTACGCATATCAACACCTCTATGGTATTATAGCATATTTATATTTTCATACACTCTAATTTCAGTTTTATCTAATGTTATAATAAAGGTTGTGGTAGAATATAATGTATTGAAAAGGTAGTGTGCAATGAGATACTTTATACCCCAAATCAGAACCGGAGTCTTACTATTTCCCTTTATTGCCTTATTCATTACGATTCCATACATGGTAAGCCAGTATCGAAAATATGGTTCTATTGTTATGATCAGAACATTGATCATTTATTCTTTTGTCTTTTACTTGCTGTGCTGTTATTTGTTGGTAATACTTCCTTTACCATCTTTTGAAACGGTTGAGCAGATGAAAGTCATAACACCTCAACTCACTCCTTTTATGTTCGTTAATGATTTTATTATGAAATCAAAGTTTATATGGCAAGATCCAAGTACGTATATTGATGCTTTACTTTCAACTTCTTTTACAACGGTGTTTTTTAATATCATGCTGTTTATGCCTTTTGGCATCTACCTTCGTTACTATTTCAAAAGATCGTGGCTTCAAGTTTTAACTCTTACATTTTTGCTAACACTGTTTTTTGAGTTAACACAATTAAGTGGGTTGTATGGTATTTACCCAAAAGCTTATCGAATTTTCGACATTGACGATTTGATCACCAATACTTTTGGTGGAATGCTAGGATACTTGATCACACCGATGTTTAGTTTCTTCTTACCAAAACGTGAGACTATTGATCAAAAAGCATATCAAAAAGGTACTATCGTAAGTTACCCTCGTCGTATACTTGCCATTATCATTGATTGGAGTTGTATCTTTTTACTCATCATCTTCAGCGATTTGATATTTAATATACCAAGTACACTATCATTATTCTCAATTAGTGTTAGTTCTTTCTTTGTCTTATATGTTTTAGCTGTTATATTAGTTTTTGTGATTATTCCAACATTTACTAATGGTTATACATTGGGTAAATATATGGTTAGAATAAGAGTTATCGCAAGTGATCAAACTAAAATACAATTTTATCATTATCTTTATCGTTATGGTTTGCTTTACTTTATCATTTTGCCTGCTCCATTTACGATAATCAGCTTATTAACGTTTATGAGTAAGCAACACTACTTGATGAATATTATCTTAATATTTGCGATCATATTTATTACATTGATCTTTGTACTCGCTGTGATTCATTTCTTCATGGCCATTTTCAGTAAAAATCGTCTATTAAGTTATGAAATAATGAGTAAAACGAAGAATATTAGCACAATAAAAATTGAATAAAAACAAGCTTTCGCTTGTTTTAGATAAAACTTATAACATAATAGTATTTCTTACCTTTTTTAATTACTGTCAGCTCTTGATCAATTGCGTCTTCTTTTTTGATGATCATAGTTGGATCATTAACCTTTATGCCATTAACGGTGATTGAGTTGTTATTAATCAGTTCACGAGCCGCTCTTTTGCTTTCGGCAATCTTTGCGATAATCAGTATTTCAGTAAGATCATGACCACTTTCAACTTCCGTTTTTGGGGCATCATACAGACCATCTTTAAGCTCTGAAGCACTTAACTGTGAAATATCACCACCAAACAAAGTATCAGTGATATTCAAGGCTGTTTTTAAACCTTCTTCTTCATGAACTAATAAGGTTAATTCTTCAGCTAGAGCTTTTTGCGCAATTCGCAAATGAGGATTCGCACCTTGTTGCTGTGCTAGTTCATTGATCATATCAGGGGTCTTAAATGATAAGCGCTTTAAATAATCTACAACATCACTATCAGGAGTGTTTAACCAGAATTGATAAAACTCATAACTGTTAGTTTTTTGTGGATCTAACCAAACACTCTTACCACCTTCACTTTTACCAAATTTGCTGCCATCATTACGAGTGATCAATGGACTAGTAACGCCAAAAACTTTAGCTTCAGGTTTTACTTTTCTGATCAATTCACATCCAGAAGTCAGATTACCCCATTGATCACTTCCACCAATTTGTAGTTCACAATTGTAATTTTCGTATAAATGCAAGAAATCGGCTGCTTGCAATATCGTATAAGTGAACTCGGTAAATGAAATACCGGTTTCAAGTCTTGATGAAACAATATCTTTGTTGATCATATAGTTGACATTGAAATACTTACCGTAATCTCTTAAAAACTCCAAGATTCCAATCTTTGAAAGCCAGTCATAGTTATTTACCATGATTGCTTTATTACTGGCTTTAAAATCTAAAAGCTTGGCAAGTTGTCCCTTAATTGCTTCAGCGTTGTTAGCTATTGTTTCTAAAGACTGTAAAGCTCTTTCAGTTGTCGGTCTTGGATCTCCGACCATCGCTGTCGCTCCACCACATAAAGCAATCGGTTGATGACCATTAAGTTGATATCTTCTAAGCAACAATAATTGCTGCAAATGACCAACATGTAAAGAATCACCCGTTGGGTCAAAACCACAATAGCAAGTTATTGGTTTATTCAATCTTGCTTTAAGTCCTTCATCATCCGTAACATCTTTAACAAGGCCTCGCCATTTTAATTCTTCATAAAAGTTCATATTAGCTCCTTTGGTAAATAAAAAAGCGTCGATAAGGACGCTTAACGTGTTACCACCTTAATTTCATATCAAAGATATGCTCAAATCCGTTAACGCCGGTTACGGTCATATTTTTTTATGACTGCTCCAAGTTGTATTCATCTTTCTATGACCAATCGTTTGCACCAACCACGACTTCTCTTAGGTTTATCAAGATTACTATTTCTTTTCATCGCTTCATTATTATAATTAAATCTACTAAGTTTTGTCAAATTATTACTTTGTTGTTTGTCTTGGAGTAAAAACATAACTTAACTCAATTGGCTTCTCTTCATTATCGTTATGCAACATCTTAGTGACCACCCGCATCGCAACTGCTCCAAGATCATAGCTGGGAATAAAGAAACTAGATAACTGTGGTCTTACCATCGAGTTATATTTAGTATCAATTAAGCAAATGACTTCCATTTGAGCTGGAATATCAATGCCTATTTCCTTAGCAGCGTTAATACATGCCATCGCTTGAGAATCACGATTAGTTAATACCAAACTATGAGTATGATCCTTTAGATAATCACTTAAAAATTCATAAGAACTACGATACTGTGGTGGTATTTCGAGTAGACCATTAAACTGTCTACCGTGTTTTTCAAACGCCTTACTAGCGCCAGCCACCATCTTTTGAATAGAATTACGATTTTTTCTATCTTCAATGATCACGATATCATCTATTCCCTTAAACAAATAGCTATCAACAACTTCATTGATTGCTTCTTCAATATTTACATAAACCGAACTTATTTTTTCTTTAGCTGCTTTATTACCAATAATTACAATCGGTATCTCATACTTGGTTAGTGTTGATAGTTCATTTTCTTGTAATTTATCACTGTAAATCACAACACCATCAACTCGTGATTTGATGATATTCTCAACTACTTCATTAATTTCAGAGATACCCTCAGTAACTGTATGTAGCATGATATTGTACTTATATATCTTGGCAACATCAAGTAAACCGTTGATAATTTGTCCAGTGTAGGTAAAACTTGCTTCAGGAATTACTAAACCTATGATTGTTGTTTTCTTAAGCGCTAAACCTTGAGCAATAGCGTTTGGTTTATATCCTAGTTTTTCAATAGCAGCTTGAACCCGATCTCTTGTATCAGCACGAACAATCTCAACACCGTTAATAACTCGACTAACCGTTGCCAAAGATACATTAGCTTCATTTGCTACATCGTAAATTGTTACTCTTTTCATTAGTACCTCCGCTTACTTCTCTGTACTATCGGTAGTCTCTTCAGTTTCAACCGTTGCTTCTTCAGGACTTAGCCAATCCTCCAACTTATCATACGCTTTACCTGCAACATCAAGTGTTGCGGCCTTAGCTTTAACGATACCTTCTTTTACTTTTGGATTTTCAGTAATATCATCAAATACATTTTTGATAACTGATGCTGACTTCTTGGCAATATTGATCGTAACACCTTTAACGATATTTAATGTTTCCATTAATTCTTCATTTTCTTTGATTGATCCTACCACTTTACTACCAGCATTTACAGCTTGTTCTTTGGTCTTTTCCCAACCTTCTTTGATCTCTGGGTTGTTTTTAAGTTCAACAATCTTGTTTTTCCCCTCAGTTATCAAGTTGTTAGTTAATTTCTTGATTACTTCGCTAAACTCAATGAATTTCTCACTTTCTGTAATTTCTTCATACTTTAAAGCAACTTGATCAATCAAGGTTTTAATCGCTTCTATGGTATCATCAGCTATTTTTTCAGCTGATAATCTAGTCTTTTCATCACTATCCTTTACATCTTCTTTAGCAACCAAAGCGAATTCTTCAGCTTTTTCGTTAAGCTCACTAACTACATCTTCCAAAGGTCTTTTTTCATTATTGGACATCAGTATCTTCCTCCTTATTTATTACGATACTCACTTCATCCTTATTATCTTTTCTTAATATTTCTTCAAGCCAAGCTTTAATTTTGGCTATGTTTTCAACGATAAAATCAATCAACTCCTTAAATGCTTTTTTACCGTAATCGTGAACTGTATCTATTGTATGACTAATTGTAACAACTGTATTAAGCGGAACTTGCAATTGTTGAAGACTTCTATCAACGGTATCAATCGTATTATTAACTTTTAACAATGATGTATTTAAGTTATTGACAAATGTGATCATCTTACGGAATAGCACAAATAGAAATATCAATGCTACACATCCAAGTATCGGTAGCAATTTTCGACTGATATCAGCTAATATTACCAATAGTTCATCCATTAGTTCACCTCTATTTCAATTATAGACTTCTATGAAAATATTTTCAACGCTTTTGATTGTCCTTAACAAGGTTACTTAAACCATATATGTCTTTACTAGACATAAAAAGATAGACTGCTGGTCCCATATTAGCTAAAAACGCAGCATCATTCACATTTTCATCAACAACAAATGACCCAGGTATGCGATCTTGCAGAAATGTAATATCAATATCAATACCATCTTCCTTATCATCAATTGAAGTGAAAGGACATAAGCAGACCACATCCGCAATACTCAATGTCTTCGCAAATTCATCCGCAAAATGATATACTCGTGAAACACGATGTGGTTTAAATATAGCGATAATCTTACGATCGGGATAACGAGTTTTTGCTGCTCTGATAGTAACTGCTACTTCAGTTGGATGGTGAGCATAATCATCGATAAAAATATTATCACCAATCTCTTCGATCACAAACCTTCTTTTAACACCTTTAAAAGAAGCTAAACCATCATTGATGATCAAAGGGTCTTTATTTAACAAAATCCCTGTTGTGATAACTGCTAAACTGTTCCAAAGCAAATGCCGACCAACAAATGGTAGATCAAAGCTTCCAAAAAGTTTATTCTGATAAATAACATCAAAACGCATATGATCAACAGCTTCGAATATGTTGACAGCTCTTACATCATTATCAGGATTTTCACCATAATAGTAATGCGTTTTCTCAATATTAAGCGCTCTGACTTTTGAATCATCACCAAATAGAATCAATCCTTTTTTTACTTGCTTAGAAAATTGCTCATATGCCAAAGCGTAATCTTCTTCGCTTTTGAAATAATCAACATGATCAATATCAACATTAGTAATAATCGCATAATCTGGTTTATAAGCTAAGAAATGGCGTTGATACTCATCTGCTTCAATGACCATGTTTTGAGCATTTTCATCAATATGTCCACTACCATCACCTATTAAATATCCAACTGGATTATCATAGCCTAACATCGCAGCTAACATTCCAGTAGTGGTAGTCTTACCATGTGATCCAGCAACCGCAAAACTCTGATAATTACTGATGAACTCACCTAAAAAGTCATGATAATGCCAACTAGTGATATCATTATGTTGTTTTAAAGCATTAACTTCACAAAAATCATTTTTAAAAGCATTACCAATGATTACTTTCATGCCATCTTTAATGTTGTTTGCATCAAAAGGAAATATCGCTATATTCCTTTTACGCAGCTCTTCTTCCGTGAAAAAATGACGATTTAAATCAGAGCCACATACTTCATGACCCAAATCATACAAAATACATGCTAGAGCAGCCATTCCTGCTCCTTTTATTCCAATAAAATAATACATACTGATCACCCCTAAAAGTCAAACAAGCTAGGCTGGTTATCGACTTCAAATTTTTCTTCTTCACTTAAATCTGATTTATGTAAAACACTTTTTTTATCTTGTTGTACTGTTTCATCTTTTGTTTTACTGCTAACTTCCACTTCTGGAATTGTTTTAGTCTCTATCTCACTATATGAAATTGTTTCAACTACTTCATTACTTGTTTCTTGATCTATATTGACCAAATTTTCAGTTATTACTTGATCATCAATTTCACTAATTTCTTCATCAAAATCATCCTTTATCATCTCTGCAAGATCAATATTCACAATTGGTATCTGTTGATCATCTATCACGCTTACTTTACGAATTTTTGATTGGATATCTAGTCCATATATTGGTGAGATTATCGTTCCAATTGCACTAGTATTTTTTATTGCGTTTACACTTGGTTTATACTCCGTCTTCTTAGGCTGATGCTTTTCATCGACACCAAACATCGGACTTATAATTGGTGTAAATTGATAATCTTTATCTTCATACCCCATGTATTCAGTACTTGGTTGTTCATTTTTCGTTACTTTAACATCATCAATAAAGATTCTTTTCTTCTCTTCTTTCTTAATAGATATATCTTGATCAGGTATACTATCCTCTTTTTTGGTTTCACTTTTAACATTCAACTTTTCAGGTTCAATAAGAACTTTCTTTGAAAGCTCTTCTACCACCGGTTTTTCAACCTCTTCTTCTTTGTGTTCTTCAATAATCTCTTCTTCAACATCAAAGAATAAATCAATAAACCACCTCAGCATTGGTATCTCCTGTCTAGCTACTCTTCCTCATCATGAGGATAGTTCTGCTCGCCACTATTATCTTGATTGAAATTTTGTGAATCATCGGAAAAATCATAATTGGGGAAATAATTCTCAAGCATTTCTGCCAACGTTCCGTTTTCAGGTATCGATTGGCTGAATATTGTAGTTGCTTGTTGTTGATAATTAATGGCTTCCTTACGAGAATATGTTGCTAAGACTTTTTCTTTATTTACATACGTCGTTTTAATAATGCGTATAATATCTTGAATTATTATTGGCATTTGTTCTAAGGGTGCTGTTGTCAAGAATGTAAAATACGCTGATTTTACCAACATATAATAATATTGTTCAAATTCAAATATACTTACTGATAAATCCAAATTCTTGTTAGCGTAATCAGTAGTTTTAAATACTTTCGAATAAATCGCTATATCATAGGTGGCAACTTTTTTGCTTGAGTTACCTTTATAATATTGATCGATGATTATTGATGATGGATTCAAACTCATTAATACTTCATGATTATCTATAATCAAAAGATTTGAATATGCCGTACTGTCTCGTTTACCAACATGAAGTGGCAAAAAATAGCCATACAATGACTTATTCATATTTTGATAAGATGCAACTGGTTGTTCAATCACAAGTTCAATAGCCTTGTTCATTCGCTTGTCGATGTTATCAACGTTGGTTTTCTCAAATGAGCATCCATACAGGACAAGCATGGCAATGATTGTAACGATCAATATCTTAGTGGTTTTTTTCAAATACAACACTCCTTATGCCTATTATACTTCCTTAATGAAAGTTTTTCACTATCGTTTTCGCCAAACAGCACGATAAATTGGTTTTTGTTCTATCATAAAGCGGTTTTCATACTCAGTAATTGCATCATCTTGCTTTTCACTTCTAAAATCAACACTTACATTGACCATGATCCATGTACTTTGCATGTTTATAAGACTGTACTCGAAAAGCTTCTTGTTATCCGTTTTCATGATGATACAACCATTTTTACCTAGTATTGAGGCATAACTATCCAAAAAACTATCGTATGTAAGTCTTTTTTTGGTATTACGCTTTTTTGGCCAAGGATCACTAAAGTTAAGATGGATATAATCTACTTCTTGATCATCAAACCATTGGTTGATCATCTCAGCATCAGCTAAAATAAAACGAATGTTTTCAAGTGCTGATACCTCAGCCTTTTTTAATGCCATCGCAGCACAATTTCGTTCTTTTTCAATAGCAATCCATCCTTGATTTGGATTTCTTCTTGCCATTTCAATCCAATAATCACCTTTACCACAACCAATCTCTACATGTATCTCATCAACGTTTAAGAGTTGACGCCATTTACCTTTAAGACTGTCTGGTTGAACTAATATATCATTATCATAATCATTTAAGTAATCATTAACCCACGGCTTATTACGCATTCTCATAAAATATCAGCCAACTTTATTAATGCTTCCGCATAAATTGCACAAGCCAAAACTAATGATCTAATTTCGATACCTTCATCATTTTCATGAGCACTACCAACATGACTTGGTTTTTTACGATTAACAAATCCTGCACCATAACCAACAAAATTAGGTAGTGTTCTTGCGTACGTACCACCACTCATCGTCATTATCGGTGTAAAATTATCATTAGTATACTTACGATAGATATCTACTAAAGTTTTGATCATATCACTTTCTGGATTAACAAACAGTGGTGGCTTTACCGTATTGATCGTAGCTATCAAAGGAAAGTCTTGTTGAGCGATCGCTTCATTAATATTGCTTAGTATTATTTGCTCATCAATATCATTAGGATATCGAATATCAAGAGTTAAAATTGCATGTTGATCGATAATCTTAACGATACCCAAATTCATTGTTAAATTACCTAAATATACACCTTCAATACGATTATTTAGATTTGAAGCCATCCAATCTTTTAATAAAAAAGCGGTCTTACTAGCAAATTCATCATGATATGCGGCACCAATAAAATTAAATAAATGCCATGCTGCATTTACACCAAGATAAGGTCTAGCACCATGAGCACCACTACCATAAATTCGATAAAAGCTGCTACTAGCATCTTGCCATAGTTCGCCCTTTAGATCATTTGCTTTATGATAGAAATTAAAAAGATCGTTTAATGGTGGTTTATCAACTTGAGCAATTGCATCAGCAATAACTATATTAACTCTTTGACCAGCATCAAGATGTTTTATTACCGTATCAACTTTATTATGCAATGATACATTCATTATTCCTTTTTCAGCGTATACAACTGGAAAAACAGAATCAGGGACAAAACCACCTAATGGTAATTTTTCTTTAGACTTATAGTATTGCATGCAACGCATACCTGATTCTTCATCAGTTCCAAGGATTAATTGGATATTACGTTTCAACTTAATATTGTTGTCCTTAAGTAATCGCATTGCATAATAAGCAGCTATCGTTGGTCCTTTATCATCACTCGCTCCTCGCGCAAACAAATAACCATCATCGACTATGGCATTAAAAGGATCTGTTTTCCATCCATCACTAACCGGTACAACATCAAGATGACCCAATACACCTATTGCTTCTTCATTATCACCATATTCAATAACACCAACATAACCATCGACATCTTTTACTTTAAAACCATCTCTTTTACCTAATGTTAATGCTTCATCAAGTACACAGCGCATTTGATAACCAAAAGGCGAATTATCCGTTTTGGTTTTTTCATCGGTTATTGAAGGAATATTAACTAAAGCTATCAAATCTTTGATCATCTCATTTTCATATTTCTCTGCTTGTATTAACCAATCCATATTTATCACATCCTTGAGCGTATTTTACCATATCTATTAGCTTGTGGTTAAGATGATAATAAAAAAGTGGATAACGTTATCCACTTTGACTAAATACTATTTACTCTTTGCCTTTACGATCTTTGTTGCGAACAAACGGTTTACGTGCTGTTTTTTCTGGTTCAACATAGCCCTCAGGTTTTTCTAACAATGCTTTTTTCGAAACATTGACTCTTCCCTTTTCATCTACTTCAGTAACGATTACTCTAACGATATCACCAATCTTTAATACATCTGAAGGTTTTTCAACTCGTTCATATGCGATCTTTGATACATGTAACAGACCGTCTGTTCCTGGGAATAGTTCAACAAAAGCACCAAAGTTTTCAATCCTAACTACTTTCGCATCATAGATTTGTCCAACTTCAGCTACTTTGATGATTGATTCAATCATTTCTTTAGCTTTATCAATAGATGCTTGATCATGATGATAGATCAATACTCTGCCATCATCTTCAATATCAATCTTAACATCATTGCATTCGGCGATAATTTGATTGATTATCTTACCACCACTGCCAATAACATCTCTAATCTTATCAGGATTGATCATCATCTTAACAATCTTAGGCGCATACTTGCTTACTTGTAAGCGAGGCTCACTTATCGCTGTCAACATATTAGCCATGATTTCTTTTCTTGCTTTGTGAGCTTGATCAAGAGCTTCCTTTAAAATCTTAGCATTTATACCTTCAATTTTGATATCCATTTGTAGCGCAGTGATACCTTTATCAGTTCCAGCTACTTTAAAGTCCATATCGCCATAATGGTCTTCCATACCTTGAATATCAGTCAATATCGTATATTTATCATCATATGTGATCAAACCCATAGCAATTCCAGCAACTGGCGCTTTAATAGGAACACCGGCTGCCATAAGCGATAATGTCCCAGCACAAATACTAGCCTGTGAACTTGAACCATTAGACTCAAGTGTCTCAGCAACAGTACGAATTGCATAAGGGAATTCTTCTTCACTTGGTAAAACTTGTAGTAAAGCTCTTTCTCCCAAAGCACCATGACCAACTTCACGTCGACCAGGATTGCCCATTCTACCTACTTCTCCAACTGAGTATGGTGGGAAGTTATAATGATGCATGAAACGCTTATACTCTACTTCAGTAAGATCATCAATTATTTGATTATCACCCAAAGCACCTAAAGTCGTAATTGATAATACTTGTGTTTCACCACGAGTAAATAAAGCACTGCCGTGAACGCGTGGTAATAGATCAATTTGTGAATCAAGTTGTCTAACTTCATCAATTGCACGACCATCTGGTCTAATCTTATCAACAGATATCAAGCGTCTAACTTCAGTTGCTACTATGTTATGGCAAATTTCTTTGACTTGGCTTATCGTTTTATCTTTAATCTTATCATTGCCATATTCTTTTGCTTCAAAATTAGCTACTGTTTTATCGGTAATGTCATCGATTGTTTGATAACGCACAAGCTTTTCTTTAATTTTTACAGCCGTTTCAAATTCAATTTGCGTTAATGCTTTAACTTCTTTCTCAAGTTCAGCATCTGGCATA
>CAZKJS010000036.1:0-699 GCA_964553255.1 uncultured Erysipelotrichaceae bacterium | reverse complement strand
AGGTTGACTTCCATTTTTGGTTTAGCACATTCATCCATAATTTGTTGTTGGAAGCCACATAATACTTTGATATTCTCATGAGCAAACATCAAAGCTTCTACCATTAGCTCTTCACTGACTTCTTTAGCACCAGCTTCTACCATATTAATGGCGTGTTTTGTACCAGCAACAACTAAATTAAGACTTGATCTTTCCATTTGTGCAACTGTTGGGTTGATGATAAGTTCATCATCAACATAACCAACTGTTACTCCAGCAATAGGACCATTAAATGGTACATCAGATACACATAAGGCCAATGATGCACCAAACATAGCTGCCATTTCTGGTGAGCAGTCATAATCAACTGACATAACAGTATTGACTACTTGAACTTCATTTCTAAAACCCTCCGCAAACAATGGGCGAATTGGACGATCGATCAAACGTGAAGTCAATGTAGCATGTTCACTTGGACGACCTTCTCTTCTTAAAAAACCACCGGGTATTTTTCCAACAGAATATAATTTTTCCTCAAAACTAACTGTTAATGGGAAGAAATCGACATCTTTTGCCTCTTTTGAAGCTGTAGCGGCAGATAACACTACCGTATCTTCATATCTGACCAGTACGCTCCCACCGGCCTGTTTGGCTATTTCCCCTGTTTCTACGGTTATATTACGGCCGCAGAATTCAAACTTATAAACTTTTTTAGCCATT
>CAZKJS010000035.1:0-17263 GCA_964553255.1 uncultured Erysipelotrichaceae bacterium | reverse complement strand
TATGATATAATATTCGACAAAGATACATAAGTACAAAAAAAGGGTACCAGTTCAAGGTCAGATAGAAAAGGGAGCTATTAGTATCAATGACAAGATAACAGTGCTACCAAATTATCAAGAAGCTTATATCAAAACGATATATCAAGCCGGTATTACTACAAATAGCGCTATAAGTGGTGAAGCAGTAAGTATTGAATTAGATCGTGCTATTGATGTGAGCAGGGGTGATGTGATCACTAATGAATCGTCACTAATAGTAAGTGATCTATTAAATGCGACGATATTATGGATGGATGATTCAACGTTAATACAAGGAAGAAGTTATTGGTTGAAGTGTGGCACAAAGTCAACGATAGCCATGGTGTTAAAGATAAAGCATGTGGTAGATGTAAATACAGGGTCATTATTACCAAGTGAATCAATAACTAAAAATGAGATTGCTAATGTTGATATTTCATTATCAGATCGTATGGTGTTTGCGAATTTTGATCATGTTAAAGCACTTGGTAGCTTTATCTTAATTGATAGAGTCACACATATGACAGCTGCTTGTGGTGTCATTTATTATGATCTAAGAAGAGCTAACAATTTAACTTATCAACATACCGAAATTACACCCGCATATCGAGCTAATATTAAAAACCAGAAACCATTTACGCTTTGGTTTACTGGACTATCTGGTTCTGGTAAAACAACATTAGCTAATGGCATAGAAAAAAGACTTGCCAACTTAGGTAAACACACAATGTTACTTGATGGTGATAATATACGTTTTGGTTTTAACAAAAACTTGGGGTTTAAAGAAGAAGATAGGGTTGAAAATATTAGAAGAGTCGCAGAAGTTGCTAAGCTGATGAATGATGCTGGTTTGATCGTCATGGCATCATTTATATCGCCTTATCAACAAGATCGCGAGCTCGCTCGTGCTATTATTGGTGAAGCATTTGTTTAAGTGTATGTGAGTACGCCACTTGAGGTGTGTGAGAAAAGAGATATAAAGGGTTTATATCAAAAAGCACGTAAAGGTGAAATACCAAACTTTACTGGTATTACAAGTCCGTATGAGATTCCAAATAATGCTGAGCTTGCAATTGATACTAGTATCATAGACCTTGATGAAGCGATTGCTTTGATCAATGATTACATCATGAAACATAAATACTTATAATAAAGATCATAACTAATATGAGAATAGGGCGTTTATAATGCACTTTTTTGATTGTGTGATAAAATAAAACAGAAGAGGTTAATATGATATTACGCTGTCCAATTTGCCAAACAAAACTTTTTAAAGATCAACAACAATATCAATGTGAAAATGATCATCGTTTTGATATTAGTAAAGAGGGATATTTGAATTTACTTCTTAAACAAAGACACAAAGAGTATGGTGATACCTCTGAAATGATAAAAGCACGAAGAGATTTTCTTAACAAAGGACATTATCACTTATTAAGTGATAAACTAATTGATCTAATCAAAAAAGCGAATGTCAAAATAGTGTTAGATAGTGGTTGTGGCGAAGGATATTATACCGATTTGATCAAGAAAGCAATTGTCAATTTAGAGGTCATTGGCGTTGATATCGCTAAAAAAGCAATTAAAATAGCACAAAAAACTAATAAAGATATTCTTTATATTGTTGCTCATAATCAAGATTTACCAATCGTTAGTGAGAGTGTTGATCTTGTGCTAAATTGCTTTGCGCCATTTAATCTTAATGAATATCATCGTGTTTTAAAAAAAGAAGGCATATTGATAATGGTCACACCTGGTAAAGAGCACTTATTACAATTAAAAGAAGTATTATATGAATCAGTTTATCTTAATGAAGAAAAAGACGAGTTGTGTGGTTTTAAGTTGATAAGTGAAGAAGCGATTGAATACGAAATAAAGCTTGATGATCATAAGGATATCATGGCACTATTCATGATGACACCTTATTATCATAGAACCCCAATAGCGGGTAAGATGCGTTTAGCTGCGCTTAAACAGTTAAAAACAAAAGTATCGTTTAAGATAAATATATATTGTGTTGATTAACATAGGAGGAATAAAAATGAATGATCTAAATAAAGAAGTAATATATCTTGCTGGAGGTTGTTTTTGGGGAGTTGAACGTTTAATGCAGGTTGTAAATGGTGTTATCACTACTACAGTTGGTTATGCTAATGGTGATATGTTAGATATGGCTAATTATAAAGATGTATGTAGTGGTAAAACAAGATTTAAAGAAACCGTAAAAATAGAATTTGATAATACAAAAGTTAGTCTTGAATCTTTGTTGTTCCTGTTTTTTAAAGTGATAGATCCAACGGTTGTTAATCGTCAAGGAAATGATATCGGTACGCAATATCAAACTGGAATATATTATATAGATGATAATAGTAAAGCCATTGTTGAAAAGGTCGTAAATGTTGAAAAACTTCGAACTAAAAAATTCAATGTTGAAGTTGGACCATTGATAAATTTCTTTGACGCTGAAGATTATCATCAAGATTACTTGATCAAAAACCCAAGTGGATATTGTCATATCAATTTAGCGGAAATAAAGGAAGCTAGTCAACTTATGATTGATGCTAAACCATATGATAGACCAACTGATGAAGAGATCAAGACGCGTTTAACTAGTGAGCAATATCAAGTGACGCAAAAAAAAGGAACCGAAGTACCATTCATCAATAGTTATCACACTAATGAAGATGAGGGAATATATGTTGATATCGTTACGGGTGAGCCTTTATTTAGTTCAAAGGATAAATACATTAGTTCGTGTGGTTGGCCAAGCTTTGCCAAAGGGATTGATGATAATACCCTTGTGTATATGGAAGATCGCAGTTTATTTAATAAACGCGTAGAGGTGTTGAGTCGAACTGGCAATACACATTTAGGTCATGTTTTTACTAATGATCCAGAGTCACCAAGTTCGATCCGCTATTGTATTAACAGTGCTTCATTACTTTTTATCCCCAAAGAAAAAATGGCTGATAAAGGGTATGGGTATTTGTTATCACAATTTGAAAATAAGGAGTAATCATGAAAATACATCAAAGTGTAGTTGAATTGATTGGTAAGACCCCAATCGTTCAGCTTAATAATTATATGAATAAACATCAATTAAAGGCTAATCTATGGGCTAAACTAGAGAAAGCCAATCCATCAGGTAGTGTCAAAGATCGCATCGCTAAAGCGATGATTGAAGCAGCGGAAGCTAGTGGTGAACTTAAACCTAACGCAACTATCATTGAACCAACATCAGGTAATACCGGTATTGGTTTAGCTTATGTTGGGGCAGTAAAAGGATATAAAGTGATTCTTGTCATGCCTGATACCATGAGCGTTGAACGCCAAAAGATCATGAAAGCTTATGGCGCAACTATTGTATTGACCCCAGGCAGTATGGGAATGAAACAAGCTATAGCCAAAGCCGAAGAACTTAAAGCAGAAATTAAAGACAGTTTTATCCCATCACAGTTTGATAACATGGCAAATCCAGCCGTACATCAAGCTACAACTGGACCAGAAATATGGGAAGATACTGATGGCAAAGTCGATATTTTTGTGGCAGGAGTGGGAACAGGTGGAACGATCAGTGGTGTTGGTGCATATCTTAAAGCTAAAAATCCTAACATTAAGATCATTGCGGTTGAACCAAGTGCTTCACCATTCTTATCTAAACAAGAAGCAGGACCACATATGATTCAAGGCATTGGTGCAGGTTTTGTGCCTAATACCTTAAATACAAACGTTTATGATGAAATAATAACAGTCAGTAATGATGATGCTTTAATTAAAGGCAGAGAAATAGCGATAACTGACGGTTTGTTTGTTGGTATCTCTTCTGGTGCTGCATTATGGGCAGCGACGGTTGTTGCCTTAAGACCTGAAAATGTTGGCAAGAACATAGTTGTGGTCTTACCAGATGATGGTGGTAGATATCTATCAACAAAGTTATTTACGGATTTGGATTAAAGATGAGTAAAATAAAAAATGTAAAAAAAACGCATGATCATAATATCGTAGCTAACCAACTACTTGATTTTTATGATGACAAAAATATCACCATGTTTGATAAAGACAAACAAGTTCCTTCATTAAAAGAAGTTTCTAAATTGATCGAATTATTACTTAAAGCAGTATTTCCAAGCTATTACAATCGTGATCTGCAAAACAAAGAAGAAGCTAAGCTTTATGTGAAGAATATCTTGGATGATATTAGGATTAATCTTGAAACACAGATTAAATTGGCGATCATGTTCTGTAAAGATGGAGATTGTGATCAAGATGATGTTAATGATATTTGTACTTGTTTTATCGATTCAATATTAGATATTCAAAAAGCGTTATTGCAAGATGTGATGATGATATATAAGGGTGATCCAGCGGCTACTAGTTTAGAAGAGATAATTTTATCTTATCCAGGATTCTTTGCGATCTTTGTTTATCGTTTTGCGCATGTATTATATCAACTCAATGTTCCAATAATTCCACGCATGATGACTGAAAGAGCACATAGTAATACTGGAATTGATATTAATCCAGGCGCTAAGATTGGTAAGTACTTCTTTATTGATCACGGAACAGGAATCGTTATTGGTGAAACAGCTGTAATTGGTAATCGGGTTAAGCTTTATCAAGGTGTTACATTAGGTGCATTATCAACGCGCGATGGTCAAAAACTGGCGGGAGTTAAGCGTCATCCAACATTAATGGATAATGTTACTATTTACGCTAATGCGACAGTATTGGGTGGTGATACGATCATTGGTGAAAATGTTGTGATTGGTGGTAATGCTTTTATCACAAGATCTATTGCGGCCAATACAAAGGTCAGCATGGAACAACCAAAACTTAAGTTTAAAACCAATAAGAGTGAAAAAATGATGTAACCATCAAAATGCTCTTGCATTTGATTTTAGATATGATATATTAATAAAAATGCTTTTAAGTTCAGTACTGAGAGACTGACAAAGCGCTATCGTCAAAGATTTATATTTTGAGTGCGAAGCCTTGTCTGATCCAGATAAGGCTTTTTTACGAAGGAGACAACGAGATGGAATTCAAATCACTACTAATGAATAAAGAAGCAGTTGAAAGAACACTAATGCGGATGGCTCATGAAATTATTGAAAACAATCATGGCATTGATAATTTGTGCTTGGTAGGAATCAAGACAAGAGGGATTCCTTTAGCACAAAGGGTAGCTATCAATATTGAGAAGATAACAGGGGTGAAATTGGATGTTGGTACCTTAGACATTAATCTTTATCGTGATGATCTAGTGCAACAATCAATTGATCCAATCTTAAACGCAACGGATATTCCGTTTTCAATCGTGAAGAAACATGTTGTCTTGATTGATGATGTCATATATACCGGTCGTACAGTTAGAGCGGCTATGGATGCTTTGTTTGCAATTGGTAGAGCTGATAAGATTAGATTAATGGTCTTGATCGATCGTGGTCATCGAGAACTACCAATTCGTGCTGATTTCGTCGGTAAAAACATTCCAACATCTTCAAGTGAGATGATTGCCGTTAATCTTGAAGAAACTGATGGGAGTACAGGCGTAAGCCTTTTCCAAATATAAAACAGGAGGAAGTATGGAGAAAAATCGTATCGTAGGTTACTTACCAGATGAGTGGCCCCCAATTTGGCATTTATTATTGTACGCTGTTCAACAAGTTATCGTAATGTTTCCGGCTACTGTTGCGGTCGCATTAGCAACAGGATTCCACATTTCGACAACTATCTTTGCCAGTGGCTTGGCTACCTTAGGTTTTGTCTTGATCACTAAAAGACAACTACCCTTATACTATGGTTCAAGTTTCTCTTATCTATCAGCGATTGCTGGTTTAATGTCATCTAGTGCTTTAGCAAATAGTACATTAAATGAAAAAATATCAATTGCGCAATTTGGTATTATCATGTCGGGGTTAGTTTCAATCGCAGCTGGTTTAATTGTTAATCGTTTCGGTCGTGAATCGGTGGAGAAAATCTTACCAGCATCAATCACTGGCCCAATCGCAATGGTCATTGGCTTAACTTTGGCTGGTGGTGCGATGTTGGATATTAACTCAGTTGCTAGTGCTACTAACATTAGTACTGTTAGCGCTCAAACAGCTACTAACCTAGCTTGGGTAGTAGGTCTTGTTACATTGTTTGCGGTTATCTTATTATCAGTTTACCTTAAAGGATTCTGGGGACAATTGCCTTTACTTATTGGTCCTGTCATTGGCTGTGTTGTTGCTTATTTGATTCAAGTTACAACAGGTGTAAGCTTGTTTAGAGTATTACCAGCAACAGCTAATAGTGGTTTCTTTGCATTACCTATCTTTACCTTGCCTAAGGCAAGTTGGATCGCTGTTGCGGCTATTATGCCGATTGCGATCGCTACGATACCTGAATCAACAGCACATGTGTATCAACTGGATATCTATGTTAATGATCTAGCTAAGAAGAAAGGTTCAAAGAAGGAATATAATATCAAGGATAAATTAGGATTAAACTTAATTGGTGATGGTATCGCTGATATGATATCAGCGATGATCGGTGGACCAGCTGGAACCAATTATGGGGAAAACATTAGTGCTATGGCAATCACAAGAGTATTCTCAGTACCAGTATTAGCTACCGCAGCTATCATTGCGATGATCATTGCTTGCTTTACTCCTTTGATCAATGTTATCTATGCTTTACCACAAGCTGTTATTGGTGGTTTGGAAGTGTTCTTGTTTGGAGCTATCGCTGCTCAAGGTATGGCAATCATGATTGAAAAGAAAGTTGATATGTTTAGCAGTAAGAACATCGCTGTTATCGCAACGATCGTTATCATCGGTATTGGTGGACAATATGCATATGGTGGTATTATCCCATTCTTTGGACTTGAAGTTCCATGTATTGCTGGTGCTGCAATATTTGGTATCTTTTTGAATATTATATTAAGCTTTAAGAAAAACTAGTTACCTCTATAAAATATACAAAGAAGCAACCATTGGTAGATGGTTGTTTTCTTTTTATCAGGAAGTAAAATATAATCAATTATCATATTGTAAATATGTTAAGTTAGCGTTATAAATATGTTAAGAGGAAAGAAAATGAGCATCAACTTTACCGATTTCATATCGCAGTTGTTTACGAATCCTTTATTGATGATTGTTGTTTTACTTGTGCTTGCTGTTATCTTAGTAAATGGTTGGACTGATGCGCCAAATGCGATCGCTACATGTATCTCAACCAGAGCGATATCACCAAGAAATGCGATCATAATGGCAGCGATCTTTAATTTTCTTGGCGTATTTGTAATGACTTTGGTAAATGCAACGGTAGCCCAAACAATCTATAAGATGGTTGATTTTGGGTCTAATATTGATAATGCGATCATTGCCTTATGTGCAGCGATGTTTGCGATTGTTACTTGGTCAACGGCTGCTTGGGTTTTTGGTATTCCAACCAGTGAAAGTCATGGCTTAATAGCTGGCTTATCTGGTGCAGCGATTGCTTTACAAAATGGTTTAGCTGGTATTAATGGTGCAGAATGGATCAAAGTAATTTATGGACTTATTCTATCAACCATACTTGGCTTTTTTAGTGGTTGGCTTTTTGTGAAGCTTATTGAGTTAATCTGTGGCAATATGGATCGTGGTAAAACACAAGGTTTCTTTAAGTATGCCCAAATTGCTGGTGGGGCTGCAATGGCGTTCATGCATGGTGCGCAAGATGGTCAAAAATTCATGGGAGTTTTCATGTTGGGCATTTTTTTAGCCGGTGGCCATAGTGATGTCACAGTCTTTGTGATTCCTATTTGGTTGATGTTATTATGCTCAGCAGTAATGGCTATTGGCACATCAATAGGTGGCTATCGGATAATCAAGGCAGTTGGTATGGAAATGGTGAAGTTGACAAAATATCAGGGTTTCGCAGCCGATATAGCAGCGGCTGGTTGTTTGTTGTTGTCTTCATTAACGGGTATTCCAGTAAGTACTACCCATACAAAAACAACCGCTATCATGGGGGTAGGAGCTGCGAAACGCTTATCTAATGTTAATTGGAAGATCGTAAATGAGATGGTAATGACTTGGATCTTAACATTTCCTGGTTGTGGCTTAATTGGTTATATCATGACTAAACTTTTTATGTTTATCCTATAGGAGGATACTATGGCTAAAAAAAGTAACACGTACTACTATGATAGTTTCTATGAATTGATGGCTTATCCTTGTCTTGGTGCAAAAGCTATGCATGATATCATCCTAGACATTAAAACTTTGGATAATCATCTGCAGTTAGTTGCTATTCATGAAATCGAACATGATGGTGATATAGCAAAATATGAAGTCACTAAAAAATTAGCTGATGAGTTTATCACCCCAATTGAGCGAGAAGATATCGCAGCACTACTTGCGAAGATTGATGATATCATGGATGCGATTGAAGATGTTGTACGATTATTGGCAATGTACAATATTAAAAAGATTAGGGATGAAGCACGCGCTTTTACCCCGATCATTAGTGAAAGTTGTGAAGTGCTAAGACTTATGTTGATTGAGTTTAAGAATTTTCATCGCTCTAAGACAATAAAAGAGTATTTTATCAAGATCAACGAACTTGAGGAAATGGCAGATGTCATTCATTATGATGCTATTAGAAAGCTATTTCAGACCAGTAAAGATCCAATTGAGATATTTTGTTGGAATAATATTTTTGAAGCCCTTGAAGACTGTTGTGATCGTTGTAAGGAAGTTAGTGAATTGATTGAAATGATCATGTTAAAAAACACATAAAATTATCCTTATTTAATCATTTGAATTCATTGATTGTCATTTCATAAGCGCTATATTGTAACGTTTCAAGTTCAATAGTATCTTCGCTACTAATTAAACGTTTTAAAATCGTTTCAAGTAAAGAAGGGTTTTTAACTAAAAGTGGACCTAATAACCAAGTAGCCAACAAGTTATGATAAGCAATACCACGCTCTTCAGTTGGTATCGATATATCACCTAACCCTTGTTCGATAGTTAAAAAAGGATACTTATTATCGTATGGTTGAATATAAGAAGTTCTATTGATAAAGCCATACAAAATAGTGTTACTAGATAATTCACTTGAAGCTATCACATCACTAATATAAACTTCGTTGTTGTCAAAGCTTTCAAAATCAAAGATGTTTAAACCTTCATACGTCACGTTTTCTTTGGTTGTTATCGATTTACCAAGCATTAATTGCGAATTACCTGTCATGATAATGATCTTATCTTGTTTTATAGCGGCATTGAAGGCTTCTTTATATGATTTTAAGTGTTCGTTTGCGACGATTAAATTTTTGAGTTTGCCACAACCAATATACATAAGATCATAGTCGAAACTAAGTTTGTCATTAATGCTTTTCTTATCTATCTGATAAGAAATGTTAACTTTGGTGAGATAGTAAGTGATAACACTAATATTGCCACTATCACCATATAGATCTAGCAAGTCATCATATAACCATAGGATATTTATCTTTTTCATATTTTCCTCATTTTACAGCTTCAATCACAGCTTTAGCGTCATATAGTTCGCTTAGAAAGCAGATTGTGCCTTTTGTCATAGCGATCAAGGGTTTGATATTATTTATCTTTGGTTCGATTAATAACTTAGTTTCATCAAAGCCAGCCAGTTTCAATCTAAAGGCAAGATCATAAGCTCTTTCACCAGTGCATACAACACTATCAAGTTGATCATTTAACTTTTCAAAACTGATATCATAAAGCCATGTTGTATCTTTATGGAAAGTATGGTTAATATTATTAACCACAATGATCGCACTTTTTTGTTCATTCATATTTAACAAATAAGCAATAGACTGATCATATGAAACAGGATTTTGATTTTTAGAAAGGATCATCAAAGCCTTACGATCGCCAATAAAGAATTCTTTATAACGTTGTTCCATAATAGTAAATCGCCCAGCAATCTGGCAAGCCGATTTGATATCTAATCCTAATTCACAAACTGTCGCAACTGCGGCTGTTACATTAAGAATATTGAAGATGCTTTTAAAATCAGTTGAACAAGCTTGCTCATTGATCTTAAAATCACCATTCATTAGATCAACGTCTTTGGCTAAATATTTAGCCAGTGGCGTTTGATAGCCACAATTATCACAATGGAATTTACCAATATGATTATAATGGAAGTATTCATATGACAAACGATGATAGCACCTTGGACATACCTTGGCGTCATGGGTTATGTTTATAGCGTCTTTTGCTGAATATTCAGTATTAGCCAAACCATAATAAATACGCTTGTTATTGATAGCTAAATCGGCACTGATGGGATCATTTGCGTTTAAGATAAGCTTTACTGTTGGAGCAATGGCTTCTTCAAGCTTATTGATTATGACATCGATATTACCGTTTCTTGTCAATTGATCACGAAATAGATTCGTACATATTAAATAATCAGGAGCGAAATCCTTAAATATTAAACGTGAAAAACGCTCATCTACTTCAAGGACAACAAAATCAGCGTCAACATTACCCTTGAAATCAGCGTGATTGATCAAAGTTGTACTAACACCACCTGTAAGATTTGAGCCTTTTTGATTAGATATAACAGTATGACCAGCTTGATTTAGGATGAAAGTAAGAATGTTGGTTGTTGTTGTTTTACCATTACTACCAGTTACAGCGATAACTTTTCCCTTGAAACGAAACTTAGCTAAAAGCTTCGGATCTACTTTCAGCGCTAAATCGCCCGGTAAGTTAGTTCCTTTACCGTTAATTCTTCCAATAGTACTGAGTATTTTACCAACGATCAATGCTAAGATAAAGCGCATATTACATCCATCCTTTATACTTTAATTTTAGCACAGAGTTATGTTAGCTTCTATTATTTAGTTATCACAGATACAACATTATTGTTGTTCTTTTGTGTTTATTTTGATTGTGTTATGATAGACATATAGGATAAGGAGCGATACGAATGCCTAAAAAACCTTTAGTTGCGCTTATGTATGATTTTGATAAAACGTTATCACCACGTGATATGCAAGAATATTCTTTTATCCCCGCATTGAATATGGAAGCAGATGATTTTTGGGAAAAGTGTTCAGTTTTAACAAAGAAACATAATATGGATCAAATCTTGTCATACATGTTTGTCATGTTACAAGAAGCTGAAAAGAGTGGCATGTACTTAAACAAAGATGAATTTCGTAACTTAGGAAAAGCAGTGCAACTGTTTGAAGGAGTCGAAACTTGGTTTGAACGGATCAATCAATATGGTGATAGTATTGGTTTACAGGTGGAACATTATATCTTATCATCGGGTTTAAAAGAGATCATTGAAGCTACTAGTATTGCCAAAGAATTTAAAAAGATTTACGCTAGTGAATATTGTTATAACGAGTATGAAGAACCAATTTGGCCAGCTATGGCTGTTAACTATACCAGTAAGACGCAGTTCCTATTTAGAATAAATAAAGGAGTCTTAGAAGTTACTGAAAATGATGAACTTAACGCTTCTATGGCAGAAGAGAATAAACGGATCAGCTTTAAGAACATGATCTATATTGGGGATGGATTTACTGATGTCCCTTGTATGAAACTTGTTAAAAGTAATGGTGGCCATTCAATCGCTGTATATCAAAATAATGCTAAGGCTGTCGCTAATAATATGATCTTAAATAATCGGGTTGACTTTGTTTTACCGACTGATTATACCGAAGGTAGCGTTCTACAAAATGCTGTTTGTGCTATCTTGGACGAGATTAAATCAGATGAGAAAATTCAAGAAATCCATATGGCTCATGTTAAAGCAGCACTTGATGAAATATGAAAAAGATTTGTGAAAAGGGCATCCAACTAAATGGATGCCCTTTCAATTCGCAAGTTCCGACGTTATATTCTACCTACCGATTTTGATGAGTAACTCTTCAGAAAGATTATCTTTGTTAAACACTAAGAAGAACGCCCCAAGTAAAACAATATAAGATAAAACTAATATTAATAATACTACCCATACACTCTGAACCATTTTTGTAAAGATTAAAGAGATATTCAATAACAAAAAAGCAAAGTTAGTAACTCTAACAAACCAAATCAAACGCTTAAATAACTGAACTTCATTTTCGTTTAAATTATCAGTATGCTTTACTGATAATCCAAAACTAGTCTTGATATACCATTTAAAATACAAACGTAAACGATCACCGATCATAACTAGTACCTTTCTGTTAGAACTCTACATGCATACTCGACAGTTACGTAGTCCCAAGGATTCCCTGTTGAAATACCGTAGTTTGTTTCTGTTCTCACATGTTTCGACTTACTCCTATTAGTATATAATCGTAACTGAACATGTCTTAATATTGAGAGAAATAACGATTTATATCATTGATAATAACATAACATACAATTACTCAATATCCTAAAATTAGTAATAGTCCATAAAATTGTATGATTAATAATTGGAATACATTATCATAAAGTTAGGATTTATATTACGTATATAATTAAAAAATCTTGAGTATCTAAAAACTTATTAAATAGATTAAGGTTAGCATTTCATACGAAAGGGCATTTTTTACACAATGCCCTTTCGTTAATCATTTTTTTCTTGCATATTGATCACATTTGGGAATTTTTCTTCAAAATCACTAATAATCTTTACCAGTTGAGCATGTATCCTGGTGATATCTAGAGTTGATATTTGAAATGTCAGCTCTACATCAATTTCACCATATTGGTGTGCTAAACGATTACGAAAGCTTTTCATGTATTCCCAGGGTATGTTTGGAAAGTATTCTTTAAAATCTTTTGTTAGTCTATTGGCTAATTCACCAATTTGGATCAGTAACATGCTAATGGCATATTGATATTCGGTATTTTTAAAGAAGTCTTCTTTATCACGATGATGTTTTTGATGAACGTCAATGATTAATTGGCTGTAGAAAATGATCAGTTTAAGACTTCCATAATTGGTCATAGACTAATACTTTCCTTTCTTTGATTTCATCTTTTAGGATCTTACTAACTGAATTGATGTTGATAACATCAACACCTTTTCGAAAGTAACGTTCTAACTCTTCCATAAAGCCAATACAATCTAAACCCTGACACTTACCATAATCAACAATAAAATCAAGGTCTGAAAAGCGATCGGGATTATTATATGCGTAACTTCCAAATAGATAGACGGTTTTAATACCATATTTTGGACAGATCAAACGTAAGCCTTGTTTGATCTGATGCATTTGTAAAATCTTACGATTATCATCATAAGGATGATTTGAATAAGATTTTTTCATGAATAAGCGATACTTATGGTAATTCATCTTAGATGTCACTAAATCCTAATGGTTCAAAATCAGATTGGCAGGGATTACCATGAGCATAATAGATGATCTTTTTATTAAGATCCATTATGACGGCGTGATTGGTACCAAGCTGCTTAATAATCGGTAAGCTCTCATCAACGTGAACACATATCGATTTAGGATAACCACGATGATCTTTAAAGATATCTTTGATCATTGCTAAATGCCATATCTTGTTTTCTTCAAGTATATACTTAGCACTAGCATAGCGTACAAAGGTACTGCCAGATGTTTTATTGAGATCACTAACATCCATACCAGTATTTAGTAAATGATTGGTGTGAAAGATAATACCGTTATTTGGATAGTATACAGCAGTGTTTTTCGAGGTTAATTCAATCCCTATTGCTAGACCATCTTTAGAGCTTATGATCAAATTGCATGCACAGGGGATGGGTGGTGATACTACTTGTTGATATGCAACATCTAAACTTACACTATCAAGTATTTTACGCATTCTAACATGAAGCGGCACTCCTTTGCTTGAACCACCATCAGTATTAAGAGCGTTAAGAGTCAAACCAAGCCCAGAAGTGTTTAGTCCTTTACCACCAATCATACCAGCCTCAACGATCATCATGATAGCGTTAGCTTGTCTTATTTCAAGCAAAACAACATTGTCTTTTTGTGTTGAAGCGAAATCCCAACTTTGACAAGCGTATACTGTAAGATCATTATTGGCGCATGGTAAAAAGGTTATAGCGGTGCATTCGTTAGCATCATCATTATAGGTATTGAAAAGTATCTCACTGCGACAGTTTAAAAGCAATACATCAGCGTAAGCCACATCAGCGCCTTTTGCGATACCCTTGATCTCATCAATATAATCACTATTACATGCAAAAATAACTTCTTCATAAGATAGAGCTATCTTACGACTTTGATCTATTGATAAGTTTTTACGTTCTTGCATAAGTTGATGATAATTGTTGATGTTTTTTGTGATCAATTCACTTGCTTGCTTACCATAACTAAAACCACGATCGTAAGCATTTCCTGAGATTGTTATGCGGGGAATTTTCATTGTTTTAATCTCTTTTCTTTACTATTTTATTCTATTACATTTAACCTATACTCTCAAGTTTGATCACGAGTAGTTATTTAATTTATACAAGCTTTATCATATAATACTTTTAAGGAGACACTATGTTCAATATCACTAATTATGCAAAAGATATGATGTTATGTTTTGATGAGTATCCTTTCAATGCGGTTGATAGTTTGGTTCTATCACAATTATCATATTTACGTATTGGGAAAGTATTTGACAAACTTAAAACTATTCAAGATAAGGTTTTAATAAAAGATTTATATAAAGCAGAACACTTTGAAGGTATGTTATATAATGTGTGGTCACCTGAGGATAATAAAGAATTACTATTGGCAGTGGCTGCTAGTCCACGTTTTCGTGATATTCAAATCGATGATTATATCAATACTGTTGATGAAACTAGCGAAAAGCAATTCTCAGCTATGACCTTCTATCTTTCTAGTAGACTTGTTTACTTAGCGTTTCGTGGTACTGACGCTACTTTGATTGGATGGAAAGAAGATTTCAATATGTCCTTCACTATGCCAGTGCCATCACAAGATGAGGCCTTAAATTATCTAAACAAAGTCGCTGTTAATGTGCAATTGGATATAATACTTGGTGGTCATTCAAAAGGTGGTAACTTAGCAGTTTACGCGACCATGTTTGCGAAAGATAGTATCAAAAAACGGATTATTGCGGTTTATAGTCATGATGGCCCAGGTTTTAGTAAAGAAGTGATCAACAGTCAAACTTATCAAAGTATCACTCATTTAATAAATAAGACAATACCACAATCATCATTTATTGGATTGTTACTTGAAAATCAAAATCACTATGAAGTTGTCAAAAGTGGCAGTTTTTGGTTTTATCAACATGATCCGTTTTCATGGGAAATCAAAGACAATGATTTTGTCTATGTTGATAAACTGACAAACGCAGCTAAGTATACTAACAAAACGATCAACGAATGGTTAAACACAGCCACAAAAGAAGAAAGAGAATTATTTATTGATACGCTTTATCAAGTTATAAAAGCTTCTGATGCTAAAACGATATATGATTTTAAAAAAGACATCATTCAAGAAGGTAAGAATATTTTAGCAGCGATCAATGATGTTGATGATAAAACTAAGAAATTTGTCATGCAAACGATCAAAGAATTAGTGACCCTTTCATTAAAGAATCTAGTTCCTACCATACCAAAGAAAGTGATAAATCATGATACTGAAAACATTGATGATAATTGATAAAATTGATAAGCTTTCATTGCTCAAAATAAAGATAGTCAATCTAAAGGAATATTGTGAATTTCATGAGCACGAACTTATACTTGAGGTTGTCGTTATGGGAAGTGCAGTAGTCTATTTCAATACGATTGCGGATAATGATGAACTGATAAGTGATGATATCGTAATTGCTCTATGTAATAATTCTTTAAGTGCTAATAATGTTAACCCAATCAATAAACTAAACATACATACAGTTACTGCTGGCATTGGTGAGATATTAACTAAGAAAGCTGAAGGTTGGCAAGATTATTTGATCATTTGATAATTAATATATATACAAATATGGTAATATTATCTTAATGGAGGGTTATTATGATTATAAAAGGCAAAAATATTTATTTTGAAGATGGCGTAAAAGATGGTTTTTTGAAAATAGAAGATGGCAAGATCACTTCATTTTTTGAAGCAAATGCTGATTTGAAAGCGGATGTTGATTACCAAGATAACTTGATCATTCCTGGTATCTTTGATACTCACAATCATGGTACGATGGGATATTCCTTAATGCATGAGTCAGATGATGTCAAAACTCATGTAAGAGGTTATCTAAAAGGTGTAGCTTCACAAGGAGTGACTCATGTTTTACCTACAGCTGATTATCGCATCATTAAAGATGTAGCTGAGGTTGCTTCTGAAGAGATAATAGGTGCTAGGATCATTGGTATTCATTCAGAAGGACCTTATTTAAATCGTGTCGGAGAAAAGGGCATTTATAAAGGTTTTCCTGATATTGATATGAACGTTGTCGCAAAAATGTATGATGATTCAAAGGGTTTATTAAAATTAGTGGCGATAGCCCCAGAAATTCCTGATAGTGATAAAGCGATCAAGTATCTTGTCGAAAAAGGAGTTAGAATCGCATATGCTCATAGTGATTTAAATTTTCATGAAGCAAATGAAGCGTTCAAAAGTGGAATTACTGTTTCAACCCATACTGCTAATGTTATGACTGGCATCCATCACCGTGTTATGGGTGGATTAGGTGCTTGTTTATTAAATGACAATATAGAATGTGAAGTCATATGTGATTGTCTTCATGTTAGTGCTGAAATGCTTGAGATCATGTTTAGAGTTAAAGACTATGATAAGTTCATGATGATATCAGATTGTACCCCACCATCAGGAGCTCCAGTAGGAAAATATTCCTTTGGCTCTTTTGGAACAGTCAATGTCACACCTGAAGGATTCTGTTTAACTGAAACTGGTCGGTTAGCTGGTAGCACTAAACCTGTAATTTATGGTATCAAATGCTTATATGAAAAATTGCACATACCGCTTGAAACAATCATCAAGATGGCTTCTTTAAATCCTAGTAAAGTATATGGAGTAGCTGATCATAAAGGTTCAATCAAAGTTGGAAAAGACGCTGACCTGGTTGTTGTTGATAAAGAGTTCAATGTATTATCAACATATGTAGAAGGAAAGAAAGTCTTTGATAAAGCTGATAATCTAGACTTGTTTAACCCTGAATATCTTGAAAAATACAGAGTTGCATAGTTAAAAGGGTGAGGTTAGCCTCACCCTTTCAGACTGTTGACAAAATAAGTTAACAGTCTTTTTTATTTGGTTAGAAGAATA
>CAZKJS010000034.1:0-17645 GCA_964553255.1 uncultured Erysipelotrichaceae bacterium | reverse complement strand
TTCTCATCATTTAGTGTACTCTTTCTAGTTGTCAAATAAATTGTATCATTTCCCCTTACTGATGTTTGGTAGTGTCAATAATCTTGTGTAAACTACCCACGAATCTTCAAAACATAATAAAAACTAAATAAGAAAAATATGTTTACACATGTTAGTTTTTACTCACAATTTAATATTGCAAAAATAAATATTAAAGACACAAAAATGTGTCTTTCGATTTCATGAATCAAGTCTAATCAGACTTGATGTAATCACAACGTTAATTTGCATTATGGAGGTTTTTGAGTTGTTGATCAATAAACTGATTAACGTATTTAGAATTTCGATTTCTTTAAAAGAAGGTATTAAGGTGTAATTTGCTTCTCTATGCTACCTTGTCTATCAAATCTAATATACATTATGTTGCGCCCTGCACCTATCATTCTAATTTTATTATCACTTTTCAACTGATTCAGAGCACGCTCAATAGTCTTTTTACTAATTTCTGGGCAAAGTATCACAATATCCGATTTTGACAGTGGAGAAAGCGATTTATCAATAACTTGATAAACCCTTTCTTCTGGGGTCATTGTTTTATTAAGCATAATTTTATATCTTTCATCAAACTTCTCATATGCCATCAAGAAAACTCCCAACATACATTTAATAAATGAAAGATAACTATTTTCGTTATCATGCCAACCTACCGAGCAGTTTTCAAGACTATCATAGTATGTCTTTTTTGTTCTCTCTATAATCATTTCTATGCTAATATACTTACCAACAATATATCCTGATTTATAAAGCAATAATAATGTTAACAAGCGAGACATTCTTCCATTTCCATCCTTAAAGGGATGAATACATAAAAAATCAAGAATGAAGCAAGGTATATAAAGCAATGGATCTATTTCTGTTTTTGATACTACATCATTAAGGGCATCGTAAAGTTGCTCCATATTTTGATCAGTTTCATATGCAGAGATGGGCGTAAATCGAACCTTTGTTGTTCCATCCAAATATTCTTCGATAATTTGATTATCAATTTGTTTATATTTTCCTTTGTGACTATCTGGTAAGTAGGAATAAAGTCGATTATGCAAAGTTAAAACATCATTTCTATTTAGTTGAATATAAGAATAATTCTCATGAACTAATGTCAATACATCTCTATATCCTGCTATTTCCGATTCGTCACGATTCTTTGGTTCACTTTTTTTCTCAACAATCTCTTTAATTCGTTTATCACTTGTACTAATTCCCTCAAGACGATTGGATGAATCTATACTTTGTATTATTGATATTGCTTGAAGCTTTTCAAGTGTTTGTGGTTGAGTTGTTAAATATAGTTCTTGTTTTCCTTTATATTCATGAATTTTAGATATTAAATTCATCACTTCAGTATCAATGAGCATCTTTGATAAACTTATGTAATCATACTGCTTCATTCTTCCCACCACCTTTCTACCCCATTATATAGTTTTTGGGGTAGAAAGTAAACAAATGGGGTAGTAAAAATCACCTCACATTATCTACACCATAATATTCTTATCTACCCCAATTTGATATTTTTGGGGTAGATAAGAATATATTAAAATGCTTGGCTTTAATAAAAAAAGAACCACCAAATAAGGAAGTTCTTGATTGTCTCTGTACGATAATGTAGATTAACGTTTTGAGAACTGCGGAGCGCGTCTTGCGCCTTTAAGTCCGTATTTCTTACGTTCTTTGCCTCTAGCGTCTCTTGTTAAGAAGCCTGCTGCTTTTAATTTTGGACGATAATCACTTGAAGCTTCTAGCAATGCTCTAGCAATACCATGACGCATAGCACCAGCTTGTCCATTATATCCACCACCACGAACATTGATCTTAATATCAAATTGTTCAAGTGTTTCAGTTAATACTAATGGTGATTTTACAACCATCTTGAGTGTTTCAAGTGGTAAGTATTCATCAAGTGTTTTGCCATTTACTAAAATACTGCCGGTTCCTGGTGTTAAGAAGCAACGAGCTACTGATGATTTACGACTGCCAGTTCCAATATAGGTAACTGCTTGTTTTTTCTTTGTGGCCATGTATATTCCCCCTAACCCTTAATAACCAATTCTGTAGGCTTTTGAGCAAGATGCGGATGTTTATCATCAGCATATACAAACAAGTGTTTGCGTTGTACATTGCCCAATTTGGTATGAGGTAACATACCTTGGATTGCTTTCTCTACCCATTCAACTGGATATTTTGAACGCATTTCGCCAGTAGATCTTTTACGTAAGCCACCTGGATATTGGCTGTGTTGATAATAAAACTTCTTGTTTGTTTGATCACCTGTAATTACCGCTTTATCAGCATTGATAACGATAACAAAGTCACCACAATCAACATGTGGTGTAAATGTTGGTTTATGTTTACCACGTAATACAGTTGCTATTTCAGATGCTAAACGACCTAATGTTTGACCGGTCGCATCAACGATATACCATTGACGATTGACCTCATGTGGTTTTGCCATTGTTGTCTGGCGCATATTCAATTCCTCCTAACCAAAAGTAGTTTCCGGGGCTACATTTGGCATAAAGTGCCGATTAATATTGTATTATCTATTTTGGCAATAGTCAAGATAATTCGCTTTTAAGCCCTAGTTTATCACCAAAATAGCACTAAGACTATTTTTAGATACAAAATGACTTAATACACACTAAGTCATTTTGTATCTTATATCATTGATCATAAGGGTTACATGGAAAAAACCATATCGTCACTCAGTTCTTCTGTCATATTAAGTCTTGTGAAATGTTCAATGAGATTTTGAACTGATAGCTTACTTTTAGTTAGCGCATCCAAGTCTAGCACAATTTTACCCTTATGAAACATTAATAAACGATCACCAAGGGTTAACGCTTGTTTTAGATTATGGGTTATCATTAAAGCTGTAGCGTTTTGACTTTTTACAATCTTCTCTGTTAGCATAGCTATCTTTTCACTCGTCTGTGGATCTAAGGCTGCTGTATGTTCATCTAAAAGGATTAATTCAGGTTTACCAATGGTAGCCATCAATAACGCTAGTGCTTGTCTTTGGCCACCAGATAATGTATCAACTTGTTGATCAAGTTTATCTTCTAAACCAAGATTAAGCATTTGTAGAAGACTTATAAAATACTCCTTCTTAGATCTATCAACAGCTTTTGTAAGATCAAACGGCTTGTTTTTATTATCAGCTATTACCAAGTTTTCTAGTATTGTCAATGAGGGAGCAGTACCAATTTGCGGATCTTGATAAATACGAGCAAACCGCTTTAATCTTTGATACTCTAAAACATTAGTTATACTTTTACCATCAAGTTTTATATCGCCTTTATCTGGTGCCATTGTGCCACATATCATATTAAAAAGTGTCGATTTTCCACTACCGTTTGAACCGATGATCGTAACAAACTCACCTTTTTTTACCCTTAAGTTTAAACCGTGGTATAAGGCAAGCTCATTAACTGAATGAGGATTAAATACTTTTGATACATCAATTAATTCAAGCATTATCTTCCGTCCTTTTCTTTGATTGTGTCTTGTTATGAATAACTATCGTCACTACAAACAAGATGACTGTAATTAATTTTTCAAAATATGTTGGTACCCCTATCTTTAAAGCGACACCAATTGCGATACGATATAGTAGTGAGCCAACGATGACCATGGTAGTTAGTTTAAGTCTATTAAAACTCGATAAGACACTTACTCCCATGATCACCGATGCTAATCCAACAACAATCATTCCGCCACCCACACTAAGATTATAAACCTGTGCATATTGCACATATACTGCTCCAAATAAAGCAACAATACCATTTGATATCGCTAATGCAATAAACTTCATTTTACCGATATCTTGACCAAGCGATGTGACTAACTTGGGATTATCACCAGTTATTCGAATCAGAAAGCCAAGCTTTGTTTTAAGAAACATGTCAATCATTATTTTGGTAGTTATTACTATAGCCAATAAGATTAAGCCATGAATCATTGTCCTTACAATAGCACGCTGACTAAGTGATTCGATACTGGTGATTATCTTCGGTAAACTAAATACTGTTTTATACGCAAATAATGGTAAACTCGCTGTGTATCCTGCTATGAGTAAATTGATTGAATAAAGCCCACTCATAACAAGTATTCCACTAAGCAACCCACTTAATTTAAACTTCACATGTAAGAGTGCAGTGACTAATCCAGCGGCTATCCCAGCAACTAATCCGCCTACTAAGGCAATAACTGGATTAAAGCCATTTATCAGTAATACAGCACAAGTGACTCCACCAAGCGGCACGGTACCATCAACACTCAAATCGGCAAAATCAAGGATCTTGTAACTGATCATAACGCCCATGGCTAATAAACCATAGAGCAATCCTTGATTGATGATCTCAAGAATGACAATCATACTAATCGATAATCTCTGCTCTGTCTAAGACCGATTGCGGTAATGTAATGTTTAGACTATCAGCTACCGTTTTACTTACAAATAATTGTGTTGCTCCTTCAGTAACGACTGGTAAAGTTGCGATATCAACCTTATCAACTAAAACTTTAACGATCATAGTTCCAGCAAGTTTACCCATATTGAAGTAACTTAAACTATCAGATGCTAATAAACCCGCTGCCATTTGACCACTTTCAGCCGCAAAAACAGGTATTCCAGAATTGTTAGCTTGATTTACAACAGTGGCGATTGAACTAATGATCTTATTATCGGTAATGATATAAAACGCGTCAGTCGTGGTTGCTAATTGTTGAGCTGCTAATGTTATCTCGCTATCCTGTGATATGCCCTTAGCTACAACTTCAAGCCCCATACCTGCTGCTAATTCAGTTGCTTGATCCACTTGAATCTTACCATTTATTTCAGATAGATTATAAAGCATGCCAATCTTGTTTGCATTTGGCAAGATCTCTTTGATCAAGTTAAGTTGCGTTTGAATTGGTGCAGCATCAGATACACCACTAACGTTGGTATTTGGTACTTCATTGCTTTCAACTACTCCTGCCGCAACAGCATCAGTAACAGCTGAGAAGATAATAGGTGTTTTACTATCCAAAGTTGCCCCAAAAGTAGCTGTTAAACTAGGAGTTGCTACTGCGTAGATCAAATCCACCTTCTGATCAACAAAATCCTTACTAATAAGTTGTGCGCTACTTTCATCGGCGTTAGCGTTTTTCAAAATGAACGTAACTTTGTCTTCACCAACTAGAGCTGTAACTTCTTCAATCATACCTTCAACTGCAGCATCAAGAGCTGGAAGAGTAACCCAGGTAATGATACCAATAACAAACTTTTCATCTTTTGGTTTATCAGAGGTTGTTGGTTTTGTACAGCCAGCCAGCATTAGTGTGGCGATGATTAAAATAATCATTTTTTTCATATTTTTTCTCCTTTTGAAATAAAAAAACCATGTAAATCTACATGGTCTATATGTCAATAAGCGTGCGAACCTTTGTAGATTTACCAAGATAAAATGGCCAATATCCACAAAGATATTAACCGCATTAACTATAATAAAAATAATAATAGTTCACAGAGCTAGTCTTGATCAAAGATCGAGAATCCTTCATAAATTCACCATTTACCTTTTTTCAAATGTAACATACATGAAAAAACATTGCAAGTATTTTCTGAATAAAATGTAAATTTTACATTTTAATAGTATACCTCGCTTAAATATAGCCCTTCTGGTTTTGCTTTATAATGACATACCGTTTTATCACAAGCATCAAGCATTTGTTTTACATCAGTTTTAGTTAAACGCTTTTTACCAACCTCAATAAGCGTTCCCACTATCATCCTAACCATATATCGTAAAAAGCCATCACCAACAAACACAAACTTAACAATATTCTCTGTCACTTCAATTTGAATATTAGTGATCGTCCTAATTTGATTGGGGGTTTCTTCAAGACTATTCTGACAAAAACTACTAAAGTCATGTGTTCCTCTAAAGATAATCGCTGTTTCTTTCATAGTATCAATATCAAGAAACCTATTTAACTGATAGATGTGATTATGACTAAATAGATCATATTCACCCATATTAAGATAATATTCATATTTTTTAGCAATAACGTTATAGCGGGCATGAAAATCATCATTAACTGCTTCAACTTTTTTAATATAGATATCAGCTGGTAAATAACGATTAATAGCTTTCTGCCATTGCGTAGGGTTCATCATTAAACTTGAATCAAAATGAAATACTTGATTTAATGCATGAACATGTTGATCCGTTCTACCACTAGCTACGATCTTTATTGGTTTATCATTGATCTTTGATAACACCTTTTCTATTATTTCTTGTACTGTAATATGCTTGTCTTGAACTTGCCATCCATGATAATTAGTACCATCATAACTTACTATCACTTTGTATCTTTTCATATCATTGCTGCCAAAAAGATAAGTGCTATCAATACTAATGTTATCATTATCATAACAATAACATCCGTTAATCTTATCTTTAACTGTTTATATCTTGTTCTTTTAGCATCCGGAACATAACCACGAGCTTCCATAGCATTAGCTAATTCTTCAGCGCGTTGAAAGCTAGAAACAAATAACGGTACGATCAATGACAAAATCGCCATGATCTTTTCTTTGAATTTTCCTTCTTTCAAATCAACACCACGTGATGCTTGCGCTTTCATTATCCTTTGTGTTTCCTCAATCAAAGTTGGAATAAAGCGGATCGCTATTGATATCATCATCGCAATTTCATGAGCTGGAACTTTAAAACGCACAAACGGTGAAAGTAAGTCTTCTATTCCTAGCGTTAGATCTAATGGTTTGGTAGTGGCTGTCAATATTGTTGTTATTAATATCATTAATACCAATCGAATAAAGATGTATAGTGTTTGAAAAACTGCTCCTGAATAAATTTCAAGGCCCCAAAGATTCATTAATACATATCCTGTCTTAACTACCAAAACATTAATGATCATCAACATGATCATCATTACCATCATTGGTCTAAGTGCTTTTATTACAAAACCCAGTTTTAACTTGGCGTTATTTAATGCCAATAATGCAATAGTACCAATCACAAAATATCCATAGAAATCTGCTGGTACAAAAATGGCTATTAAAAGTAACATCATACAACCAATCTTTATTCGCGGATCTAATCGATGAAGTAAACTATCACCTGGTATGTAACGACCTAATGCTATGTTATTCATTGTGATACCGCCGTTACGACTGCATTCGCTAGTTCATCAATCGTTAAAAAATTTTCATCAAGTAACAATCCCTTAGCCTTGAGAGCCCTTCTAAGTTTGATGATTGAAGGTGGAGCAATCTTTAACTCATCAAGTAATTGGTCGTCTTTAAAGAAATCTTTAGTTTGTAAGTGTCTGATCACTTTACCTTTATCCATGACTACAACATCATCACAATAATTTAAAACGTGCTCCATGTTGTGGGTCACAATTAATACTGTCTTATTATATTTACGATTTAACTCACTAAAAAGTTCCATCATCATCTTTGCTGATTGAGGATCAAGACCTGCAACTGGTTCATCTAAGACAAGTAGTCTTGGATCAATAGCTAAAATACCAGCAATAGCTACTTTACGTTTTTGACCGCCTGACAATTCAAGAGGAGAACGTTGATCATAACTCTCATCGATCCCTACCAATCTTAACATTGCTTGACTACGTTTGATTGCCAATTCATTTGTTACACCAAAATTTAAGGGACCAAAACTAACATCTTTTATTATAGTCTCTTCAAATAATTGATATTCAGGAAACTGAAAAACCAAACCAACAGTTTGTCTTAGTTTCTTTAGTTCCTTCACTTCTTTATGAGCAACAATCTTACGATCATAGATTTGAATCTCACCTGCTGTTGGAAGTAATAATGCATTAAGATGTTGCACTAAAGTCGTCTTACCGCTACCAGTGCTTCCTATGATCGCAGTGATCCTACCTTCTTGAAAGTTTACATCAACACCACTTAGTGCTTCATAGGAAAATGGTGTATCTGGTGAATAAGTATAAGCTACTTCTTTGAAACTGATTGCCATAGCTCATCCACCAACCTTTCCATATGAACCATTTCATTAAGCGAAATGCCTAAATTAGCTAAAGCTTGATTGAATTTATACGTAAAAGGAGTATCAAGACTTAATCTTAACAATTCCTTTTCCCTTTTCAAAACCTCATCAGGGCTACCTTCCATCGCAACTTTACCATCAGATAAAACAATAACATGATCACTGTGAACCACTTCTTCAATATCGTGAGTAATAGAAATGATGGTCATATCATTTTCTTCATGAATCTTATCAATCAAATCATTAATCTCACTTTTTCCTTGCGGATCAAGCATACTTGTTGCTTCATCAAAAATAATGATATCTGGCGCCATAGCTAAAACCCCAGCAATCGCAACTCTTTGTTTTTGACCACCGGATAGTTTTGTTGGTTCATGATTCAAATAATCAATCATGTTAACTTCTTTAGCAAAGCTTTCAATGATCTCATCCATTAACTCAGGAGCAACACAATGATTTTCAAGTCCAAACGCAATATCATCACGAACCGTAGCACCGATGAATTGATTATCTGGATTCTGGAAAACTATTCCTACTTTTTGTCTTATTTGATCAACTGACGCAAGCGTAAGTTCTATCCCATCAACAATGATCGTTCCGCTTTTCTTTTCAAGTAAACCAATGATTAACTTGGCGATCGTAGATTTTCCACTACCATTTTGACCAATGATCGTTGTATAACTACCTTTTTCTACAGTGAAAGATGCCTCACTAACGGCATCACTTTGATCATCATAAGAAAAGGTTAAGTCTTTAATTTCTAAAATATGCACTTTCTCACCTCAAAGTCACCTTATTATACTATATTTTGTGAGAAATAAACAAAATATTATTCCATCAACTTATCAATATTGAAACTAATGATATCCTCACTTAATATACCTTTACCATAACTAACAAGATTACCTTGTTGATCAATTAGAAAGGTAATTGGTATTGCGGATGCGCGATAGGCAATCGCTGCTTCACTATTAATATCAAAATATACCGGGAAAGTATAGCCATTGTCATTGATATATGTTTTAGCTTTGGTTGTTGTCTCTTTTTTACCATCAGTGACGTTTACCATGAAAAATACCACATCATCTTGATAATGATCATATAGGCGTTGCATTTCTTCAAGTTGTTCTGCACAATTAGTACACCAACTAGCCCAGAAATTAAGGATTATCGGTTTACCATAACTATTTGATAACCTAACATTATAGCCATTAACATCTTTAACTAAAAAGTCTGGCGCTGGATTAACTTCACTAGCTGTTTCATCAACGATTAATTGATTATTATCTTTATAATTGGTGTTTAAGTAATCATATACAAGTTTGTTGATACCAACAAAAGCTAACAATACGATCACATACACCCATATCTTTTTATTTTTCATATCAATCTCCTAAAAACTTAACAATGTAAGTAGTCGACTCATAATCCCCGTTATCATTAAAATACCCATAATGATCAGAAAAATACCACTAATCTTGTTTATTAAAACAAGGTTTTTCTTTAATAAAACAAATGTATTTTTCATTTGATCAATTAATACCGCACTTAATACAAAAGGTATTCCAAGTCCAAGTGAATACAATAGTAACATCAGCATCCCTTTAACTACCGAAGCCTGTTGAGATGCTAATAACAGAGCAGAACCAAGGAAAGCACCAACGCATGGTGTCCACCCTAACGCAAATACCATACCAAATAGTAGTGTTTTTAAATAGCTCATATTCTGCTTTGGTTTAAATGAATTGTTTAATGTAAATCCCTTTATCTTAATAACACCCAATATATTCAAACCAAACAAGATTACAATACTACCTAAAATAATATTCAGGTAGTACTGATAGACCATTAAATATACCCCAATCGTTCCAGCAAATGCACCAAGTAAGGTAAACACGATCGTAAACCCTAAAACAAATGTAAGTGCCTTAAATAAAACAGATTGTTTTGATCTGTTTTGATCATCACCAGTAAAGTAGAGAATATATAATGGCAACATCGGTAATAAACAGGGTGATATAAAAGTAATTACCCCTTCCATAAAAGTTATCAGATATATCATTTTAATACGCTACCTTCATTGATCTTTTTTATCTTCATTGTTTTTTTTCCTGAGTTCTTTTCTTAGATCATATAACATCCATAAAAGTATTAATACCAAACCACTATACAAGATATAGTTGTTATAAACAGAGCAAGTATAACACCAACGATCACTTAAAAGAAAATAAGTAGCGCCAACACCAATCGCCAATGCTAAGATCACATTGAAAACGAAATCCTTATCTTTAAGCTTTTGATAATTGATAATACTAAAAACAACAAAGGTAATTGACAGTAAAATTGCTGTAACAAGTAAGATTTTCATTAAGATATCATTCATATTAACTCCTTAAACACTATGCTCATTATAATGATTAATATGTAGTTATACAAATATTATGCTTAAAAAAGCACATACCCAAGGCATGTGCTTTACGTTATTTAACGTTTACTTCCCAGGCTGGTAAGATTACACCTGGATATTCACGATGGATCACTTCTGCAACTTCATCACTTTGGAAGGCTTCAGCAATTCTGTTATAGAGCTCATTATCAACATCTTCACTACGTGCTACTAGAACATTGATCAAGTTAGCAACGTTCGGATTAGCAACTGGATCAATTGATTCAACAAAAATTAGTTGATCTTTCTTGTGTAAACCAGCTGATATTGCAACACCTCCATTAATGATAGAAGCCGCAACATCTGGTAATAAGCTCGCTGTTAAGCTTGCATCAACCTCAACAATGTTAAGATTCAAGCGATTTTCTATGATATCAGATTTTACCCCTAAGTATCCAACTTCAGGATCTACTGTGATCAAGCCAGCTGATTCAAGTAGTTTCAACGCTCTTCCACCGTTAGTCGCATCACTTGGTATTGCGATCGTATCATTTTCTTTAAATTGACTGACATCAGTTATCTTTTCTGAGTATAAACCAAGCGGCGCTACGATTGTTTCACAGATTACCACAAGATCATATCCAACTTCATTTTTCTCTTTGTTTAAATATGCATAGTGTTGGAAGGCATTTAAGTCAATATCACCATCAGATAGTGCTGCGTTAGGTAAAGAATACTCAGTGAATTTTACTAATTCAATGGTAATACCTTCAGCCGTAAATTTCTCAATGACCGGTGTCCAATATTCGTTGTATTCGCCAACAGTTCCTATTTTAACAACGACTGGTTTTTCAGAATCTTTTGGTTTTGAACAACCAAATAAAGATAGTAGTAATAAAACGCTTAACAACAGTACAGTAATTTTTTTCATGTTTTCGCTCCTTAATGTGTTGTTTTCTTTATTAAATAATTACCAATGCCTTGGATCAAACTTACTAATACTAATATTGTTAATACCGTAATGATCGTAACATCAGTCATTCTCCTTTGAAAGCCATAGCGTATCGCGAAGTCACCCAATCCTCCACCACCAACAGCCCCCATCATCGCTGTTAGACCAATAAGACTGACCATGGTTATCATCGTAGCTCTGATCAATCCTGGAATATTTTCTTTTAGATATACTTTAAAGATTATTTCCCATGGACTTGACCCACACGCTAACGCTGCCTCTATAATGCCATCATCAATTTCAACAAGGGCACTTTCAACTTGTCGGCTATAAAACGGAACTGTTCCAAAGATCAAGGGAATTATCGCTCCTTTTACACCAAACCCGGTTCCAACTATCATTCTAGTAAAACCAATCAATAGGGCAATCAAAATGATAAATGGTATCGATCGGAAGATATTGATCAGTTTATCAAATAAGTTATAAATAAATACGTTAGCCATAATACGACCTTTATTAGTCACAGTAAGGGCTACGCCAATAACCAAGCCAAATAACACTGATAAAACTCCCGAATAAAGCATCATCTGTAGGGTCTGTATTATACCGCGAGTATACTCTACTCCTTTTCCCAACATATTTGGGAACATCTGTATAAACAGATCATACATTGTACTTCACCTCCACTCTTACGTTATTGGCTTTTAGGTAATCTAAGCTAGTCTGGGTATTCTCACCACTTATGACTACCACTAACCATCCAATCGGATTGTTACCAATTAACTCTATGTTACCAAACAATATATTTACTTTAACACCGTAGTTACTAATGATGTTTGATATTAAGGCATCTTGTGTATTTTTACTACTATAACTAAGTTGTACCAATGTTTCCCCAGGTAATAATTGAAATTCATTTCTTGATATATATTCTTCTAACTTCTCAAAATTATCTGCAGAATGTACGAACTGATTAGTTATTTCGTTTTTGGGATTGTAGAACACTTCTAGTATTGGACCTTGTTCAATCACTTGTCCTTGATCCATGATCGCTACCTCATCACATATGTCCTTTACAACTGCCATCTGATGAGTGATGATAACTAATGTTAACTTAAGCTTTTTGTTTAAATCTTTAAGTAACTTTAATATTGATTTAGTAGTTTGTGGATCAAGTGCACTAGTGGCTTCATCACACAATAGCACTCTTGGGTTATTAGCCAGCGCTCGTGCAATTCCTACTCTTTGCATTTGTCCACCTGATAGTTGTGAGGGATAACTAATTACTTTATCACTAAGTCCTACTAAATCTAAAAGTTCAAGGACACGCGTTTTCATCTCAATTTTTGTCATACCAGTATTTTCTAATGGATAACGCACATTTTCAAATACTGTTTTTGATTTAAAGAGATTAAAGCGTTGAAATATCATTCCTATTCTTTTCCGTGACTCACGTAACTCTTTTTGACTTAGCTTGGTTAGATCAACACCATCAAAGATCACATTACCCTGATCAGGCTTTTCTAAAAGATTGATCAATCTGATCAATGTTGATTTACCCGCGCCGCTATAGCCAATAATACCAAACACTTGTTCATCTTTTATTTGTAAAGAAACGTTTTTTACAGCTTCAACCTGATTACTGAACGTTTTCGATACATTGATCAAATTTATCATGTCTGTCTCCTTTAAACAAAAAAACTCATCCCATAAGGACGAGTTACCGTGATACCACCTTAATTTATAGATACTTTACAGTATCTATCTCATCTAGTACGCTACTATGTAGTTCATACTATAGTGCTTTAACGGGCACTCACGTCATAGCCTAAGCTTACACTTCGGTATGCGACTCCCAGACCATCTTCACCACAACTTTCTATGTCCTTTTTCAGCCCCCGGACTCTCTACGTTAGTTGTTTGCAGTTACTTTTCTGTTCGTTGTCTTTAGAACCATTATATATTATAAATAATCATTGTCAACACTCCTATTAAAAGATATTGATCTTTAGTGACTAAACAGTTAAATAATAAGAAATATTGTGCTTTTCATGTGATGCTTATAATAAAAGCTTGATTACTATTAAGATAGCGAATCAAGCTTTTTATCAGATTAGGTATTATATCTATTTTAGCTAGAATGTTATTTCTTTTGTCTTTGAAATCTTCATGAAGATTACAAGTGATACAATTGTCAAGGCTGTTAACATGGTTGCCAACGCTGCGGCAATACCATAACTACCTCTTGATACATAAGTATAGATAGCCAAAGTTAAGGTAATAGTTCTTAGGTTGTACAAGATGATCGCTGTTGATAGCTCGGTAATGATCGTTACCCAGCTTAAGATAGCTCCAGATAATATACCATTACCCATCATTGGAACCGTAACAGTGAAGAATGCTTTTAATTTAGATGAACCCAAGCTAATAGCTGCCTCTTCAATGGTAAGCGGAATTTGTTGCAAAATAGCCACCGACGACCTTATTGTATAAGGTATCCTTCGAATTATTAAGGCAACTACCATGATCACAGCCGTACCAGTTAAAACAAGTGGTTTGGTATTAAACGCTAATACAAGCGCAATACCAACTACAGATCCAGGTATGATATACGGTATCATCGATAATGTATCAATGAGCTTATTAATTTGATTATTCCTTCGTACAACAAGATAAGCAATTAAAACCGCCAAGACTATAACTAAAATCAAAGCAATACCACCAATCATGAAGGTGTTCTCAATTGATCGCCCCATTCGTTTAAATGCTTCTTCATAACTCTTGAGTGAATAACCATCAATAAATAATTTACCCGAAGTGTTTTGAAAGGAGGTGTATATTACATAGGCTTGTGGAGCAAAGGCTATTCCTACTACGATATAAGAATACATATGAATTAGGATATTGAATAATCCTTTTGCTTTTTTTCTTTCTACTGGATGTAAAGCGTTCATCGTAAATTGAAATTTACTATTAATAAAACGCTGGAACAAGAATATTACAGCTGTTATGAGAATTGCAATAACACTTATGGCGGCACCAAAGTTGTGATTAGATCCAACTTCACCAAAATACTGATTGTAAATCTCAACTGGGAAGGTTCGATAGCCTTCACCTATCAATAACGGTGTTCCAAAATCCGCAAAAGCTCTCATGAATACAAGTAATGTAGCGGCTAAAATAGTTGGCATACATAATGGTATGATAACTTTGAAGAAACGCTTTATACCTGAACATCCCATGTTATCTGATGCTTCAAGTAATGAGTTATCAATATTCTTAAGCGCTCCTGATACATATAAGAAAACAAGTGGAAACAATTGTAGTGATAATACTAATAGAATACCATTAAAACCATAAATACTACCAATCCGAAAACCAGTTAGTTTTAAGATGATATTAGTTATTAAACCATTTCTACCTAATAAAAGTATCCATGAATACGCACCAATAAAAGGAGCTGACATACTACAAAGGATAATAAAAACTTGTAATATCCCCTTACCCTTTATTTCATACATGTTATAAAAATAAGCTAGTGGTACACCAATAACCAGTGTTAATATGGTAGCCATTGTACTTACTTTAATACTGTTTATCAAAGTATCAGTATAATAAGATTTACTAAAAAAGCGAACAAAGAAATCTAAGGTGAATCCATTTGGTGTATAGACGGATTCTTTAAGTAACTGAAAAAGTGGAAATAACAAGAATAAGGCATAAAGACCCAATACACCCAAAGAAATGGCGACCCATATATCCAAGCCAGCCTTAGTTCTGCCATCGGTAGAATTTTGATTTCTGCCAAAGAACTTCTTTTTAGTTATATTTTCTTTTCCCTTAACGATATCCATACTATTTACCTTGACCTAACGATAAAAGAAACTCATTCTTAACCCCTTTAACAAGGTTTTTACTACCATCCGCGTTAAAGACATTGATCTTTTCTTTCTTAACCGTCATGTATATTTCAGTACCTTTATCGATAATACTATCAATTCTTGATTCTTGAATAATCTCGGCTTTTTCTTTTGACTCTAAATGAACGAAATAATGAGTATTAAGACCTAAGAAGATGCTATCATCAACCATTGTCTTTATCCCAAATTTGCTATCTTCATTAAAGACAAATTCTTCAGGTCTTACACAGATAATGACATCTTGATCCTTCTTTTCATCATCAATGATGTTATCCATCTCAACTTCATAACCAGAAGGGAATACCAAGAATGTTCTCTTATCCCTGATCTGTAGTTTCGCATTTATGATATTCGATCTTCCAATAAAGGTAGCAACAAACAAGTTTGCTGGTCTTTGATAAAGATCCTTAGGTGTTCCAACATGTTGAATATCGCCATCTTTCATGACCGCAATACGATCGCTGACTGCCATCGCTTCTTCTTGGTCATGGGTTACATAGACGGTAGTGATACCAACTCTATTTTGTATCTCTTTGATTACTGATCGCATCTCAACACGCAATTTAGCATCTAGATTACTTAATGGTTCATCCATTAATAAGACATCTGGTTTAATTACTAAAGCTCTTGCTAATGCAACCCGTTGTTGTTGTCCGCCTGAAAGTCTTTCTGGCATCCGTTCTTTATATCCATCAATCTGCATCAATTTTAGAAACGCAAGTGTCTCTCTTTCAATTTCTTCCTTAGGTAACTTGCGATTCTTTAAACCGAAAGCAACATTTTTTTCAACTGTTAAATGGGGAAAAATCGCATAGTTTTGAAAAACCATACCAATATTTCGCTTTGAAGGATCAATTTCATTAATGATCTTATCATTAAAGAAAAAGCTTCCTCCTTCGATGCTGTTAAAGCCTGCGATCATGCGCAATAATGTTGTTTTACCACATCCTGATGGACCAAGGAGGGTGAAGAACTCACCCTCCTTGATGTCAAGAGATAGATCGGTAATAATGGTATTATTGCCATATCGTTTGACCGCATTTCTTATTTTAATTGCGACACTCATACGATATCTACTCCTTTAATATAGCTAATTAATTGGTAATTAAGTCAGCCCATATTGCTTGCCATGCGGCTTTGTTTTGAGCAACAAATGGGATGTCTTCAACAGCGATATTGATTTCACTAAACGGTTGAATTTGTGGAGCCGTATTAGCAATAGATGTTATAACTGGACGAGCAGTTGTGGTAGCAATTGCTTGTTGTCCTGCTTCTGATTGTAAGAAATCAACGAATAATTTAGCATTAGCTTGATTTGGTCCACCTTTAACGATCGCTGCTGCTGCTGGTAGCCATACTGCACCTTCAGCTGGATAAACGATCTTAACATTGGTAGCACCATCAACTAATAATGAAACACTTGGATCTTCATAAGTTACACCAACAGCATATTCGCCAGCTGATACACCTTTGTAGATAGCAGATGAACTAGAAATAACGATTCCGTCAAGTTGAGCGATAAATAATTCTACCCATGCCCAAGCAGCATCATCATATGGTTCATTACCCATAACTAATAACATGTTGCTTAGTTCTGCCCAAGCACTTGATGAAGCAGTAGGATCACCCATAGCGATCTTACCTTTTAGTTCAGGCCACAATAATGAGTTGTATCCTGTGAATGCTTCTGGATCTAAACCAAGTTCAGCAAATACATCAAGATTTAAAAGTAGAACGCCACTGCCATCAAGAGCATAATTTGAATAGTAGCCATTATAGCTTTGGTATTCAACTGGAAGATTTGCATCATTTGGTGATACATATTGTTCCCAAAGATCTGGGTATGAGTTATATGTACCTAAGTTAGCTCCACCCCATAAAACATCAGCTTGAGGATTAGCTTTTTCACTGTTGATTCTAGTCAAACAGTCACCAGTACCAGCAGAAATTAATTCAACAGTGATTCCGGTTTCAGCTTCAAAAGCTGGAATAACTGCTTCAACTAATTTGTCTGAGTTTGGTGAGTAAATGACCAACTTCTTAGACTCTTCTTTGCCTGTATCAGCTTTACAGCCTACAACTGCTAGGCATAATAAAGCAACAACAAGCAATTTGAAAAACTTTTTCATGTTACCTCCTATAATTCGATTTTTGAAATCGTTTTCATAATTTTATGTTACACTTATAAAAGATCAATGTCAATGTAAAGTATCACCCAGTTTTCATGAAATGTTCACAAAAAAAAGACTTATAATGAATTGAACCCCAAATCTTGGACGGTTTAATATGTGAGTAAATCTAAGGATTGA
>CAZKJS010000033.1:0-18073 GCA_964553255.1 uncultured Erysipelotrichaceae bacterium | reverse complement strand
AAAGAGTTTGATTCTAAGTCCCATTGCAATAAGCGATGTATGGTTGTTGCACTAACATCCGTTAATTCACTCAAGCGTTTAGCTGCTCTACCAGTTGGTGCACAAACAGCGATTGACATGTAAGGATTTAATCTTTTGAATAACTCAACCATTGCTCTAACAACAGTGGTTTTACCAGTACCTGGTCCCCCAGTTAAGATCATCGCATCTTCTTTAAAAAACATCATGATTGCATCAATTTGTTTTTGATCGTATACAATTCCAATCTCATTTTGAAACTGTTCAAGATGCTCTATCACTACCTCTTGCGCTATTGCTTCATACATTCCACTTCTATCAGCAGTTAAAAAATCACTGATATAGATTTCAGCATCATATTGCGTGTAGTGATATATCCTATCATCCTCAATCATGATCTGTCGACGTTTAGCTAGTTCATCAAGAACCGTTGGTAAATCAATATTAAAGTCATTGGTTTTCTTACTAATGATATCTTCAAGTTCATCATATAAAACATAACTATCACCATTGCTGATACATTTTTCAAGAATCAAAGACAAAATTGCCGCAATGATCCTTTGCGGATGATCAAGTGGAAAACCCATCGATAAAGCTAATTTATCCGCAGTCTTAAATCCAATACCATCTACTTCTTCAACTAAACGATAAGGATTCTCTTTTATCATCATCAACGCATCTTTACCATAAATCCGATCGATTCGCATGATATTTCGAATACCTAATCCATGCGTTGAAAAAAATTGGATTGCTTGTTGTAGATCATCCTGGTTACAAATACCATCTAAAAGACTCTGTTTTTTCTTAGCGTTTATTTTAGGTATAGTATTGATTAAAGAAGGATCTTCCTTGATCCTTAATAAAGCGTTTTGACCCAAAGTAAAGATAATTGTTTCAGCGTATTTCTTGCCAATGCCTGGAAATAGTGGTGAAGAAAGATAACTTATGATGCTTTCAGTATCAGTGGGTAGTACTTTTTCACAATATTCGATCATAAATTGCATACCATATTTTGGATGCTCACAATATTTACCACCAAGAGCATATAAAATATCAAAGCTAATCTCATCAAGATAACCAGTAACGATGATACTCTTTTCTTCAATATCATACAATTTGAAACGTGCAACGGTAAAATGATTATTAGGTTGTTGATATATAATATGAAAAAATTTTCCCTTTATCTTTACCGTTTCATTCATCTTTTAACCAGCCAATCTAGCTAAAAACATCAACACCATCGAAACTAAGTTCAAGGTAGCATGCATTCCAATCGCAATATAAATATTACCTGATCGCTCATAATTTGAACCAATATAATAACCTAACATAGCATAGACAACAACATACATCATATCAGCGTAATTACCAGAAAAAACCGCCGATGCTACATGTACAAAACCAAATAAAAGTGAACTAATAAAAATAGCTATTGGATAATTGATATTACGAAGTGAACGAAAGATCACACCACGAAATACTACTTCTTCTGCTATTGGCGCTAATACAACAGCCATAATAAAGGTTAATACTGGATAATTCATGCTTAAGTTAATAATATCCATTTGATTGATACTACTTGATTGTTGCGTTAAAAAATTAATTATCAAGTTCAGAAATATCATCCAACCATACATAACAACTAAACTTCTAATTGCGTATGAGAAATTATTCTGACGATTATCATAACGATTCTCATTAGCTTCGATAAAAATTGATTTACTCAATAAAACGACAATAAAAGTTATCAAGATGAAACATCCAAACTGCATATACATAACATATTCATATGTATGTAGTATCTTGTCACTAACGTAAACTATTAATCGTGGCAATAAATACAAATATCCAGCAAAATAAGTAAATATAACTGCTAATACATTTAATACTTTTAGAGGTGATCTATTTCTTTCGAATTGATACATTTGTAGCTCCTTCTATTCTTTCGTTAAGTGATTTACCCTTGTTATATACATCCATAATGACACCACCACCCAAACAGATATCATCTAAATACAATACTGCTTGTTGGCCAGGCGTAACACTACTTATCATCTGTGGGTAACTTAACATGATTTTTTCCTCTGCGATATGCTTTATCATAATTGGATGATCTTTTTGTCGATAACGAAACTTTACATTACTTTCTAATGGTCTTAGCACGGATAACCAGTTCACTTCTGTTATCATGCAACTATCAGAATACAACCAATCATTTTCTTGGTTTTCTGCCACAAAAAGAAGATTGTGTTCGACATCTTTACCAACTACAAACCAAGGTCCGCCAGGCCCTCCAACGTTTAATCCTTTACGTTGCCCGATCGTAAAATACATCACACCTTGATGTTGTCCTAATACTTCATTATTATCAATGTTTATGATATTTCCTGTTTTTGCAGGTAAGTAATTTTTTAAGAACTCTCGGAAATCTCTTTCACCAATAAAGCATATACCAGTCGAATCTTTCTTCTTAGCTATATTTAAGTTAAGTTCAGATGCAATTCTTCTTACTTCGCTTTTAGTGATATTGGCAAGTGGAAAAACAATATGTGATAAGACTGATTGTGGTATTTGAGCTAAGAAATAACTTTGATCTTTACTAAGATCATTTGCCTTAGCTAAGTAAAATTGCTTATCCTTATTTAATATCTTAGCGTAATGTCCAGTCGCTACATAAGGATAACCCATTTTATGAGCATAATTGATGAAACTATTAAATTTAATATATTTGTTACAAAGAATATCAGGATTAGGTGTACGTCCTTGATCATACTCTTTTATGAAAGTTGTAAATACCTCATCCCAATACTCCTTGATAAAATCAACCCGATATAATGGTAATCCTAATGCTTCTGCGGTAATCAAAGCATCATTATAGTCCGATTCTTGAGGACAGATTACGTTATTCAAGTTTGGATTACCTAAGATGTCATTGTTCAAAGATGAATCCCAATTACGCATAAAAGCACACGCAACTTCGTGTCCTTGTGCTTTTAGTAAATATGCCGCAACGGCGCTGTCAACGCCGCCTGAAAGTCCCACCAATATCTTCATAACGATATTATACTATAAATCAATTAGGGTTAATAAGTCAATTCTATTATCTATATTAAGTGGCTTAAAAAATCAACTTCGCTTATAATGTTAATATCGAGGTGAACTTATGGATACAATCCTTCCTTATGTAATAATCTTTATCGGCTTTATCTCTGTAATATCACTATTTTTAACTTGGCAAACAATGCAAAAAGTTAAAGCTAGTTTTGATGATGATCTAGTTAATAAACTAAATCAAATGCAACAAAATGATAATGAACAGTATCGCATGTTACGCGAAGAAGTAAGTGGGTCAATTCAAAGATCGATTATTAACCTAAGTGACATCGTTACTAAGAATCAACGTGATACCGGTGAGGTTCAATCTCGTAAATTTGATGAGATTAATAAACAGGTTTCAGATAATCACCTATACCAAAGCAATCAACTTTTAACCCATTTAACCCAGTTTGAAAACCGCTTTAAGACTTTTGAGAGCAGTAATGAGTTAAAACTTGAGAATATGCGCACTACAATTGAAAAAAGACTCGGTTATATTCAAGATGATAACAATAAAAAACTTGATGCAATGCGAGAAGTAGTAGAAAAGAAACTACAAAAAACGCTTGAAGATAAAATGACCCAATCCTTTCAATTAGTAAATGAACGTCTTGAAGCAGTCTATAAAGGTTTAGGTGAAATGCAGACACTGGCAGTTGGTGTTGGTGATCTAAAGAAAGTTTTATCTAATGTCAAAGCTCGAGGAATTGTTGGAGAAATTCAGTTAGGTGCGATTCTTGAAGAAATCCTAACACCTGATCAATACATGACTAACATCGCAACCATACCAGGGAGTAAAAACGTTGTCGAGTACGCTATCAAATTACCTGGTAATGATGACAATTTTGTATATCTACCAATTGATGCTAAATTTCCAGCTGATACCTATATGAATTTACAAAATGCGTATGATAATGGTGATCAACAACTAATTCAAGAAGCTTTCAATGTGTTGGCGACACGCATAAAAAAAGAAGCCAAAGATGTTCATGATAAATATATCGAACCTCCATATACAACAGATTTCGCGATTATTTTCTTACCTTTTGAAGGTTTATATGCCGAAGTGGTAAATCGTGGACTAGTAGAGATATTGCAACGTGAGTATCATGTTAACATTGCTGGACCAAGTACTATGGCCGCATTATTAAATAGTTTGCAAATGGGATTTAGAACCTTAGCTATTGAGAAAAGATCAAGCGAAGTATGGCAAATATTGGGAGCAGTTCGATCTGAGTTTGATAAATTTGGTGTTATTCTGGCAAACACACAACAGAAGATCGATCAAGCAAACAAAGAATTGGATAAGCTTGTTGGTGTTAGAACAAGAGCAATCATCAGACGATTAAAAAATGTTGATCGCATCACAACCAGTGACAGTGATCAAATATTAGCGATTGACGATCAAATAGAAGATGATGAAAACGAATAAACTACCGAAAGGTAGTTTATTTTATCAAGATTCAGTTCATTTTTACACTAATCAAGCTTTATCTTTCAAGTATATCAAATAGACACTATAAGAAATAAATAGTAATGAGCATAAAATAATGCAAAGCGAAAACCCTGTCATGATATTCCCGATACTTGTAATGTTTCTTATACCAGATAGCATATCTTGAGCATTTAAAAGTCTAAATCCATAGAATAACAATAAGAAGTATTTAGTTAATAAACATCCTATGATAATACCAAAAAAGCATTTAAGTCTCTTAAGCTTAATATCAGAAAAATAACTAAAGATGATCATTATGCAAGCGATGATCATAAAACACCTTGTAAAGGTAAATAGCTTTAACATCGCGACAAATAGATTACCAACAACTTCAAGATATATTACTAAAGCCTCTCCAATAATCGTATTATATATAACTGGATAATTGATCAAACCATAAATGTCATCTACCAATCGCATCTTTTGTAAAAATTGACCAAGCTGAAAATAATCCAGCTCCGATAAAATGATCAAGACAATCACCGCAACCATTAAAGCTGATACTCGTTTTTGATAAGTATTGAATAAATTATCAAGAAAATTCATTTGATCAAATAGTCCTTTCCTTTCAATACTTCATGTTTACTAAGATTTTCAAAGTTTTTTTGTCTTAATACTTCATAGGTTACCAAAGCTACACAGTTAGCTAAATTAAGACTTCTAGCATTGGATATCATCGGAATTCTTAGGCAATGCTCAAGGTCATTTTTTAGAATTTCTTTATCAATACCCGTACTTTCTTTACCAAATATCAAATATACATCTTCTAACTCTGTAAAATCAGAATCACTATAAACATTTTGGCCATAACGCGTAACATAGTAGTAGTGCTTACTAGGAAAAGCATTTGTAAAAGCTTGCCAATCATCATGCTCATACATGACAAGATCATTACGATAATCCATCCCGCTACGCTTTAGATGCTTTTCATCAAGATAAAAACCATATGGTCTTATTAAATGAAGGATACTAGCGGTAGCTACACATGTTCGCATGATATTACCTGTATTTTGTGGAATCTCAGGTTCAAATAAAACGATATGGATCATAATCTTCGTTTCTCTATTCTTTTAACATTAAAATAGGCAACAATGTTTGTTAATGAGAATGTTAATATAAATGTTATCGCAATTCGCATAACAAGATCATAAAAGAACTGTTCCGGAACCATCATGATCAAAATATCTGTTTCTGGATTTAATATCCATAGATCATTACCTGCAAAGAAGATATAGTGGAAATTGGTCCAAAACCAATTGAAATCAACAAGCGCAATTAACATAATGATTGTTATCAAAAACAACACAAACATTGATGTCTTGTTATAACTTGTGAATAACTTTGCAAAAACAGCTGTCTTTGGCTTAATGCTAATTATCAACAAGCCAAAAACAACAATCGCTAAAGCACAGTTTCGTACTAAGATCGCATTTTGATAAAGTTTTGCTACATCTATCATATGTTCTTTTTCTCTATCATTAAAAACTTCTCTTTCTTGACCATTGATTGACTTAATGATGACAAGACCACTATCTTTGCCTTGGGTATAATTAAGTAGCTTATCAGTGACCATCATCAGATCATCACTTGTAATGCCAATTGTTTCAGCCACGTTTAATTCTTCATACTCTATACGATAAAAATTACGATCAAAACTTATTATATCAATCGCCGTAATGAATATAACAATTATAAAACTAAAACTAATGATATGATTCAGTGCTCTATTCATATTTTATCCTTTGCAAGCAGATATGGTAATAACTGCTTCATTGCTTTTCCGCGATGACTGATCTCGTTTTTTACTTCTGGTATTAACTCTGCCGCGGTTTTTTGATACTCTTCAAGATAAAATATCGGATCATATCCAAAACCATTCAATCCTTTTGCTTGATAAGCAATCGTACCCCAAAACTCGCCAATGAATACTTTTTCTTCATTATCATCTACTAATGCAATAGCACATATAAAACAGGCTCTTCGATCATCTTTATCCTTTAACTGCTCTATTATCAACTCGTTTTTTTCTTTATATGGCGTATTTACTCCTAAATAACGAGCTGAATATATCCCTGGTTGATTGTTTAATGCTTTTATCTCAAGACCTGAATCATCAGCGATGACTCTCATTTTAACTTGATTGTATAACGCCTTAGCTTTTATAAGGGCATTTTGCGCAAAGGTTGTTCCTGTTTCTTCAACTTCTTCAAAATCAAAGTCAGCTAAGCTCTTAACAGTATACCCATACGGTTGTAACATTTGACGATATTCATCTACTTTATGTGCATTTGCGGTAGCGATCAAAATTTCTTTCATATTAACATAATAACCTTTCCCTTGGTGCTGTTGATAAGATAACATTGAGCTGGCTTTTGTTGATCATTATACAAAACTAACTGATACATGAGTTTGTTTTGATATATGATCGGTGTAATAATAGTGTAATTATACAATGTTTGCTCATCAATGATCTTTTTCTCAAGCACTATTTTTTCAATAGCCTTATATCTTTTATCTGTATAAAAAAGTGTTGTAGGTCTTTGTTTAGTATAACGATAGTAATCAAATAGTAGTAGTCCTTTTATTAATTCTTCATCATAAATTGTTTTTAAACAATCAAACAATCTAAGAAACAAATCTTTATTTTGATATGGTTTCTTAAGCTGTGAAACAACTTTGCCTAATAATGCCATTAACTCAAAAGGAGAAATTTCATGATAACTAACTAGTTCAATAACTGTGTGCCTTAATTTGTGATTGTTATAAACCTTCTCTGTCGCCAGATCAACAAGCATTATTTTTTGTAAGTCATCACAGTTGAGCCAAGCTGTTGATTTGACCACGTATGGTGGTTTATCATCATAATGCATTTGATAGTGATCTGCTTTGTCTTTTAATGGTGTTCCCTTTAATAGTTTAAGTATACCAACTTGAATTTCTTGAGTAAAAAGTAAGAATAATTGATCATATGAATCTTTAAATGAATTAATATCTTCATAAGGCAAACCAGCTATAAGATCAGCGTGCACATATAAACCCGAATTAGTCATCATACTGATAACTCGTTTTAATCGTTCAATATTGCTTTGACGCTTAATAACGCTTAACGTTTCAGCATTAAATGACTGTACGCCAATTTCAAAACGAAAGCGAGACTTTTCAATATCATTACATATATAACTTAACATTGATTCACTTATTGTATCAGCGACAAGTTCAAGATGGTAATTACTGTTAGTTTCTAATTTATTAAGTTTTGATAGTAAAGTTATTGCTCTTTCTTCATTGACATTGAAAGTTCGATCAAGAAATTTAACTTGTCTTATTTGGTATTTTTTTAGTTCAAGCAATATTTTATCAATATAGTCTAATGAAAAAAAACGAACATGATTATCTATACTACTAAGACAATACTGACAACGATAAGGACAACCTCTACTGGTTTCAAGATAAAGATAGCGCTCATTGATCGTTGGTAAATCAAATGCTAAGTAATATGGAGATTCAAACTTTTCAAGCCACACAAGATCAACAATTGCTTGTTTTGAACTAAATTCTTTAGTGGTTTTAATTGATTCAGTTGTGTTGTGCAATAGATATTCCCAGAAAACCTTCTCACCCTCACCAGTCACAATTGCTTCAATTGCGTGATCAAACCATTCATCATTATCAAAACTCACTTCAGGTCCTCCTAATATCACTCTGATGTTAGGATTAAAGCTCTTGATATGATCAACTAATATTTTCGTTTTCTCACTATTCCATATATAAACACTTATACCAACAACATCATAGTTATCTAGTTTCATTTCCTTAATTACATTATCTATATCATCATTAATGGTAAATTCTTTTATTTCAACATCGAAATGATCTGGTCTTGTAACATAAAGCCAACGCAAGGCTAGATTCTTATGGATATATTTCGCATTTAAAGTAGTTAGTAATATTTTCATGTATTAATTCTATCACAATAAGTCGAAGCTCAAACATAGAAAAAAGCACTATTTCTTTAGTGCTTTCTTGGCATTCTTACAAATGGCGCTGAAGGCTTTTGGATCATGGATCGCTATTTCTGATAACATCTTACGATTCATTTCAATACCTGCTAGCTTTAGACCAAACATTAACTGTGAATAACTAAGCTCGTTCATTCTGGCTGCCGCATTTATACGAGCAATCCATAATTTACGCATCTCTCTTTTCAAACGTTTACGATCAATATATGAATAACGTAATGAGCGCATTACCTGTTCATTAGCGGTTCTATAAATCGTATGTTTACTGCCGAAATAACCTTTCGCCAGCTTTAAAACTTTTTTCCTGCGTGCACGTGAAGCAACGCTATTTTTTACTCTTGGCATTTATACTTTCCTCCCTATCGTTGAATCAACAGTTTGATCCGTTTGAAATCACTGCTACTGATCAATCCTGATTTTCTCAATTTACGTTTTTGCTTTTGGGTCTTATAGGGAGCGCGGTGTGATGTATAAGCGTGACTTCTTTTTAATTTGCCACTTCCTGTAACTTTGACTCTTTTAGCCATCGCTCTTTTTGTCTTCATCTTTGGCATATACTGTTTCCTCCTGAATTTATTTCTTCTTTGGTGAGATAACAACTGACATGGTATTTCCTTCAAGTTTAGGCGGTTTTTCAACTGATGATATATCGCTTAACTTTTCTATAAAACTATTCATTACTTTACGCCCAACTTCAAGTCTAGTGATCAAGCGCCCTCTAAAGCGCATATCAGCTTTAACCTTAAGTCCATCATCTAACCAACCACGAGCTTGTTTCAATTTTGTCTCAAAATCATGGACATCGATTACCGGTGATAAACGCAATGGTTTAACTTCGGTTATGTGTTGATGACGCTTAGCCTCTTTGGTCTTTTTTTGTTGTTCAAAACGATAACGACCATAGTCAAGGATTTTACATACCGGCGGGGTTGCAGCTGGCGCGACACAGAAAAGATCAAGATCATATTCATAGGCTTTCGCTAACGCTTCTCGACGCATTAGGATGCCTAACTGTTCGCCTTCCGGTCCAATAACTAAAACCTCTTTAAATCGGATATTCTCATTGACTAGTTCTTCTGTTACGTTTCTTTTGTTACTAATATTATCCACCTCCGTTTGATAAATTAAAAAGCGAGTGCAGTACACTCGCATAAATAACATCGTTGTGTTATAGCCTTTACCCATGTCCTGAGGTCATCGGGTGAGAAGAGTGCTTCTGCTTTCTACTATTAATTATCGCTTTACAATGATAGCACCATTACTTTAAACTGTCAAACATTTACTTAACACCGTTATATTTAAAGCAATCTGGTTGATGCGAATTGATCAAGCCAACCGCTTGTAAATAGGCAAACAAGGTAACTGAACCCAAAAACTTGAATCCTCTTTGTTTTAGATCATGAGCTAGATGATCTGAAATCTCATTTTTAGTCAAATACATATCTTTGGGAAATATTACTTCATTATCTACAAATGACCAAAGATAATCACTAAATGATCCTAATTCATCTTTGAGTTTGATAAAAGCATTCGCATTAGCGACCGTTGCCAGTATCTTTGCTTTATTGCGAACTATTTTTTCATCGTTCATTAATTCGTTAATCTTCACTTCATCATATTCAATGATCTTTGTTGGATCAAAGTCATCAAAAGCTTTATAAAAGTTCTCTCTTTTCTTCAAAATGATATACCACGATAAACCACTATGAAACATTTCAAGAATTAACTCATCATCATCATAAACGGGAACTCCCCACTCATGATCATGATAATCTTGATATAGTTTATCTGCATTAAGCACCCAATCACATCTATTCATGGTCTTTAATCCTAGCTCTTGGATGAGCTTGATCATAAGTACGTCTTAACCGATCAGCACTCACATGCGTATAGATTTGAGTTGTTGTTAGATTTTGGTGTCCTAGCAGTTCTTGCACCATTCTAAGATCTGCACCATTATCCAACAAATGTGTCGCAAATGAGTGCCTAAACATATGAGGATGAATGTTGTAATTAAGTCCAGCAATCTGCGCTTGTTTATTGATAATATACTGAACCCCTCTTGCGCTTAATTGATCACCATCCTTATTTACAAATAGATAATTATGTTTTTTAGCGTTTAATAGTGATTTGCGCTCTTGCTCAATGTATGTTTTTAAATATAGGCTTACTTCTTCATAAAACGGTACAATTCTTTCTTTACTACCCTTACCAATAACATGGGTTATCATTTCGAAGTAATCGATATCTTCAAGTCTTAAAGCTATAACTTCACTAACTCTTAGGCCACAAGCATACATCAGTTCCATCAAAGCTTTATTACGTTTACCAAAAGGTTGATCTGTATCGATCGATTCAAGTAAGTTCGCCATTTCTTCATAGTATAAAAACTCTGGTAATTTACGATTAGTCTTTATCGTTTGAATTTTCATAAAAGGATTATCTGCAAAATCATAAAACTCGATCAAAAACCGATAAAAAGAACGAAGTGATGATAAATGACGAGCAACCGTTTTGTTATTACGTGGTTTGTTAGTTTTCTGATTTGTACGCAAATCACGTAAATAATTAGCAACAACCACACGATCGACCATACTTAGTTCATTGATCGCTTCTGCTTGCAGAAAAAGCAAAAAACGCTTGATATCATTTTGATAACTAATAAGCGTATTTACCGAACCGGTATTTTTAGTATTTTGATATTTTATAAAATCCTCTAAGTATTTTTCCATCTTACGCTATATGGTTCAATAATGCTTAAAGCTTGATTGCCATAAGCTTCCTTTCGTGATTTTTTATCAGTTTCGATATTCAAACGCATGATACCAAAATTCGCATTCATAGGTTGAAAATTCTTTGGATCAGCATTTGTGATATAGTTTGCCATAGCACCAATCATTGTAGTGTTTGGTAACTCCATTAACGGTTGCTCACTTAAAAATAACGTCATATTTATCCCAGCTAACAAGCCACTAGCGGCGCTTTCAATATAACCTTCAACACCAGTTATCTGACCTGCAAAAAATAAATCTTTTCGCTCTTTCGTCTGATAGGTATTATTAAGGACTTTAGGTGAGTTCAAATAAGTATTACGATGCATTACACCAAGACGAGCAAACTCCGCTTGTTCTAGACCTGGTATCATTTTAAACACTCTTTGTTGTTCACCATAAGTGAGATGGGTTTGAAAACCTACCATGTTATAAAGACTAGCAATTGCATTATCTTGGCGCAACTGTACAACAGCATAAGGTTTATTATCAGACTCACTTAATCCAACTGGTTTTAATGGACCAAAGAGCATAGTTTTAATACCTCTTTTTGCCATTTCCTCTATCGGCATGCAACCCTCAAAGAAAATTTCCTTTTCAAACTCTTTAAGTTTCACTGTTTGCGCATTAATGAGTTCATGATAAAACGCAAAAAACGCTTCTTTGTCCATAGGTAGATTTATGTAGTCATCACCACCCTTATCATATCTTGATTTATAATAAGCAATTGAGAAATCAATTGAATCCTTAATAATGATAGGAGCAACTGCATCATAAAAATATAAAAAATCATTCTTTACAAAAGTTGCGATGGCATTCGCTAATTTATCGCTTGTAAGTGGACCACTAGCTACGATCAATGGGCCATCAATAAGTTCAGTTGCTTCTTGATTTATTACATTGATCAAAGGATGATTTTTAATAATTTCAGTTATTCTTTGAGCAAATCCTTCACGATCAACTGCTAAAGCGCTGCCAGATGGAATTGCAGTCTCATCTGCTATTTTTATGATCAATGAATCAAAATATCGCATTTCTTCTTTCAATACTCCAACCGCATTTAATAAAGAACTGCTCCTAAAAGAGTTAGAACACACAAGTTCAGCAAAAAGATCAGTTTGATGAGCAAGTGTTTGCTTTATTGGTCGCATTTCAATCAGATCAACTGCGATACCTTTTTTAACCAACTGCCACGCTGCTTCACATCCCGCTAAACCAGCACCAATGATCGTTGCTTTCTTCACTTAGTTTTACCTTTGCGAACTTTTTTCTTGCTATTTTCATCTTGTTGAATATAACGACACTTAGGAAATGCACTACATCCAACAAAATAGGTGTTGTAACGACTTTTACGTTTTACCAGTTCACTACCACACTCTGGGCAATTTATTCCTAATAATTCAGGTGTTTCTTTTGGTTTATCTGGTGCTATTTTACGGGTATATTTACATGTTGGAAAGTTACCGCATGATATAAACTTACCAAAACGTCCTAAACGATAAACTAGATCACCACCACAATCAGGACAAATCTCACCAACTTTTTCAGCTTCCTTTTTCTCCATCTTCTCATATGCGTTGTTTACTAAAGGTATAAAGCGCTCATAGAAAGCCCTTAAAACTTCTACACTGATTTGTTTGCCTTCAGCAATCAAATCTAAGTCATTTTCCATATCAGCAGTATATTTGACATTTATGATATTGCTGAAAAATTCACTTAACTTCTCATCAGTCAAAAACCCTTGTTCTGTTGGTATAAAAACTTTTGTTTTTGAGCCCTCACTACTTTTAGTCAGATCGACATATTTACGATCAATGATCGTATCAATGATAAAAGCGTAGGTGCTTGGTCTACCAATGCCTAATTCTTCTAAGCTTTTGATCAATCTTGCTTCACTATATCTTAATGGCGGTTCTGTGAAGTGTTGCTTGCCATATACTTTGTCAATTGGCATTACTTCTTCATTCTCAACAAACACTGGTATAATTTCATTTTTACTGGTTTCATAATCGCCATATATTTTCAAATAACCATCAAATATCATTACACTTCCGTTGGCGTTAAACTCGTATTCATGTTGTTTTAAGATAACATTTAGTGTTTCAAACTTAGCAGGAGCCATTAAAGCCGCAAGCGCTCTTGTATAAATAAGCTTATAAAGACGATATTGATCATTGGTCAAAGAAGATTTGATTGTTTCAGGATCATTATTTATATTAGTAGGCCTAATCGCTTCATGAGCATCTTGCGAATTACTATCATTTTTACTCTTATAGAAACCTAAGTATTCCTTACCATGATCAGCGATAATCTTAGCTTGTGCTGATTTAATGAAGGTATCACTCATACGAGTTGAATCGGTACGCATATATGTGATCAAACCTTGTAATTCACCATTTATTTCAATACCTTCATATAAACGTTGAGCATTGATCATTGTTTTCTTGGCAGAGAAATTCAATTTAGTTGAAGCTTCTTGTTGCAAAGTTGATGTTATAAATGGTAACTTAGCAAGTCTTTGTGTCGTCCGCTTTTTAACTGATGATACTACAAAAGCTTTATCACAACGATCAATGATAGTTTGAGCAGCTTCACTATTAGCTACTTCAGCCTTCTTACCATTGATCTTAGCTAAATCAGCGGTAACTTTTATTTCATCACGCTCAAAATCCGCATGAACACTCCAGTATTCTTCACTGATAAATGCTTGGATTTCTTTTTCCTTTTCACAAATCAGTTTTAATGCCACTGACTGTACTCGTCCAGCTGATTTACTTTTGATCTTCGATTTTAGTAGTGACGACAACTTAAATCCAATGATACGATCAAGTATTCTTCTGGTTTCTTGTGATCGCACTAAATCCATATCTACACTTCGTGGATTATCAAATGCAGCGATAACCGCATCTTTTGTTATTTCGTTAAAGATAACCCTGTTCATATCATTGATATCAAGGTTTAATTCCTCTGCTAAATGCCACGAAATAGCCTCTCCTTCACGATCCGGGTCGGTAGCTAGATAAACTTGATCTGCTTTTTTTGCTTTTTGTTTCAGCTGCTTTACTACGTCTTTTTTTTCTGAATTGATAACATATGTAGCTTTAAAGTCATTATCAACATCAACGCCTAAAGCGCCTTTACCTTTTTTAGCTAAATCTCTTATATGTCCTTTACTTGATACGACTTCATAGCCATCACCAAGATACTTTTCAATTGTTTTTGATTTTGATGGAGATTCCACTATTACCAGTTTATGCATATTTATACCTCTTGTTCTATATATTAATAAATAATTTTATGCGATTTGTCAAATAGAGTATTAAATATTATCTAAATCATCAATACATGTTATCACATTTGCCCCCTGTTTGATAAGATAATTACATCCACTTTCGATATCACTTAATGGATGTGGCACAACATATATGTCTTTATTCAATTCAAGTGCTTCATTTACTGTTAACATTGTACCACTTCGCATACCTGCTTGTGTTACGATCAAGCATTGACCTAAAGCAGCTATCAATCGATTACGAAAAGGAAAATATTGTTTTAATGGTGCTGTCATATCAGGATATTCACTTATTAATAATTGCTCATCATACATTTGGTAATATAGATTAGTATTACTCATAGGATAGATACGATCAATACCACAACCAAGCACACCTATTGAATTACCAATATGATTAGCAATCACATGTGCAACACAATCAATACCCTTTGCCATGCCACTAACTATTACATGCTCAGATGCTAGTTTTGAAACTATTTTTTCAGTGATCGCTTTACCATAATCATTAGTCAAACGTGAACCGACAACAGCGACTTTCTTATACTTAAGAAGTTCGACATTACCACGATAAAACACTACATAAGGAGGATCTTTAAGCTCATTGAACTCAAGCGGATACTCTTGATCCAAACATGTAAAGTATGCTTTATCGTATTCCACCTTTTCAAATATCTCATCTCTAGTTATAGCTTGTTTGATCTTGTTATAATTACCATTATATTTTAAGGCATAAGCTAATAACTGCATTCTATCCATTTTATCACCCATATAATATAAACAAAAAAAAGAATTAGACCTATTAGTATTTAATTCTTTTACTGTTAAAAACTGGATTATAAGTTAAACGATGAATTGGCGTATAACCATATTGTTGTAATGCGGCTACATGTTTTTTAGTTGGATAACCTTTATTATTTTTAAAATCATACTCAGGATATAAGTTATCATATTCATACATGATGCGATCTCTTTCGACCTTAGCTAAAATGCTTGCAGCCGCAATTGAAATACTTTTATCATCACCTTTTATTATTGATAAAACATTTTTATCACACGCTAAAGGCATAGCATCAACCAGTACCTGTGTTGCCGGTAACATCTCAGCGATATCAAGCATTGCTCTTTTTGTTGCTTGATAAATGTTAAGTTCATCAATAAGCTTTGGATCAATAATACTAATTTGAAATGCGATTGCTTCATTACTGATTATTTCGTATAGTACTTCTCTTTTTTTAGCACTTAGTTTCTTTGAATCAATAATATCTGGATGAAAAAAACCGATTGGCAAGATAACCCCTGCAACTAGTAAAGGTCCAGCTAAAGGACCTCTTCCTGCTTCATCAATACCAATAACTTCTTCCTGTTTTTGCCAATAATCACGCTCGTAACTTAACATATCATTCATGATAAAGCTCCCATGTTAAAGGACCTAACTGATCATTTCTGATGTCTTTTAAGATGCTATCTATTGTTCTTTTAAAATCAAAGCCTTTGGTCGTGATATATCCTCTATTTTTTGCGATAGCTTCTAAAACTTGATGAGGATCAGCTGTTACTTTGATATCATAGCGTTCAATAAGTTTTTCAGGATAACTCTCGATTAGTCTTTCAAGCCCAAAAATTAAAACATCATCTATAAGGATTGCTTCATCGTTGATAGCTCCAGTTAATGCAAGATACATCCCTGTGATCTGATCATCAAATTTCGGCCATAAAACCCCTGGTGTATCAATTAGTTGTAAGGTTTCATTCACAACGATTAACTTTAGTGCTCTTGTTACACCTGGTTTATTTGCAGTTTGAGCAACTTTGCGTTTAACCAAACGATTGATCAATGTTGATTTACCAACATTAGGGATTCCAACTACCATTGCTCTTATTGCGCGTGGATTAATACCTTTACTACGAATTTTTTCGTGTTTTTCACGCATGACTTCAAGACAAGCATTGGTTATGGGATTAATTAGTTTATCTTTGTTCAAATCAAAAGCTAATGTGACATTCTTTTCATTCAAGTGTTTTAACCACTTAGCTGTTTCTAGAGGATCGGCTTTATCCTTTTTTGTTAGGATCACAAGTCTTGGTTTGTTTATACTAATGCTTTCAAGTAAAGGGTTGCAACTAGCACTTGGAATACGCGCATCTCGTAATTCAATGACCATATCAACTGCTTTCAGTTTTTCACTCATTTCTTTTTTAGCTTTGGCCATATGACCAGGAAACCATTGAATACTCATTAATATCCTCCAAAATCCTTAAACGGCCATAGAACAAAAACACCTTTACTAATGATCTGACTTTGATCAAAGGTACCATAATGACGCGAATCAGTTGAATTTGGGCGATTATCCCCCATTAAGAAATATTCATCGCTTGCTAAAACGAAGCACTTAATATTTGAAGTGAAATTTCGATTATTGGTCACATTTGGTTGTAGGAAATCTTCAGCTATGTACTCATCATTGATATAAAGACGATCGTTATCATAACAAAGCTTTTCATTTGGTAATCCAATAACTCTTTTAACAAGATGTTCGCCATTATATTCAAGTTTTACAACAACAATATCAAAGCGTTCAATACCACTGATCTTCACACCGATGATATTTGATAAACCAGTATCACCATCATGTAATGTTGGATACATACTACTACCATACACTCTAACTGGTTTAAAAAAGAATGAAGTCGTGATAAAAACCAAAATAAAAGCTATTATTGCGGTCTGTACTAACTCAAGTATCTCTGATTTAACTTTGTTTTTCTTTGTTTTCATGTTATCATCCTTAGTCATTATATCATACAACATTACCAAAAAAGAAAAACCGGTAATCCGGTTTTACTTTCTAATTTCAGCAATACGTGCAGCTTTACCTGATAAACCACGTAAATAGAATAATTTGGCTCTTCTGACTTTACCTCTTTTAACAACAGTAATACTGTCAATCAAAGGGGAGTTAACCGGGAAAGTTCTTTCAACACCAATTTGTGAAGACATCTTTCTTACGGTAAATGTTTCAGCTACGCCTTTGCCTTTTCTACTGATTACCACACCCTCAAATGCTTGGATACGAGATTTTTCACCTTCTTTGATCTTTACATCGACTCTGACTGTACAACCAGGTCTAAAGTCTGGTAGATCATCGCGGATTTGACTCTTGGTAATTTCGTCTACTAAGTTCATTTTCATTGCGACATGCTCCTTTTCATAATAGTCAGTTCATATATCATAGATGATCAGCGGAACTGCAATGCTTTTCAGCCTTAATAAAATAACATAAACGTAATTAAAAAGCAACTAAATTAGTGATAACGTAATAATTCATTGAATTCTAAAAGTTAATTCCGTTTTGATAAAGAAACGGCAATAAGTCTAATA
>CAZKJS010000032.1:0-18192 GCA_964553255.1 uncultured Erysipelotrichaceae bacterium | reverse complement strand
TTAGCATAACTTTTTAGTTCTTGCCATGCATTGAAAAACTGGTACTGACAATAATACTCGAATTGACATTGTAATAAAAGTTTTTCATCGTTGATGACATCACTTGTATAATCACGATATTTACTTGGCCAGTTTCGCCAATCATCATCATTGAATTTTCTGCTTAATACTTGATACAAGGCATATGGCTTTAACCAATACTTGTTATCAAAAATGAATTGTTGATAGTGAGCGGTTGATTGAAACGTCTTAAATTTAGCCTTTAGTTCTTTTCTGGTCATTGGTAATAGTTCGATATTACCAGCAAAAGCAGATGTACCAGCGTAAGGTGAATTGTATATGTCAGGAGGATTTAATGGTAGAATTTGCCAATATTGATAATCTGCCTGTTTTAATTTATCAACAAAGGCTTTAGCTTCATCATTGATACAACTTTTTGTATTTTGGTTTGGTATTGATGTTATATGACATAAAACTCCCATTCCACTTGTTAGTGACTTATTGATGCTTTCAGTTTTTGGGTAGTAGATAACATAAGCTGTTAATGGTTTTAATGAAACAATCATTTTGTCATCTTTAAATGTTAATGTTGTGGCATTGATCAGTTCGCATGCTTGATCATACTTTTCAAGCTCAAGCTCATATGTATAAAAGCTATTACGATTTACTATAACGAGTGCTTTTTCATTATCATCTATACGCCAAAAGCTAAAGACATCATCATTGAATGCCTGCGGTTTAAATAAACCGTCAACAAAAAGAGTATTAGATTTTCTTAAGGCGATAGCGTTTCTTGTCATCGTAAAACAATCTTTGTCAATATCATCCCAATTGAATGGTCCGCGATTAAATGGATCCATCAATCCTTCCATACCTGCCTCATCGCCATAATATACTGATGGAACGCCCGGCATTAACATTTGGATGATCAATGCTAACCATAATCGCTTTTTAGCTAGGTCTTTTTGGGTATTGTTTAGTCTCAAATTGCGATTTTGGATGTTAACACTTAAGCTCTCACTACCTAAAATGGTTAAAACGCGTGAGCGATCATGAGTGCCAAGGATGTTAAGACTAGCATAGAAAGCATCTTTAGGATAATTCTCCATTAAAGAAAAGAGAGTTTCACTAAAATGATGTGCGCTTGTATTGTTTATGAGGTAATTTAAAAGACTATCGCGCATTGGGTAGTTCATTACGGCATCAAGCGAATCATCTATTAGATATTTTCTATGGGTGTTATAACTGATCTTATTGGTTGCGTCTTCCCAAACCTCACCAATCAAGATGCTTTGATCATCGATTTCAATCAACTTCGCTTTTAATTGTTTTATGAAATCATCAGGTAGTTCATCTGCTACATCAAGCCGCCATCCTTTAATACCTAAGCTTGACCAAGTGTTTATGACAGATCCTTTATCGTTGTACATAAAATCGCGATATGATTGGATGTTTTCATTAACATTTGGTAAATCTGCAACATTCCACCAACAATCATAACCAATGGGTGTATCTATAAAAGTATACCAATTGCGATATGGTGAGTTCTCACTTTGATAAGCACCTATACTATCAAAATTACCATATTTATTAAAATAAATAGAATCACTTCCAGTATGACTGAAGACTCCATCAAGTATGATATGGAAGTTCAATGTCTTTGCTTCATCAATTAAACGTTTAAGACTTTCAACATCGCCTAGTAAGGGATCAATCTTTAGATAATCAGCAGTATCATAACGATGAGTACTGGCTGCCATAAAGATAGGGTTAAGATAAATTGCAGTAACACCAAGATCAGATAGGTAGAGTAGCTTTGATCTTATACCATCAAGAGTGCCACCATAAAAATCCCAACTTATCACTTCATTTTTATCATTTTTTTGATAATAGATTGGTTCTAACCAATTATCACGTAAAGTCTTACTAATACCATTTCTTTCTTCTTTTAGTGTTGATATTCTTTGTGAAAAATCATCGCCGCGCTTAAAACTATCTGGAAAGATCTGATAGACAACAGCGTCCTTGTACCATTTTGGTAGTTCTTTATTTTGATAGACTGTCAATTGAAAAGAACCAGGTTCATGATCAAATATTTGACCCAGACCATTTACACAATGTGGTTGTGCTCCATAATACTGCTTAACTTGATTAGGGTATTCAATTATAAAATAGTACCAAATAATACTTGGATGATCAGCGAAAACCTCACAAGTAAAAACTTGTCCATCTTTTGTTTTACTTGTTCTCATTGCTAGTAATTCAGCTTGATCATCATGCCATAAGCGACAGTAACACGTTATTTCATCATGATCAAATACAAATAAAGATAGTTTGACTTTCGTATTAGTAGTAACAGCCCCAAAGGGTTGGCGACACTTTAGGTCGCGAGTATTATGATATAAACTCATTTGAAGTAGCCATAAACCTCTGGTTTTAATGTTTGATATAATGATAAATATTGTCTAGCTGATTTTTCCCAACTAAAATCAGTTGTCATTGCGTTAGTGACTAAAATATTCCAATCATCATGGTTATTATGATAGATGTCAACAGCGTTAGTTAGAGTAAATAAAAACTCATGAGCGTTATAGTTTGCGAAGGAAAAGCCATTCCCTGTTTTAGTAAAACGATCATAAGCGATCACACTATCTTTTAATCCACCAACTTCACGTACTACTGGTAATACACCATAACGCATAGCGATCATTTGTGATAAGCCACAGGGTTCAAATTGGGAAGGCATTAATAAAAGATCAGCTCCAGCATATAAGCGATGTGATAAAGCTGAATCAAAAGTAATACAGGCTACCATTTTATTATGATAAAGATTAGCCCAATATCTAAACATATCTTCATATTCTTTATCACCAGTTCCAAGAACAACAAGTTGTATTGGTAAAGCCACGATCTCACGCATGACATGTTTGATCAGTTCCATGCCTTTTTGTTCGCTTAAACGTGAAATAATGATCACTAGCGGATCGTTAGTATTTATATCTAAACCTAGTTCTTCTCTTACTGCTTGTCGATTTTTATATTTTTGGTCGATCGTATCAATTGTGAAGGGCTGAATTATTAGCTTGTCGGTTGCGGGATCATACTGATCATTATCAATGCCATTGATGATACCGTGCAATACTTGATGCCTTCTTGAGAATATCTCATCTAAGCCTTCACCAAAGGTCTTGGTCTTTATCTCTTCGGCGTAACTTGGACTAACAGTAGTTATCAGATCACTGTAAGACAAAGCACCTTTCATGTAATTGATAGCGTTATACTTATGATAAAGTTGATCAACAGCAGCTTTAAAGCAGTGTAATCCTAATACATCATTAAGCATGTAATCAGAGTAAATACCTTGAAACTTAGTATTATGAACAGTGAAGATCGTTTTGATGTTCGCATATAAGGGATCATCCTTAAAACATTCACGTAGATAAACAGGAACAAGGGCTGTATGCCAATCATTACAATGGATAATGTCACACTTAAAATCATCAAGATAAGCAAGACTGGTACAAATTGCTTTAGCATAGAAAGCGAAGCGTTCACCATCATCATAATGACCATAGATTTTATCACGTTTGAAATAGTATTCATTATCGATAAAATAATAGGTAATATTATTAAGAACCATTTTATCAACACCACAGTATTGTTGACGCCATCCTAATGGTACGGTAAAAGTCGTTAAATGTTTCATTTTAACTTGATAGTTTTCTGGAATGGTTTGATACTTAGGCATTATTACCCTAATATCACAACCAAGTTTTGCCATTGCCTTTGGTAAAGCAAGCGCTACATCCGCTAATCCGCCGGTTTTGATAAATGGATCAACTTCACTACTGGCAAAAAGAATCCGTAATTTTCTTCTGGGCATATTAGCACTCCTTGATCATTGATGATCTTATAAGGCTCATTTTTTATTCCAAATTTTACTATAATAGTCACTAATAGAGCGATCACTTGCGAAATAACCAGAGCGAGCGATATTATTTAATGCGAGTTTCTGCCATGTATCACTATCACGATATAAATGATTCATCTTTGTCCACATTATCATATAATCATCAAAATCTTTAAGTGTGAAATATTGATCATTACCCTTTAATAAACCATCAGCGATAACAGCAAAGTTTTTACCATTACCACTATAAGTACCATCTGTTAATTGATCAATAACTTTCTTAAGTCGATGATCATTGCTATACTCTTCCCAAGCAAGATAGGATGCGTTTTTCTTATAATCATCAATCATTTCGGTGGATAAGCCAAAGATAAAGATGTTATCTTCACCTACTGCTTCATATATTTCAACTGTTGCGCCATCTAAGGTACCTAATGTTAGAGCACCATTCATCATAAATTTCATATTACCTGTTCCAGAGGCTTCAAGACCAGCAGTCGATATCTGTTCGCTTATATCAGCAGCAGGATATATCAATTGGGCGTTAGACACAGCGAAATCTTCGATGAAAGCGATTTTAATTTTATGATTTACTCGATGATCGTTATTGATACGATTACCTACCGTATTGATCAATCTTATCGTTTCCTTGGCGAATTCATAACCCTGAGCAGCTTTACCAGCAAAGATGAAGGTGGTAGGTGTTATATCAAAGCTTGGATCATCGATAAGTTGATTGTATAAAGTCATGACTTTAAATATGTTTAGTAATTGTCTTTTGTAAGCATGGAATCTTTTAACTTGAACGTCAAATATCGAATTAGGATCCACAACTAATCCAGATGTCTTTAGGATATAAGAAGCCAATCTTTCTTTATTATCATGCTTTATGATAGCCAATTGTTTTAAGAATTTACGATTTTTCTGATAAGGTAATAGTATGTTTAAGTGATCAATATTATTTATCCAATCATCACCAATCTGTTTGTTTATCGCTTTAGCCAGACTAGGATTTGCTTGTACTAAAAAGCGACGATGAGAAACACCGTTTGTTACATTAACGAATTTTTCTGGCATCAATTGATAAAAATCTTTTAAAGTATCACTCATTAAAATTTTCGTGTGTAATGCGGATACCCCGTTTACAGCGTGACCAGCGATAATGGATAGATTAGCCATTCTTACTTGATTATCCCATAGGATGGTAGTGTTTCTTAAAAGTTCTTGCCAATTATCGATACTCTTATCAAATGCTTCACGATAGCGTCGATCAATTTCCTCGATCATATCGTAAATGCGTGGTAGAAGTTTTCTAAACATATCGATTGGCCATTTTTCACTAGCTTCCGGTAATATCGTGTGATTAGTATATGATAGGGTATTGATAGTGATATGCCATGCTGTATCCCAAGCAAGTCCTTCTTCATCAATCAATAAACGCATCAGTTCAGGTGCACATAAAGAAGGATGAGTATCATTAGTATGAATAGCGATCTTCTTATCAAATAAATGCCATTTTGATTGATAACGATTTTTAAAGTCTATGATAATATTTTTTAATCCGGCTGCCACAAACATATACTCTTGTTTTAAGCGTAATACTTTTCCTGGATCAGCATTTTCATTAGGATATAAGATGCTAGTAATAGCTTCGACATCTGAGCGAAATTTGACGGCGGTACTATAATCACCGCGATTAAATGCATCCATATCGAAGTCTTCTTCATATGGTTCAGCACTCCATAGACATAGATTATTAACGGTTGTGCCATTATGACCAACAATTGGCACATAATAAGGAACAGCTAAGATCTTATCGGTATTTTCCCATCTGTATATAGCTTTATCGTTATCTTGATGACATACAGTTTTGCCATTGAAGTTAATGATGACAGCGTGTTCTGGATCACGAACTTCCCAAGGGTAACCTCCTTTTAGCCAGTTATCTGGGTATTCAATTTGTGAAGCGTTTTCGATTTTTTGATGGAATAAACCATAGCGATAGCGAATGCCATTACCATGGCCTTCAATGTTAAGTGTGGCTAATGAATCGATGAAGCAGGCGGCTAAACGACCCAAACCACCATTACCAAGACCGGCATCGCGTTCTTGGGCAAATAAGATATCAATATCTTCACCAAGATCAGCTAATCCTGATCTAACAATATCTAAAACATTAAAGTTTTGTAGGTAGTTTTCTAATAGTTTACCAAGTAAAAATTCGATGGAAAAATAGTATATAGTTTTATCACCATTCGTCTTAACTTGTTCAGTGTTTAGTGCTTTAATATCGCGAGCTCTTTGAGCGATCAAATGAGCTAACATCATATATCTTTCGTTTGTTGAACATACTTCAAACTCTTTGCCTTTTTCTTCAGCGATGTGCTTTCGGTATTGTTTTATAAAATCTTTCTTATCTTTGAACATACTATCCATCCTTCTGCTTATTGTTGTATCTTAGCTTAATTTGATTCAGATTACAAATTCTTAACCTTTTTGATGATCAAACCACCAATAGGGGGAATTCTTAATGTTAATGAGTATGGTTGCTTATGAAATGGTATATTTTCACTTTTTAACTTACCTTTATTAATGACATTTGAACCGCCGAATGTTTGATCGTCAGTATTAAAAAGTTCTTTATATGTTCCAAGAGTATCAACACCAATACAAAACTGCTCATGCGCGTAAGTTAAAAAGTTTAAAACAATGATTAAATCTTCATCACTATTATTAGCGCAACGCTTAAATATTAAAATTGATTGATCATTATTATCAGCATCAATCCAACTAAAACCCGCCCAAGTATGATCAAGTTCAAACAGGGCTTTTTCTTTTAAATAAAGACGATTTAATTTGGCAACGAACTTTTGGTGTAAACGATGACTATCATATTTTAATAGAAACCACTCAAGGGCTTCATAATAGCGCCATTCAATAAACTGGGCAAATTCATTTCCCATAAAGTTAAGTTTAGCTCCTGGATGACATATCTGATATAAAGCTAACAGTCTTAAACCAGCAAATTGTTTCCAATAATCGCCAGGCATGCGACCTATCAAAGAAGCTTTGCCATGGACAACCTCGTCATGCGATAAAGGTAAGATAAAGTTTTCATTGAACGCATACATCATTGAAAATGTTAGTAGATTATGATTGTTATAACGATAAGGGAAATCGGTCTTGACGTAATTAAGGGTATCATTCATCCAACCCATATCCCATTTAAAGTGAAAACCAAGACCACCAGCATCTGGTGGATATGTCACTAGTGGCCAAGCAGTACTTTCCTCAGCGATCATGATAACATCAGCGAAATTAATACCAATCTTAGTATTGACTGTTTGAATGAAGTTGATCGCATCCAAATTTTCTTCTTTGCCATAAATGTTTAAACGTTTTTTGCGATTGTTGATGCTTCCGTAATTAAGATATAACATACTGGTTACACCATCCATACGGAAACCATCAATATGATATTTCTCTAACCAATAGAATGCATTAGATATTAGAAAACTTATTACTTGACCTTTACTATAATCAAAATTATAGGTACCCCATTGTTCATGATCGCTACGCTCATACATTTTTTTACCATTAAAGCGACCAAGGCCATGCTCATCGCGGCAAAAATGGCCTGGTACCCAATCTAGGATCACACCAATATCATGAAGGTGGCAGGCATTAACAAATTGCATAAATTCCTTTGGATTACCATAGCGCGAGGTTGGAGCATAATAACCAGTAATTTGATAACCCCAGGAACCATCAAAGGGGTGTTCCATAATGGGCATTAATTCAATATGTGTATAACCCATTGTTTTAACGTAAGGGATAAGTTCTTGCGTTAAGCGTTGATATGAGTAGTGTGAACCATCTATTTCTGTTTTCCAAGAACCAAGATGAACTTCATAGATATTAAGGGGACTTGCCATTTTATTCTGATGTTTACGCTTTTTTAACCATTTATCATCTTGCCAAGCGAAATTATCGATATCAAAGGTCATAGATGTTGTTTCAGGAGCTACTCCTGCGTAAAAGGCGTAAGGATCAGCTTTATACATGATTTCATTGCTTGTGGTTGTTATGGCATACTTATAGCTATAGCAATCATCAATATTTGGTATAAAACCATACCATATCCCACTATCGTTTAATGGTTTAAGGATGTTGGCATTAATATCCCAATCATTGAAATCGCCAACAACACTTACCGTCTTAACATTTGGACACCAAACTTGAAAGTGATAACCGTATTGCTCATCTTCAAAATGGGGATGAGCCCCAAACTTCAAAAAACTATGATAGTATGTACCCTGTGCAAACAGGTATTGTTCATCGCTTGTCAAAACAAAGTTGCCCATTTGTACTCCCGTTGACGTTATTACGTCAGTATGTATGCTTTAATAGCGTCTTTTTGAATGTTAGAACAATGATTATTATCATGATCAAACATTGCTTAACAATAGTGTATCATATTATTTGCATTATTGAGATATAGGTGTTATACTTGCACAGTAACAAGTAATAAAACATAACATTGGCTATGCAATAAAATACTTCTTACTAGAACAGGGGTATTTTATGGAAACAGGAAAAGTAAAATTCTTTAATGACAAAAAAGGTTTCGGCTTCATCACGATGGATAATGGTAGAGAGTTGTTTGTACACCAATCATCAATCATCGCAAAGGGCTACAGAACTTTGAAAGAAAATGATGTTGTTAAATTTGAGATTCAATCTGATATGCGTGGAGACAAAGCCGTAAACGTTGAATTAATCTAAAAACTCTTCGGAGTTTTTTTTAGCTTTGATGTTAATAATTGACAATAGATCATACTATCAATCTTACCTTATTAATATTCTAAATATGATAAAATTAAAGAGGGTGAAAACATGATAAACGCAAACGAAATAATTAGTCATCTTGTACAATTAGGAACATGGGTTAATTGGGATAAAACACGTGATGTTGTTTTGTTCAATGAAACTGATAAAATGATCGACAAGATCGGTGTGTGTTGGATTCTAACTGACAAAGCACTAGATCAAGCTATCGCCAACGACATTAAATTTATTGTTACTCATGAAAATTGTTTCTATTTTGAAAGTACTCATCAATACCGTTTATTACTTGAATCAAGACGCCGTAAACAAAAACGTCTTGCGGATAATAATATTACGGTTTATCGTAGTCATGATGTTTGGGATTATGTGGCTAAACAAGGCAATATTGATAGCTTTAAAACAGCACTTGGATATCAATTTGAGAAACGTCAAACTAATGAAAAGTACTCAGTTGCTTATCTTAGCGATCAAAGCGTTAAAGATGTTGCTAAAAAAGTAGCTCAAGTATTAAGTGAGCACGGTCAAGATCATTGTGATGTCTTAGGAGATCTAGATAAAAAGATCAATGGGTTCGCTTTAGGGATTGGTGCTGCTTGTAATCTTTTTGATTTACTTAAATATCCCAATGTTAATTGTGTATTAATTTCAGATGATGGAGCTTGTAACTGGGTTGAACATCAATACTGTTTAGATAATGATATCGCAATTATTGTAGTTCATCATTCATGTAATGAAGTTTTAGGCATGAAGAGCATGGCTAAGTATTTAGAAGAAACCTTCTCACAAATTGAAGTGTCTTATTTGAATGAAGGCTTTAATTATCATCTAGTGCGAAAATAAACGCAATGACTGCTTCGTCGTTTTCGAGTTAATTACAATTTATGTTTTTGGTTGAAAATAACTAATATACATCTATTGCGTAACTGTTAAAAATAGACATTTTCCTTTTAGTGTAATATTTCCATCTATCGCTCTGATAAGGTAGGATTCACCTTGCTTGATCTTCATTGTGTTTTCTTCATCAACAAGCTCAGCAACTCCCTTAAGCATGATCAAACAAGTATATGTTTTTTCCGTTAAAGTAAGTGTTACTTGTTTTTTTGTATCGTATCGTTTGGTAGTGAAATGCTCACAACTAAATAAGAGCTCTATTCTATGATCGGCATTATCGCTAATTACTGTTGGTTGATGTTTCAAGTTTTTGATCGCTTTAGTATCACATACGTCTAATGCTTTCTCAACATGAAGTTCTCGCTTGTTGCCAGCATCATCTGTTCGATCATAATCATATAATCGATAGGTAACATTTGAGCTTTGTTGGATCTCACATATGGTAATATCTTCACCAATAGCGTGAATTAAAGTGGGATAAACAATAAATACATCACCAATACTAACTGGTACTTTGTTTAAATGATCGGTTATGGTATTGTCTTTGATAAGTTGTTGTAATGTGTCTCTATCTGTATCTGTTTTTAAACCGTAATAGATATATGAATTTGGTTTAGCATCCATGATCACCCACATTTCAATCTTACCACTATCGTTTTCATGAGTGTTCGCATAAGCATCATCAGGATGGACTTGGATACTTAAAGCCTTTTTAGCATCAATAAACTTGATCATGATATTAAGTTTATCATTAGTTGTTCCTAAAAAAGTAGGGTCATTGACTAAAAAACGATCTAAGTCAATATTAGCTATTTTACTGATACCGGCTTTATGTACTGATGCTTCCCAACTTTCGGAGATTCTAATTGGACTATCAGCTTTGTTATAACCAAAAGCCAGATTGTATCCACCCCATAGATGATCTTTTAATACTGGTGTTAGTTTGTAGATGTTAGTTATCATTTTAGTTCTCCTTTATTTTAATGATATTTATTTGATCAAGTAAAGCTGATATTTCTGCTTTTGTACCTAAATCTTTACTAAAAGCGGTAGCACTACCTGCCGCAAGGGCATATTTAAAGGCTTTTAGTAAATTATTATTACTAGAAAGATAACCGATAATAAAACCAGCGATCATGGAATCACCAGCACCAATCGCATTTACAACAGCGCCACTTGGCGCATTCGCTTTGTAGATATTATCTGTACCATTAAAAAGGTAAGCACCTTTATCACCTAGGGATATCATGACATTGCAAGCACCAAATGAAATTAGTTTATTACCATAGTATATAAGTTGTTTTTCATTACTTATTGTTATATCGAATATTTCTTCTAATTCATGTATGTTGGGTTTGATCAAAAAAGGATGATTACTTAATGTTTCGATTAATAATTGTTTCCTTGCGTCAACATAGATATCGATCGATCGATCTTTTAAATAATTCATGATTGCTTGGTATATATCATCATTAAAACCCTGTGGTACACTACCAGATAACACTAATATGCTGTTATCTTTTATCAAACTGAGTTTATCAAAAAGAGCTTTAATGTCATCATGTTCTATTGTCAGTGTATTACCGTTTATTTCGATTTCTTTTTGATGATGAAGTTTAACGTTAATACGAGTGTTTTGATCTTTAATCTTGATAAAATCATTCTTAATTCCATCTTGTGTTAAAAGCTCTTTTAGTTTCTCACCAGTAAAACCGGCATAAAAGCCTAAAGCTGTAACATCATAACCATGATCATTTAATACTCTGGTCACGTTGATACCTTTACCACCAGCTTTAAAATAAGTATTATCAGCTACATTTATCTTATTAACATCAAAACAAGCCAAATCAAGATGATAATCAATGGCTGGATTCAAAGTTAGAGTATAAATCTTGATATCATTTGAAAATGGTTTCATTATAAATAATAATCACATTTGATTGGCTATTTGTCAATGAAAGGCAAACAAATGATAGAAGAAGAACAAAATTAGGATATTCTCTAAATAATAAATTCATAAATAGTGTTATCACTTATAATTAACGCTGAAATTATTAATGCTAAATTTAAGGTCAGTTGACATTTATTTTGATATTGATTAAAATTAAGCAATATGAGAGCGCTCAAATAGGACACAGGCGATGAATAAAACAATCGCTAAATTTCGTTTTGGCTTGATAGTGATATTATTTGGGGTAATCAACTTTGTTACATTATATGATTATCATGCCAATATCAACACGCAACTTGATATCCAAGCGATATCGTTTTTGTCACAACGCTCTGAAATGGCAGCGACCATTGTTAATGATGAGTTTGATAATCAATTTAGAACTTTGACAGCATTAACTCATGTTATTGGAAGAAATAACTATGATAGTACTGAAATTGAGATTTTACTGAGAACTTTTAATGATAATAATAGCGCTCAACGAATAACTTACATTAACGAATACGGAACTGGCTTTACCGCAGATGGTTTTGAACTCGATATTAGCGATCGTGATTATTTTCATGAATGTCTGCGTGATGGTCAAACGATTACTTATGTTAGAGATAGTCATATTGATTCTGAACCCAAGATAATTTTATGTAAAGCAATATATGATAATGATCAACCGATAGGATTATTAGCAAGTATCTATGATAATGATAGTATCAATAGGATATTTAGAAATCTTGATCATGAGGTGTATGTACTATTAGCTAATAGTAATGGTGATGTATTGATCAATATCAATCGTTATCAATCAGATTTTGAAATATCTAATATATTTGATTTCTATCACTCAATGTCTAATTACGATGATAATACACTTAACCAAATACGTGTTGATTTGATCTATGATAATTCTGGAGTTACAACGATAAGTCAAGATGGTCAAAAATTCTATATCAGTTATTTTGCGATATCTAATACTGACTGGACGATTTTTACCGCAATACCACATCAAACTGTATGGTCTCAATACGAAGTTATTAGGGGTTTATCGATGGGTCTTTTTGCGCGAGGTTTTTTAATCTTTTCATTAGCATTATTATTTATATACTATATTGAATATAAAAAACGCCTTGAACTTGAAAAAGAAAGAGTTTTACTAAGACGTAGTGAAGAAAGATATCGTTTACTTGATGAACTGACACAGAGCATGATCATTGAGGGAGATTTTTTATCAGATACTATTACTTTTTCTGATAATCATCAAACATTGTTTGGTGAAGTTCCATTAATGACTAATATTAGTACGATCATAAATAACGATAATGTGATTATCGAAGAAGATTTAACACAAGTGAAAAAGTTTGTTGATGATCTTCGCAAAGGCACAACATCAGCAACGGTAGAGTGTCGTTTCAAAATTCAAGATGATAAAACCATATGGGCTAAGATCACTGGTATTTCTTTGCGTGATGATAAGGGAGAGGTTATCGGTTTTCTTGCTAAGATCGTAAATCGTGATGAGCAGATCAAAGAGATAAGATCACTTAAAGAAGCCGCAAGCAGGGATTCATTAACTAAGATCGATAATCGTGAATCAATTGAGATCAAGATCAATGATTATGTAATACATCGTTATCAACAAAAAGAGATATCAGCCTTTTTTGTGATCGATATGGACAACTTTAAAGAAGTAAACGATAAACAAGGACACTTAGTTGGTGATCGCTTGTTAGTGGAAACGGCTAGCACCTTAAGAAGATTGTTTAGAAAGACTGATTATGTAGGTCGACTTGGTGGTGATGAGTTTGCTATATTTATGAATGATGTCGCATCAGTTAAGGATATTGAAGAAAAAGCACGCGAACTAATGTTTATGATCAATGATGATATCAAGCGTTATAACATTGATAATCGTTTATCGTGTTGTATTGGTATCGCTGTTGCGTATAATAATATTGAGAACTTTGATGATCTTTACCAAAGAGCCGATAAAGCTTTATACAAAGCTAAGGCTAATGGTAAAAACCAATATGTGATCGATAATAAAAGAAAGGGAAAAACAAATGGTCGAGTTTAAAAGGTTAACCACAGAAGATATTGACATCTACCAATCAGTTGTTCGCAATTTTCGCCAACAGGAGGTTTCAAAAGAAAAGGCATATAGCTTCCTAGTTAACCCTACCAACATTGTTTATGTTGCTCATCAAAAGCGCAATGCGGCTGCTTACATCATGTGCTATCGCATGAATCGGATGGATAATGGTAATGATATTATGACAATTTTCCATCTTTTTGTGCTTGAAAATTATCGTCGTCAAGGAATAGCAAGAAAACTAATGGATTTAGTATTGAACTATGCTCGAGAAGAAAAGCTGCATTATGTCTTTTTGATCACTCAAAATGATAACCCAGCAGCTAATGCTTTATATTTAAGTTGTGGTGGCTATAATCATCCAAAAGATAAAGAAGTGTACTTCTGGTATATTACCGGTAGACCAATCACTGATGATCCTGATGATCGAGAACTTGAACAAGCTTAATATTGGTTATTTCTTGTTAGGATTTTATCGATCGCGAATGCTACGCCATTCTCATCATTACTTAGGGTGATTTCATCGGCTGTCTCGCGAGCATATCTTGTACCGTTTGTCATCGCAAATGAATAACCAGCATAACATAACATAATAAGATCATTGTCGCTATCTCCGATAGCGGCAATGTTTTCTTTTTTAAGTTCAAGTTTGCTTGCTAACCATTTTAAAGCGTTACCTTTACTTGCTAAACGATTGTTTATTTCAATTGAGATAGGACTTGTCTGCATTATATTAAGATCAATATAGTTTCTTTGCTCAAAGAGAATGTTACGTCTGATATCGTCGTCAGTAACTAAAATACCTATCTTATCAATTACAACATCTTTTGTGTTTTTAATATATTCGTATAGACTATCTACAACTAAATGATCATCAAAGTGTAGATTTTTATAGGTGTGTTTTGCATTCTCTAGGTTTTTACCAGAAGCGACTCTAATATTATTTATATCAGCAGATAAAAAGACATCCATTTGCTCTATTACTTTAACAATCGGAAGTGCCAGTTCTTTTTCGATCAATTCATGGTAACACTCTTCTTGACTCTCAAGATCAGTGATGATTGAACCATTTTTTGTGATTGCGTATTTTACTGGTAACTCGATTATTTCCTTTGGAATCGCATCAAGTGGTCGACCAGTTGATGGAACGATCATGATACCATAACGTTGTGCCTTTTTGATCGCAGCAAGATCAGTTTCTGAGATCGTGTTATCACTTTTTAATGTTGTGCCATCCATATCTAGGGCAATTAATTTTATCTTCTCCATATAGCTCCTTTAATGATTACAATCATTATACAATGAAAAAAGCGTAACAGTTACGATAAACTATTGTTTAACTATTTCTTTACAAAATGGATTTCGTTTGAGTACAATTTTCGTGTTGCAATTATGTGTTTTAAGTGATAATATAGGAATGCGCTGTAAAGCGAACATGTGCGCCCATAGCTCAACTGGATAGAGCGTTTGACTACGGATCAAAAGGTTGCGGGTTCAAGTCCTACTGGGCGCGCCATAAATTTCGGGATGTAGCACAACTTGGTAGTGCACTTGCTTTGGGAGCAAGGGGTCGCAGGTTCAAATCCTGTCATCCCGACCAGAAATTAGAAGTAAAGACGAGGAATCGTCTTTTTTTTATGCTATAATAGGATATAGTTAGTTACAACTAATTATGTTGGTTATTTGTCTTGTTTGTTATGATTAACTTAACTATAATTAATAGTAGATAGTGAGGAATTTATGTTTAAGTTAATCGCATGTGATCTTGATCAAACATTGCTTGGCGATGATCGAAAAGTTTCAATACGAAATATCGAAGCGATCAATAAAGCTAAAGAATATGGTGTGAAATTCGTCATAGCAACAGGTAGAGGCTATCAATCAGTACAAGATGTTTTAGTTGAAATTGAAAGTTACGATCAAAGTGATGAGTATGTCATATCATTAAATGGAGCTATAATCACTGAGAACAAAGACAATCGCGTTTTAAGTTTCATGCCTTTGGCGAAAGATGCTGTTGCTGAACTTTGTACTTATGCAATAAAAAACAACATGTCAATACATACTTACACAATAGATCACATGTATGTGTTTAATCTAATGACTAAAGATAAAGAGTATCTTCATCAAAGGATTGAGTATACGGTTGTTAATGAGAAAGAATTGTTGTTATTGGCTGATCAAGAGATTGCTAAAGTGATTTTCTATTATGATAATAAAGCACTAAGAGATAGAACCATCGATGAGATTAGACCTATTACTTTCAACAAGCTAGCTGTCAGTTATTCAGCAGGGCATTATATAGAAATAAATCATATTGATGTTGATAAAGGCAGTGGCTTAATTGCCCTATCAAAGATACTGAATATTGATTTGGTTGATACGATTGCTATTGGTGATAATCTAAATGATCTTTCAATGGTTAAGCTGGCTGGAGTTGGAGTAAGTGTCAAAAATGGTCATGATGGATTAAAAGCGATAGCTGATATTGTATGTGAGGCTGATAACAACAGTGATGCAATTAGTGAAGTAATACATAAATATATACTATAGAAAGAAGGAATAACATGAAAGGTTTTAAAATAAAAGATGATCTATATTGGACGGGTGTGATCGATAAAGATTTACGCGTGTTTGATATCATAATGGAAACGAAATATGGTACAACTTACAATGCGTTTGTTTTGAAGGGTAGTGAGAAAATCGCTTTATTTGAAACAGCTAAGGCAGGATTTAATGATGAGTTTATCAAAAGATTACAAGATATTGTAGATATAAGCAAAATTGATTACTTGGTTGTTGAACACACAGAACCAGATCATTCAGGCAGTATTGAACGTTTATTAGCGATTAATCCAAACATTGAAATAGTAGGAACAGCGGCTGGAATTACATTCTTAAAGAAGATTGTAAATCATCAGTTTAAGAGTCGTGTTGTTAAAGATGGCGATATAATCTCACTTGGAAACAAAACACTTGAATTTATGCCGCTACCAAATTTACATTGGCCAGATACCATGTTTACCTATGTAAAAGAGGATAAGCTGTTATTTACTTGTGATGTGTTTGGTGCTCACTATAGTGATCCTGCAATTCTAAGAAGTAAGATTGAAGATCAAGAAGAATATAAAGAAGCACTTAAGTATTACTTTGATCATATCCTTAAGCCTTTCATATCACCGTTTATGCATAACGCTTTAAAGCGTATCGCTGATCTTGAGATTGAATTTATATGTACAGGTCATGGTGCTGTGATTGACACTGGAATAGATGAAATAATGGCGTTATATCATAAGTGGAGTACTCTACCACAGAAAAGTGAAAACATGCTTGTCATTATCACTTATGTTAGTGCTTATGGCTATACCAAAACATTGGCTGAGACAATCGCTAAAGCACTACTTGATGATGGTGGTATCGATGTTGAATTGTATGATATGGTCAATGAGAGTCAAGTTGTTGTATTAGAAAGAATGGCAATTGCGGATGGTATCATGTTTGGTTCACCAACGATGGTTGGGGAAGCGCTAAAGCCCATATGGGATCTAGCAACCAGCATCACTTCAGTTAATTATAAAGATCGTTTGATGAGTGCTTTTGGTAGCTATGGTTGGAGTGGTGAAGCAGTAATAAACCTAACTGAAAGATTAAGACAGCTTAAAGCTGATGTTGTTGATGGCTATCGTATTCGATTTAAACCAAATGAAGAAGATCTTAAAGGAGCTTATGAATATGGCAGTAATTTTGCACTAAGGTTGAAGGAAAAAATGAAATAAGGGTAAAATGTATTATAAATGACATTGAACAATAACAATGTCATTTTTTTATGGTTAAAAGTATCGCTTGTTTGATAGCTATGGTTTTGATAATAAACAGGGTGTGATAGAATTAAACAAAAGAATACTCTTGTGATAAGCATTACAAGAACTTAAGTTAATCATTATCAATAAGATATTACTATAATCATAACGCTAATGCTTTAACCATTAATTTAAAATAAGACACAAGGAGGGATTGCGATGGATAATGAGAGAAATTCTGTTATTACAATTGGCACCAAAGAGTATGAACTGATACTCACTACACGTGCTACAAAAGCCATTGCAAACCGTTATGGCGGTCTTGAAAACCTCGGTGAAAAGTTAATAAAATCTGAGAACTTCGAGATGGCACTTGATGAGATTGTGTGGCTTTTAACTCTTCTTGCTAACCAATCCATTCTGATTCGTAACCTCAAAAACAAAGGAAAAGCTGAGGATTTACTGACCGAGGATGAAGTAGAACTCCTTACTTCACCGTTTGATTTGGCAGCATATAAGAATGCTATCACAGAAGCAATGTTCAAAGGTACAAAGCGCAATGTGGAAAGTGGAGACGAAGGCATAGCACCAAAAAACACATAAGTCGAGTAGATGGACAGCATCAGCAAACAGATGCAGAAACCTTTACTCGACTTTGAACTGATACCCAAAAGTTGTACTTTATAATACCATGAGTATATGCAGGAGG
>CAZKJS010000031.1:0-19511 GCA_964553255.1 uncultured Erysipelotrichaceae bacterium | reverse complement strand
TTAGACTTATCGCGGTTTCTTTAGCAAAACGGAATTAACTTTTAGAATCTAACAAAATTATTATTGTTAGTGATAATATTAACTTAGTAAGGTGAATTAATGAAAAATAAAGGTGGCATGACACTAATTAAGGTAGTTATTTCCTTGGCGATATTCGGAATAATCGTTGTAGCGATTTATCCGGCCTTTTTAGTCTTAGCAAAAATGAATATCTTATCAGAAGCTAACCTTTCATCAAATTATATAGCCCAAGATGTAAGCGAAAATATATATCACTATAGTAAGACGATTAACGAAAATCAATTGATAGCTAATATTGTCAATGATGGTTATACATTAATAGAGCAAAACGGTGATAACTATCGCTTAGTGAAAACGGATAATGGTTATCAAATTACCATATATGTTAATTTCAACGATCCTCAAGATAATTTTGTTTCAGTTATTGTGGAAGTAGCGAGTACAAATGCCACCATAAGTGGGCAAAAAAGCCAAATCGAATCGGTTTTGAGTTTTGGTGGTTAATATGAAAAATAAACGTAAAGGCTTTACTTTAATTGAGTTAGTGATCGTTATCGCTTTGATTGGTATCATATCAGCCGCAATGGTAACAGTTGTTAGATTTACTTCGCAGTTTTTCAAAAGTGAAGATTCAAAGATAGCACGACAAGAAAATGTCAGGATTGTCGCTGTTAGTTTTGAAAAAGATATACGTAAATCACATCAAACATTATCAATTGAAGGAGGCTGTATAATTACCAATGATCAAGAGTATTGTTTAATAGATGACAAAATATATCGTAATAATATAAGGATCGCAAGTAAAATTGCTGATTTTCAAGTAACGATCGCGGATGATCTAACATATCTTGATCTAGCAATTATATCTACACCCGATGAGCGTGGTGATTCTGTTATCGCTCAAACTAGAATTTACCTAAGAAAGGGTGACTAAAATGCGTGTTTTAAAAAATAAAAATGGCATGGCCTTGATAACCGTAATGATCATCTTTTTGGTCTTGACAGCGTTGGTGGGAAGCCTTGTTATATTAGCTAATGGTAATTTAAGACAATCAATTCGAACTAAAGAAAATACAACAGCGTATTATACTGCTGAAGCAGGCTTGACAAAGGCGGTCACGGATTTTAAGGAGTATGTTGTAGTTTTAAGTGAGACTAATCCGGTACTAAGTACGCAAGCGTTCATGTCTGCGATTGATAGCTATATTTCTAACAATGCTAGTCAAGAATTAGTTTTATCTGAAAATCAAGGTATTATTCCAATCGCTGATATTACCATGGAATATAGTGGTATGGATGCTGATGGTTATAGTATTTATACCATTAGATCAGCTGGAAATTATGGTCATTTTACTAGAACATTGTCGATGTCTTTTGCGTTTAAATATGTATTAGGTATGGGTGGCAATGGTTTTATGATCGATAAGGCCTTAATGACTTAGGGAAGTATTCAACTGACTGGTAGTTCACAGATTATTGGTGCACCAATCTCTACTTACTCAACCAGTGCAGGAGCTATTAACTTAGCTTGGTCAACTCGCGTTCCGGCGATTGAGCTTGATCCTTCGCTTTTTGATAGTAACGGTAATCTTATTAACAATAATATATTCACTACAACATCAAATATCAATAACATTATCACTGAAGGGGGTTTAAATGCGGTTGATCCTCTGGATGAAGTATATGATTTTCCACAGATTACCATTCCAACATATCCAAACAAGACAACACTTGCGCGTTTGCCAGTCTTTTCATCAGCTGGAAGGGCGCTTGTCAGAAGTGATGGTAGTATCCTTAAAAATTTCTGGGATAGTAATGAAGTAGTTTATAATATTCCATCTACATCAACTTGGTACTATGTGCCAGAAATCAATATAAGTGCAGGAAGTAACTTCACGATCAATGTTGGTGATACTGATAAGCATTTCGTTGTTGATCGCTTACAGCTAAATAATCATTTTAGAGTAACAGGAACGGGAAAATTCATCATTCATGTTACAGGTAATACCGAGCAGACAGCCACAAGCAATGAATCATCTAGGATATCATTTAACTACACAAGTTCAATACCAGTTGGAGCGATTGATGAACCTGAAAGATTATTGATTTATGTTGATCCAATATATGTTAAAGACAAGAACGTTATTAAAGCACACACTGTAACTGTTGGCGGTTCTGCAACCTATCATTTATCATTAATGGCTGCTAACTTAAATGTCACGGTTACTGGGTCAGGCGCGATTGAGGGTTATGTTGTAACTGGTGGTGATACGGTTACGGTCACTGGTGGCTCTTATACTACTGTAACGCTATACTACGCTCCTAATGCTCATTTTTTGGTTTCAGGTAGTGGTCGCGTTAATGGTGCTATTGTGGCTAATACTTTCTTGGGTGATGGTAATATTAGAGTTTATTATGATGATGTTGCTTTTGAGAATTTTCCTTTTGAAATTCTTGATCCAATAACTGGGGGTTCAGGCTCAACAGCGCCAATGCTGTTAATGACTATGGGTAATACCATTGAACAATAGAGGTGATGCGAATGAAAAGTTATAGTGTTACTGTATTAGATGCTAAAGGCAACCAACTTAAGGAGATTTATCAAGCTGAAACGACACAAGATTTAATGCAAGCTGTCAAAGCGAAGAATTTCTATCTTTTGGAGTTTAATGAAACAGCTTCGGTGGTTGAAGTCGCAAGCAAACTGAAGCTAAAAACGCTTGTTGTTTTTTGTCGTCAACTTGGTACGATGATCAAGTCAGGTATTCCAATCATTCAAGCTTTAGATATGTTACAAAACAAAGCACAAGATAATAAATCACGTAAAGTATTCACAAAGATATATGAAGATGTTCAAAAAGGTAACTCGCTTTCTAATTCAATGGAACTACAAAAAGGGGCTTTTCCTGAACTATTAGTTAACATGATATCAGCTGGGGAGTTGGGTGGAACACTTGATATAAGCCTTGTTCGTATGGCTGATCATTATGAAAAAGAACTAAAGATAAATAGTAAGATTCGTTCATCAAGTATGTATCCGATCATTCTTGGAATTGTATCGATCGTTGTTATCTTATTGTTGGTAATGTTTGTATTACCAGCAATAACTGGAATGTTTGCGCCAGAAGATGTGCCGTGGACAACAAGGATATTATTAAACTTTAGCCATTTCTTGATCGATAATTGGCTTAGTATTATTCTAGTATTAGTACTAACAGCTGTTTTGGTTAAAGCTGGTTTAAACATACATGGCGTTAGGGTAAGATTTGATCAATTCAAATTATATATTCCAATCATCGGTAAGCTTAACCAAACGATTTACTCTGCGCGTTGTGCAAGAGCGTTAGCTTCACTATATTCTAGTGGTGTGCAAACTATTGATATGCTTGAAACTACTAGCAGAGTACTTAATAATACGTATTTAGAAGAGGTATTTGATAGTGTCATATTAAATGTCAGTAGAGGAGAATTGATATCAAAGGCGATCAGTGATACTGAATCATTTGATCCAATGTTATCATCAATGATCTATATTGGTGAAGAATCGGGTTCGCTTGGTGATATTCTAAATAGTACTGCTGATTATTTTGATAATGAGGCTGAAGTTGCTTTACAAAGGATGGTAGCTTTGATGGAACCGATCATGATAGTTATATTAGGGGTAATTATTGGTTTTATCGTTATTTCAATCATCCAACCGATATTTCAAATGTATGAAACTATTGGATCATAAAAAGGAAAGGGGTAGAATTAATGGCGCTTTCAATTGAGATTTGTCGAAGCTGTGTTTATTTAGTTCAAGCACGAGTTAAGAAAACAAAAGTAGTGATTCAAAAAAAGGATTGTTTTGAATTTCCTGAGGAATGGATTAGCGATAAAGGGATAACCAATGTTGAAGATTTTAGTAATCTTTTAACCAACAAGATCAAAAGTGGAGGCTTTAATGGCAAGAATACTAATCTTTGTATTAATAACTCATCGATCATTTATCGCGAGTTAATGATACCAAGAGTAGATGAAAAGCGTTTAGCTTTGCTAGTTAGAAGCGAAATGATGAGTGTACTTAATCTAACACCTGATTACGTGATGGATTATGTCATTTTGGAAGAGGTTGTTGAAGATGATAGTAAATTCTATCGCATATTAGCAGTTGCCATACTAAAAGATGCACTTGAAAGCTATATCAATGTTTTAAAAGAAAGCAAACTAAAAATTGTTACGATTGACTCTGCCACCAATGCGGTTATCAAATTGGTTGATGGCATGGAGATCTTTGCTGATAATCAACAGTTGATATTAGCTGATATTTCAGCTAATCATTTACGGCTATACTTATTTGAAGATGGTAAATATGCTTTATCACGTAATAATCGGTTATTACAATATAGCGCTGATAGCGCTGATGATTTTGTTACTGCGGTTGTTGAAAACATAAATAAAATGGTGCAGTTTGCCTATACTCGTGAAAGTGGTCAAAACGCAAAAAAGATTGTTTTATCAGGTGCAGATGATATCCTTGAAGCAGTAAGATCAAAGGTAGACAATGAGCTAATGATACCTTGTGTCATCATCGGTAAACCAGCGTATGTTGAAGCTAATGTAAAGTACGAGAATCGCTATATTAATGCGATCGGTACTTTGATAAGGAAGTGATAAGATGAAGAAAACAGATATGAATCTATACGAACGTTATCGTTTAGAACAAAAGGTTGTTGCTAGTCGTACTTCACCGGTTCGCTTATATTTGGCTATTATAATTGTAGCTATGCTTTTGATGGGAGCATATAGTGTTAAGTTACTTTTAGATAATACTGGTGTCAAAAATAAGATTAATGATATTAATAACTATTTAAATGATAGTAGTATAAAGTCAAAGATTGATGAATTAAATGATATTCAAAAGAAGTTGATCAGTATCAATGATATTGATACAAGAATCAAAGAAATACAAAATGTCTTCGCTTATCTACCACGTTATGATTCTGAGGTTTTGGCTATCCTTTATTATGAAAAACCTACTGATCTAGCTTATACCAAGATCACTTATGAACAAAATGTGGTAAGTGTAGAGTTCTCAACAAAAAATCCAGCTGCGGCATCTAATTATGCGCTTAAACTCCAACAAACCAATTCTTTTGCGGATGTATCATATGAAGGTTATAAGTATGACACCGAATATGGTGTATATCGTGGCGAAATATTGGTCATGTTAAGGGGAGGTAACTAAAATGAAAGTATCTAAAAGAGAAGCCTTCTTGTTATTTTTCGTAGGATTATTGGCAATTTGTGGCGCTATGTATATGTTGGTTATAAAACCAATGTCTGAAGAACTTAATGCTAACAAGAATATATTGAGTAATTTAGAGAGCCAAAAAACTATGGTAATGGCTTCATTACCAGGTATAAGTAATCAACGTAATAAATTATCAAGTCGCTTTACGGAAGTATCTGTGGCTATGAATGAATTTGAACAGCCAATCAATGAAGCAGAGTTTGAACGGTGGGTATTACCACTGACAACTAAATATAATATGAAGGTTTTAGAAACAAAATTTTTACCAACCGAGGTTGTTGTACCTAATGCAATTGATACATTACCAACAATTTACTCGTATGAACTAAAAACACTAGTAGAAGCTTATAACAATTATAAAGTTGCTGTCAGTGATGTTCCACTTACTAAAACCAATTTACTATTATCAAAACATTATTATAAAGTAAGTACAACTTATGCTAGATATGTTTATATGCTAGATGAAGCGAAGAAATGGGAAACATCAGTATTTATCACTTTCTCATCATATGACTTTTTAAGTAATGAAGCAGAGTTTGAATTTAGTGTTTATGCTGTTGATCAGCTTGTTAAGTTAAACAAGATGGATTACACAGGTGATTTTAAGGCATCAGGAACAGGCACCGGTAGTAAAACAGATGTTGCCCATGAAGATTTGGGTAAATGATTTAAAATAAACCTAAATACCAATTGAATATCTGATTACCATAAAGGTAGGCAAAATAGATGCCGACACAAAGATAAGGACCAAAGGCAATCATTGATTTACGTTCTTTCTGCTTAGTCATAAGTAAGTAAACGGCGATAACACCACCAATGACAATACCAATAAAAAAGGCAATCAAGGTTGCTTTATAACCAAGTAGAAAACCAGATACAGCGATAAGCTTAATATCGCCACCTCCAATACCACCTGTAATATGGGCAATAATATAAAAAGGTATACTAATGATAAAAAAGCCGATAATATGTTCAAGTAGTGGTAATGGGGTGATAAAAAGATTGATCAAAGCTAAAAATAAGATAAAGATATGAAAGCGATCATAGATTTCCATAGTATCAATATCAATCATCGCAATGATGATAAGTAAAGACGCTAGAATTAAGCCGATGATCAACTCATAACTTAAACCTAAAACGTGATAAACAAGATAAAAGCAAAAAGCGGTTATCAATTCGATCAAGGGGTAACGTAATGAGATATTAGCTTTACATTTACGACATTTACCTCTTAGTATCAAATAACTTAGTATTGGTATTAGATCATAAGGTTTGATGGTTGTTTGACAGTTAGTACAATGGGATGAGCCATAAACAATAGACTGTTTAAGTGGTAAACGATAAATGATAACGTTATAGAAAGAGCCAAAGATGGCACCAAGGATTAGAATTAAAAAAGCTTGATAATATTGCATATTATACCTCTATGTTTGAATTATAGAACATTTCATAGGTATTGCAAGGAGGAATATGAAATGAAAGTTGTGAGATTGGGTGAGATTTTATTAGAAGAAGGTATTATTAATGCTGAGCAGCTCAATGAGGCTTTAGCACGACAAAAGGTCGTTAAGAAACGTTTAGGTAATGTAATAATGGATTTGGGTTACGCTGATGAAAAGGATATTCTTAAGTCATTAGCGAAAAGATTAAAGGTGGAATATTTAGATGCACCAATCTTTAATGTTGAGCTTGAAGTTGTTAGATTGATTCCAGAAACATTAGCACGTAAGTATAGTATCGTTCCTATCAATATTAAAGCTGGTGCTTTAACTATTGCGACTAATGATCCGCTTGACTATGTATGTTTGGAAGATGTTAGTATGATAACTGGTCTTGATGTTAGAACTGTGCTATCACCATCTTATGAAATAGAAAAAGCGATCAATCGTGTTTACTCTAAGCATTCAACTGATATTATCATGAAAGATTTAAAGGATGAGATCGAGTCTGGTGGTGAGATCATTGATATGGAGGATTTGATCAATGATGAGATGGCTGAGCGTGTTGGTTCATCACCAATTGTTAAACTAGTAAACGGTTTGATATTAGATGCTTATCAACAAAATGCCAGCGATATTCATATTGAGCCACAAGAGAATGTTACTAGAATCCGTTTTCGTGTTGATGGTGATCTTCAAGTATACAATGAAATTAGCAGTGAGATCCATCAACACGTAAGTACACGTATTAAAATCGTTAGTGGGATGAACATAGCTGAAAAACGTATTCCTCAAGATGGTAGCTTTCAGTTTAAGAGTGAATTTTTAACAGTTGATATTAGGGTATCATCACTACCTACTCCTTTTGGTGAAAAGATTGTTATGCGTTTATTAGGAGCTGATCGTAATATAAGTTATGAGTTAGCATCACTTGGCTTATCAGAATCAACGCAAGAAACAATAAAGAAAGTTTTACATTTACCTCATGGTATCTTATTGGTATCCGGTCCTACTGGTAGTGGTAAAACGACTACATTGTATTCAATGTTGGCACAGTTAGCTGATATTAAAAAATCGATCATTACGATTGAAGATCCAATTGAACGCAAGTTTAGTGGTATTACCCAAGTACAGGTTAATCCAAGAGCTGGCTTGACCTTCGCTAGTGGCTTAAGATCAATATTAAGACAAGACCCTGATACAATCATGATTGGTGAGATTAGAGACAGTGAAACGGCTGAGATTGCGATAAGAGCTGCTATAACTGGTCATTTTATTTTATCAACTATTCATACTAATGATGCTTTATCTACAGTTGGGCGCTTAGTTGATATGGGAGTAGAACCATATTTAGTTGCTTCATCAGTTAAATCTGTAATGTCACAACGTTTGGTTAAAAAGATATGCCAGTTTTGTAAAGTAGAACATAAAGTTGAATTAGCTGATAATCTTTTACTTCAAACTGAATTAAAGAAAGCATATCATGGTAAAGGCTGCTCGCATTGTAATAATACTGGTTATACTGGTAGAACAGCAGTGTTTGAAATAGTATTGATTGATGCCAATATCCAAAAAATGATTGCACAAAAAGCTAACATCGATAAAATGGTTGAATATGTTAGAAACAAGAAGATGCGGATGTTAAGAGATGAAGTGTTAGATTTGATCGCAAGTGGAACAACTACCGTAGAAGAAGGAATTCGTATCCTTTATTCGATTGACTAGATAAGGTAGGTAAAATGTTAAAAGAGATACTTGGATATGCAATAAAACATGATTGTTCAGATATTCATCTGATCGCTGGTAAAGCACCAACAGTACGTAAAGTAGGTGAACTCATGACTTTGGATTTACCAGTCTTAAAGTCTGATCAAGTAATTAATTTTATCAAAGTACTTTTATCTGAACAGCAATATAACAGATATGATAACGATCATGATGTTGATTCAGCATACACAGATGATGAAGGAAATCGTTATCGTTTAAACGCGTATCGACAAAGAGATTTACCCGCTTTAGCATTACGTTTACTTAAAAACGAAACACCGACCATTGATAAATATAACTTACCTGATCTATTTAAAAACCTTGCGGTATTACCACGAGGCTTAATCTTGGTGACTGGTCCGACTGGAAGTGGTAAGTCTACAACTTTGGCAGCTTTGATCGATCATATCAATCAAAATAAAGCTAAACATATCTTGACACTGGAAGATCCTATTGAGTATATTCATCAATCAAAGAAAAGCATGGTAAATCAAAGAGAAGTAGGGCGTGATACTAATAGTTTTCAAGAGGCACTGCGAAGTGCAATGCGTGAGGATCCCGATGTTATTCTTGTTGGTGAAATGCGTGATCATGAAACGATTAGCCTTGCCTTAACCGCTGCAGAAACTGGTCATTTGGTATTTTCTACCTTGCATACAACAGGGGCTGCTAATACGATCGATCGTATCATTGATGTATTTCCACCTCATCAACAAGCACAGATCAGAACGCAGTTATCCGGAGTATTAAAAGCTGTTATTTCACAAGCGCTAATACCACAAGTTGATAATAAACATCGAATCGCATCTTTTGAAATCATGGTCATGACTGATGGTATCGCAAATATGATCAGAGATAACAAAGTTTTTCAAATTGAATCAGTGATCCAAACTAACGCGAAGTTGGGTATGCAAACCCTTGATGCAGCTTTGGCTAAGTTAGTCAAAGAACAAAGGATCTCAATGGAAAAAGCGTTAGAATTCTGTCGAAATCCTGAGAATTTGCGTAAATTGATGAACATTAGCTCATATTAGTAGTAATTTTGTTTGACTAATAAAAATGTTTGATGTTAATTAGTTTAGGAGGATTTATAATGAAAAAGATATTATCCAAAAAGGGGTTCACCTTAATTGAACTAATCGTAGTTATTGCTATATTAGCTGTTCTAGCTGCTATACTTGTACCGTCAATCACTGGTTATATTAGTGAGGCTACAAAAGCAAAGGATGCCGCTAATGCACGTACTGTTTATACAGAGTATGCCATGGCATTAGCATTAGATCAAACGTATACATTCCCTTCAGGTTGTTCTGCAACAACTTTGAGCGACTTCAAATGTGAATTTGGTGATTTCGCTTATTCAGCCCCGGATTTTACAGCACTTCCTAAATAAAAAAGTAAATAATAATTAGATTAGAGTTTAGAGTAGTCAATTGTAAGTAAAAAAGTAGGGTTACCTACTTTTTTTATACGCTAAGATTTCTCTTATTATCTTTTTATCATACATATAGTATTTGAGTGTTTCAACATCAGTTACGATAATATCCAAACATGTTAGGTATTGGTTGATCATTTGATATTGTTTACGATATCGTTTCATTAATGGATGAGAGTAACTAGGGTATAGTAGTTTCTTAAAGTATAGAAGGATTAGTGTGGGCATGACCTCTAAACAAGAGTTTTCAATCCAGAAATCAACCTTATCTAAGGGTGGATTATATTGTTTCAATAGTTTTTCAATTATCACTAAGCCATCATTATTAGATTGCCATATATCCACAAAAACATAATCAAACTGTGATAAATATTCTTGATTGAATAGATTGAAGGCATCATCGTTGATGATCTTAATTTTACTTTGATTGGGAAATTGAGGTAAGATACAATTTTTAAACATTTCGATCACAGCTTGTGATCTTTCAACTATCGTTAAAGAATTAACATTATCGTTGAGGCTTGTTAAAAGCGCGAAATAACCAATTCCAAGACCAAAGGTCAATACATTACCATGCGCTTTTTTAGCTTTAGGATCAATCGTATTGGCTTCAGATGGGGCATCTATCATCCAGATATCATTGTTTTGATAAAGGACAATAGCGTTATAGTCTTGATCAAGAGCCCTAAGCTTCATCCAATCATTAAGTTCTCTTTTATCATCAAAGATTATATCATCAGCGTTAAACAATATTCCTTTTGAAATCATGATGTGATCAAAAGCGAAATCTTTATACTTAACTTGTTTTAGGTTAATTGTCTTGTGATAGTATGAGTTTTTAAAATCATCAGTGTTAATGAAAAGATTAGGCCATGTATTTGGATCATCACTAAATTCTTTAAAGTTAGCTTTATACATCTGTCTTTGGATTTGAGCATGGTTTTTCTTATTTATCTTTAATCCAACAAAATCATTCTTACGCTCATTAGCTAAGTTGTTTAAACAGCGTGAGATGAAAGCTTGGATATCTTGATTCGCTTTGATTTTCATATAGTTCCTTCTTCAAATAAACTTAGTTGTTGACTTTGATCAACAACACTAAAAGTCGATAGATAATCAAAAACTGCTTGTGGTTGATATAAGATATTATTATCAATGCAGAATTGATTGAAATAAGTCATAAGATCTTTTTCATTTAAACTAGGACAATAATAGCTATCACCATAAGTTTTGATGTACTTATCTTTAACCCCTTTAAAGTACTGGTCTAGCTTTTGATAAAAATATTCACGATCACCTTTTCTTAAAGTTACTCCCATGCCAAAACAGATAATACCCTTAACATCAGCTTCTTTGCAGGCATTTAATATCTTACTGATGTTATCTTTATTATCATTGATAAAAGGTAAAATTGGACATAACCACACTACGGTTGGTATATGATGTTCTTTCATGATATTTAATACTTCTATGCGTCTTGATGTTAATGCGACATTTGGTTCAATAATGCTTGTTAGTTGATCATCATAAGTAGTTAAAGTGATTTGAACCACACATTTTGTTTTCTTATTTATTTCTTTAAGTAGATCAAGATCTCTTAGTATCAGATCTGATTTAGTAAGAACAGTAAAACCGAAATTTAAGTTATTGATAATGCTCATACATTTTCGGGTTAACTCTAAGTCTTTTTCTATTGGTAAATATGGATCTGACATTGAACCTGTTGAGATCATACATTTATTTCTTTTCTTGCTTAGTGCGTTTGCTAATAGTTCAGGTGCATTGATCTTAACCGCGACATCTTCAAAATCATGGTTGATTTGATAACATTCACTACGTGAATCACAATAAATACACCCATGAGTACAACCACGATAAATATTCATGCCATTTCTGGCGGATAAGATGCCTTTGACTGTTTGATAGTGCATATGTTATTCCTTTTCAAGACTATGATAAACTAATTAAGTTATAAGCACAAACAATAAAAAAGCCACTTATAAATTAAGGGGCTGTTTGTCACAAATGGAGCGGATGATGGGATTTGAATTATCCTTTAACCAAGCCTTAAATTCCCTTCAAACCCCGAATATTCATTACAATTCTTTGCCTTGCTTCACAGGCACATACCTTTTGTATAGTCATTTGTATAGTCACGCGCTTAACGATTATCAAGCTTAATCAAAATGAAATCCTACCGATATATAATCTCATAGGAATTCTGTTCTTCTCAATGCATCATTTTGCTTGGTATTAACTTTCCCTCAGTTGTATCCATATGATACTCCTCAGAGGGATCACCTATAAATCCACTGCAGTCCAACTTAAGTTAATTCTCTAAGGCTAGCATCAAATTCATCTAGCTTATTCGCTTCATTATAGAATGGTAGTCCCCAGATTCTATATTTGCTGTTATCAATAAATATGCAGTACTCCAGTTTTCGTTCTTTCAGTTTCAATAAAAACTCTTCTTTCCATTTATCCTGTTCAAGTAATTGATCACCTTTTGGTTCAACAAAAACATGATAATAAACTGAGTTATTTTCAGACTCCTTTTCTTCTAGTACTAGCAGATAATCAGGTTCAAATCTTTCTCCAGTATCGAAAGAATAAATACCAAATCTTTGCTCATTCCTTATTAGGAATACTTTTTTATATTTGTTCTTTAGGTCTTCAATAATCGAAAAAAAGTATTTTACAAAACTCTTTTCCTCTGTTGTTCCATAATTGTCACTATAAACATAAGTTTCTGCATCAATCAGTTTTGGATCAGGTTTGATTTGGATGTATTCCGACTTGAGATCTGCTGCGATAATACCGTTCTTGTTTTCAGAGAGCATCTTTTCGAAGCGTTGGATCTCGGACTTCATGTTGTCTTCATCCAGGATCGTGTTGTACTTCATCACTCCGTATATTTGCATTGAAGAATTGACGGATTTCTCAATAGATTGAAGTAGTTTATGGTTGATCTCAACCGTCTGGAGCAAGCCTTGAATGTCAGGCTGTCCGTTTTGGTTGCCACCCATAAAGGGATTGACAGAGTACCGGTAGCGCCAGTGAATGAGGTCACTGTATTTCACCACCAGTTTGTCAGCGGCATTGAATCTGAAGTCGACATAGAGTTCGTTTCGACCATCGATAATGAAGGTAACCTCTGTTGGATCCAGGGGATATAAAGCTCTGTACTTACGTGCTTTCCCTTCGGTCGTACTCACTTCGTCATATACCGGAAGGATGAAGACGTTGTAGTTGAGATACAGCTGCCAGGTGATCTTCTCAAGAAAATCTTTAGTGGTACTCCACTCATTGGGTCCATATTCCAGCAGATCACTGATGGAGTCAAAGACCGGAACTTGTAGATCATTCTTATCAAAGCGGATGTGCTTGGGAGTCAGCTTACTGATCTCTTGGGCAATACAGGCAATGGCTTGCTGGACCACATCGCTGGCATAAACATTCTGGCCAAACTGCGAATAGATGGGCACATTTCCATTGACCATCGCAAGTTGAGCATTACCACTGGGAGTTTTGTTGAATCTTTGAATGATGGAATCAAACCATCCCATTGTGTCACCTCACTTTGTCATTTCTAGAAATTCTGTTCGATATCGTTGCCACATCGCATACAAGATGATCATCGTCGCAGCACCATCGATCCGTCGATTACGGGCATCATTGACCTTGACCGGCATGACTAATCCTAAGTTGTCGATTTTGATGGCGGTGTTGCCGAGACACCAGCGATCGATTGTGTTGTTATTGTAGTTAACCAGTTTCGATTTCAGATCAGCTTCAAGAAGTTTCATTGGGTTGGACAGTGTGTATCGGTTTTGGTCAACTCGCTCAGTATCCAGTCCATATCCTTCCATCGAAGTCAGCCAAGTTTTCGCGAAGCGGTTATCATACCCGGTTTTATAGGTCCGGATCTTGTATTGCTTATACAGATCCACAAACCATTTTGCGACTCTGGCCAGATCCACTTCGTTACCTTCAGTGATCTCTATGAGTCCTTCTCTAGCCCATTGGAGATAGTCTTTCTTATCTTCAATGAACCCTTTTGTAACTTTACTTTCCGGAATGAAGTAACGGGTATGGATGTACTTTGTGGGATCGCCTCTTTTCATCAGCAGGATCTTGGCACAGGTTAGATCGGTTGTTTCGGAAAGATCCACAGCTCCTAAAGCCAAACATCCAATGAAGTTTTCAAGTTGGAAGGTACTGGTATTGACGTAATCTTGTTCCATCAACCAGGCTTCCGCATTGTTTTGTTTGATGTTGAAGTCTTTGGCTAAGACATACATCCGATCACCCTTATCCATCCGAGCTTTGTTGATTTGATCTCGCAGGTAATCTACCTTTTTGATTAGTCCTAGGGATGGATTGGACTTCACCCAGGATCGCTCATCTTGCCAGATCTCCGCTTCACTGTCTTGGGTATAAAGCCAAGCTAGCAGCGTGTCATCTTCGTGTTCTTTAGCAATCACACGTCTGGCATATTGAAGCTCTTTATCGAGATATCCTTCATTCACAAACCCTTCGGTGGTGATGTTGATGAATAGTGGTTCGTCTTTGGTAGACTGCGATTGTTCGATCGGTTTGGCAATCGAGTTATCCTTCATTTCATGGGATTCATCCAGAATCCCAAATTCGATGTTGTATCCCTCTTTGTTATGCGTCTTTTCGGATAGTTTGAAAACTTTACTCTTGTTTTTCTTGTTGAGGATCCAGCGTAAATTCTTGTGAGTACGCTTGTCACTGGGATCAAACATCTCACGCATGGCGCCGATCTCAAGAAAGATAATTGAAGCCTGGGCATCATCATTGGATGAGCAAACGATATCTGATCCGCCGCTTCCCATCATCAGTTCGGTGAAGGCTAAAGCAGCAGTGAGTGTCGATTTCCCATTCTTGCGACTGATCAGTAGGATCACTCTTTTGAATCGTCTCTTATTGGTCGATACACGGATGAAGGAGTAAATCACTTCAATGAAAGCTTTCTCCCAAAGCTCCAGTTTGAATGGCTTTCCATGAAATGGGGATTTGGTGTGTTTACAGAATCGTTCAATGAACTCAATTCGCTTCTTTGCGCGTTTTGGTTCGTAACGATATCTCGGATCTAAAGTATCCTGCACCAGTTGTACTAGTACGGTTTCGAGTTCCTGGCCAACCAGGATATTACCTAATTGGATTTCGTGAAGGTACTGCTCAAGATAAGTCATTCATCTTCTTCATCGTTGAGAAAGTTTTCAAATTCATCTTCATCTTCGACCGTTGATTTAGTAAGGACCTGGCTCAGCGTTTTGATCACAACTGAGTAGGCTTGAAGGTTTTTAAGGTATTGTTTGCTGGCTTCGGTGGATTTCTGAAGCGTTGGATTGGTTGGATGGATCTTTATCATCCCGGTTTCTTGAAGAAGAACTCTTAATCGATCATTTTGTTCGGATAGAAACGCTGCTTCCTGGATCAGTTTCTCAACCAGTTTTTGCTTATTAGGATCGACTTTTACGAAGATCGACTTCAGCTTTTCCAATTCACTTTGGGGTTGATTTTGAGTCGTTTGGTTCATTACCGTCCCCTTTCACATAAAAATTACCACATAAAAAAACTTCGGTATGTACCGAAGTTTCTGAGCTATTCTTTAATTTTTGATTGATAATCGTAAATGTGAGATGAATCCAGTAAGCACGACCCATGACATAACGAACTGTTCAAATGGAGTCCCAATCAACTGGGCGAAGAGGCTACCTCCCCATACGATGGTTAATATCATTGCAACCAAACGGACTGAGTTAGATTCTCTTGAGTGGTTAGCCCAACTGATGAATAACATACCTGCAACAGCAATAAACAAGTTTATGATTGATATCTGCAATTGCTGTTCGAAAGATGAAACTCTTCCTCCGCTGATCCATTCAAGTGGAATAACTTTTGCCAGGATTAAAATATGAACGCTAATGGTCATGAGATAAAACATTTCACCTAGGAATATGGCAGAACCATAACTTAGTCTTTTCAATGTTCTTTTCATACCCAAATCATAATACTTCGCAACTGAAATTACTGTTAAGATTTTGTTATGCTTTTTTGCATTATCTGTAGATCTAGTGTATTTTCATGACTTTTCCCGAAACTTTTGAGGAAATCTCAAATTTTTGGTTTGCGTGCATCCGATGACCCTTGTCCAGTTCCCAAGCGTTTACCCTAAGTTTCGACCGGGGGGGAGGCTCGGACGAAACTTAAGGAACCACTCGTGGATATAGTGCTGCCATTCGACTTGATATGGCAGTTTATCCCTATCGTTATACAGTCTTGTGAGGCATTCTTCTTCAGTTGTCTGAATGAAGATCAGCTCAGCCCCAAGACTAGTGGCTAAGCGATCTCTGTCTGTATTGAGTGGGTACCCACCGATGATCCAGGCCGTTGTCCACTTCCCAGTTCGAGTTCTGATTTGATCCAGTAAGGCGTCTCGTAGTAGAAAGACATTGGTGGATAGTTCTAAGGGCTTGTCATAGGCTGGTAGTAAGGTGATGGCTTGATAGAGTTCATCAAGGTCTAGTACAAGGTCACTGCGTTTCTTATGGGCCTTCACATAGCTTGTCTTGCCTGATAAGGGTGCTCCATAGACTAGATAGACTTTCTGTCCAGACCCTTGTCCAAAGCGGTCATGGATCTGGTTATGACACTGGTGATGAACCAGCAGGATGTTATTTGGATTGAGGCTGACTTTATCGTCATTCACATTCATAGGGGTTAGCTCAATGATGTGGTGTGCGATACACTCAGGATCCTTCAGGATCGGTTCATGACATTTCTGACAAAGCAGTCCCTTCTCAGGAGTACTTCGTTCGATCATCAATCGTTTTCTTAAGGCGATCCATTCAGGTGACTTATAGAAGTCTGATAAGGTTTTGAATCTCGCCATTACCAGTTGCCTTCTTTGGCCAGTCTTTCTCTAAGCTCCAGCTCTTGTTTCTTCAGCTGCAACATTTGAGGGTTATCTGAATAGTGTTCAGGATCCTTGTTTTTTAAGAGTCCAAACAAGGCTCCGGTATCTGGTGGTTGATGTTTCTTGGTGATCTCGGTATAAGTGACTGCTTGATCATTTTCAGTCTTGGTGTAGACTTTCTTTTCTTCGTAGTCGTATCCAAGTGCTTTCTTGATCAAAGCATTCTCAAGTTCAGTGATCAGGGATTCTTTCCCTTTTTTTAGGGACTTTGATATCTCCGGATATTCTTTCTTGTAGACTTCCAGAGTTGAGACCGCGATCCCTAAGTTTTTAGCGATCTTTTCTTCACTGATACCATCTCTAGCCCACTTCTCAACCAGGTGTAATTTGGCTTTGACTGATTCCCACTTACTCTTGGCCAACTTGATCACCTCTTCACACCTAACCTTACCAAATAAAAAAACTTCGGTAAGTACCGAAGTCTAGGCTAATTGAAACTAGTGGATCAACTCAAACATTACTTCAACTATATTACTGATGTTTTCGATTATTGAAAGACTATTTATCATAAACCCTTAAATCATGATATCTATCCCAGAAAGCATCGTGAATTCTATATTTATTACCGTTTCTTGAAACTGTAAAAGTATTGCCACCATCCCCTTTTGTGCATGTAAGGACCTGAATTGAGAACTTAAAAGTACAAGGGATAGAGCCTCTCCAACCCTCTGGATTTGCAATAATCATTGAAGCTGTTCCATCATTCTTAATATCTACTGTAAAAGCGATAAAATCAGCAGCATTATATATTGAGCTCTCCCATTCTTTTATAATAATTGCATTCTCTTTATTCTCTTCTGATGCGCATCCAATAAGACTAAATGTTAGTAAGATAATAATAATTAGTTTCTTCATTTTTCACCCTTTTTGTTGATTTCCTATTTTGTGATTTTTGCGTAATGAAAATATCTAGCATCTGCAGAACTCCATGCTTGTAGCCCAGTATCCGTTCGTTCATATACAATCCGATTTTCCTGATATCTTTTATCAATGCAAGTCAATATTTCATCTTCAAAATCAAATGAGCAATCTATTCTTCTCGAAGTATTATCACCATAAACCACTGTTACAGTAGCATCTCCATTATCACTAATATAAATTATCTCATCAACACTACCAAATCCAAGATCAACAAAATAACGCCCATTCCAGTACCTAATGATTTCAAGTTTCCTTTCTTGTTCTTTTTTAGCCTCCTCTTTTCCAAAATAATCAACCATAAAAAAGCAAATTGTTCCTAGAACTATAATTACTATCGGTAAAATTGTAACGATATTTTTCTTTTGCTTTTTTCTGAGGTTAGTCAATTTTTCAACTTCTTTATGTTTTTCATCGAATAATATTTCATAATTCTTTCTAGTCTCTAAATTAAGATCTCCAGATATTATTATGCCGTATTTAGTTTGCAGATTGTTTACAAAAGTAAAATAACTCCCATCAAGATCATTATTGACATTGAAGGAATCCGAGGCTATTTTCATTTTGATAAACTCCTCATTGCATACAAAATCTGAGTATTCTGTATCATCTAGATTCAAAATCGTAGAAAATATTTCTCTATTTTGAGTACAATTTATACATTCACCAGTATCCAGACTATTAATTTTACCGCAAGAACACATCCAATAATTTTCGGAAAAATATGGATCTGTTATATAAGTTTTACAGTTCTCTCTTAAATAGTTTCTCCTTTTATCAATTAGGTCACTTCTTGACATTTTTAGTCGATCAAAATCTCCCTTTGAATTCTCAAATACTTTATTGTCAACAATATAACCACTTATCCAAATACTATAATTATTTTTAAACTCATCCTGTGCATATTCAATCGGTAATTCAACAAGACATCCAAATGCATTTTTATCATTAATGCTCTCAACTCTTTTAAACTCAAAAACAATAATCTCGAGTTCGTTTGATGAGAAACTTACTTTAAATCGGACTTCATTGAGACGATTAATAATATCCTCAGTTTGATATAAATAAGTCTTAATGTAATATTTCCCTTGATACGCAACCTTCTCTGTCTTATAGATCAATATGGGTGAAAGCAATACGTTTCGTTGTTCAGAGCCATCAAGTAAATCTAGAATTTCCTTATTTATTTTAATCAATTTGTTGTTCCCCTTATTCGCCTAAAATTTCAAAACATCATCTGAGCTTGAAACCCCTACAATTGTTTTGTTTTCAGCTTTATCAAATTTATCATTATTGACCATCTTGGCTTCAATTAACTTCAATATTGCTGATAATCCGAAAAATATCAAACCAGTGCTAAATACGCTAAATACAGAAGTAAGAAACATCGCCATGGACACAGAATTTCCTAAACTTTCGAAAACTGTATTCTTAAAGGTACTTGAGACACTAGTAGAAACAATTAGCGATCCAATACCTCCTAAAATCCAGATAAAATATGCAACACCATTCAATAATTTTGCTGTCTTGTTTTCCATTTTAATCCTTTCATCTTTTGATGTCTTTATTTCAGATTACACGGGAACTGCAATAGTTTTATTTACAATGAGTTAGATGACATGAGAAGATTTT
>CAZKJS010000030.1:0-21202 GCA_964553255.1 uncultured Erysipelotrichaceae bacterium | reverse complement strand
ATTATTGATTTGATAGTTAAATCATCAAGCTTGTCATAATCATCATGATAGTTACTTACAAGATAATGCATGATACCATGCAAGATATTACCGATAGTTGCGGCGTTTATTCCTTCTTGAAAATCATTAACTTTGAGACCATATTGGATAAAATACTGATAAGGACAATTAAAATAGCGTTCAAAGGATGATATTGAACCATATAGAGTATTATTTTTAAAGAATATTGATTGACTAAGCTTAGGATCAAGGGTGTGAACAATATAATCAAGCTTATCATTTTCAATCAATGGCCATTCTTTAAAGTCAGTTTTGGGATAATCTTTGATCATTTGTTCTAGCTCAAAGGAAATTTTCTTGGTTTTACCAGCAAAATCACCATAAGCATAAGATATAAATAAGTGATCACAGTATCTAAAGCACTTTTTAATCTCATCGATTGTAAAGCGATATCGTTCATCTTTTTTTGGATAAAGTAGTTTATCATAATACGCTTCATCGATTACGCCATTATGATAGTTGAGTTTTGGGAAAACACTACTATCAGCTCCAAGTAAGAATAGATATTTACGCTTTAATCCAACAACTTGATCAAGTGTAGTTATAAGTAGTTCGTTGTTGTTGGTTTCGTTTTGTTTACTGTTTAGATTTTTCAGTAGATAGGTTAACAAAGTTATATTGTTGATCTTGTTTAAATAAGTGTTCAAGAAATCTTTTATTAAACAGACTTCTGTTTTTTCTTGTTCACTTAATTCTAAATCAAGCAAGAGTTGATAAGCTAATTCCGCTTGTAAATAATGATCATTATCGCATGAACTGATCTTGTTTAATAATACTAGTAGCTCAGCTTGTTGTGGTTTAGCTTTTGTTATTAAATGATTTAGATTGTTAATCTCACTAGTCATAAATGTCGTATTTGTATCAGCGATCTCACTTAATGGTGTTAAACAAGCATTAAATGGCAAGTTCATCAGTTTGATAAGATCCACAAACTCCTTAAAATAACCATTAAAACAATGATTGGTTATACAATCAATTAGTTTTGTTTGATCAGGACTTATGATCAGTTCTAACAGTTTAAGGTATCGTTGTACCATTATCAAAACATCTTTATCTAGTTGTGAATTGAAGGGGATATGATAGCGATTAAAGACGCTTTTAACCCAAGGTTGATATTGTTCTGGGTTAGCTAAAGCGATAATTGTATCACTTAGGGGGATATTGTTGGTGATCAGATATTGTGCCAAACCCTCACATTCCTTACGTTTGTTTAAACCATAAAAGAGTGATAACTGTTGGTTAGTTGCTTCAGAAATATGATAGGTCTTAGCGTTTAGATCATATAATTGTTCAAATTGTTTCTTGCAAGCGATGTTTACGTGATATGTTGGATAAAGCCAAACATCATCAAGTTTAGTTAATTGTTTGATTTTTTCATTATTACTTAAATATTCAGGGATAAGGGTTAAAAAGATGGTGATGATCTCTTTAATCTCTTTGTTTAACGAAGTATCGCTTGGCAATTGATCTAAGGTGATATCATATTCTTTCATGTTATAAATGAAGGATAATATTTCCTGGCTGAAAGAAGGAAAAGCGATAGCTTGTTTTAAGATAGGAAAAAGATTAGCTTGTTCAGCTATTGCACTATAACAATTTATCAAATCCAAAGTAGGGTCATTTTGATGTGAAGTTTGCTTATTTAACCAAATATTTAGTGGTAATACTTCGACATCAATTACCCCATCTTTGTGGCTTAAAAGTTGCTTAAATATATCTAGACGCTTAACTGGTTCAGCGATTATTGTCATGATCTTAGTTTTCATGAAGCATTCCTCTTTTTTATTATAGTTTATCATAAAGGTAAAAAATATTGTATGTGACAGTGATTTATCTTATTTTCATTGTTTTTCATAAATTAGTGTAAAAAACAATATTTCTCTTTTTTTTAAGCTTTTTATGTGTCATTATAGTTTCAGAAGATATAGGGATGAGGTGATTAATTTGGCAGTGTTTGATCATTTAGCCGCGATCTTAGATCAAAGAAAAGACAGCAATGACTGTGAATTTAATGGCTATTTGGAAGATTATTTAAGTATAAAAGAAGATTTCCAACACATTGATCTTTTTCAAGCATTATTGAAGATCAATACCGAGTTCAGAATCTGTGTAAAGTTAGGCTTTAATGTCAACAAAGAAGTCATATCGAATCAGATCATTCGCTATAAGGATGCTGGCAAGCTACCTGATAAGGTAATGCGTTGCCCATACATTGTCTACCTTAAAACGGAAGATGTCCAAAAAGCGATTATCTTTTCAGAATCTGACATGTATTTGTTAGCTAAAGGATATTATTATTGTTTGAGTGAACAATATGCATTGCTTGAAGACTCACGTAATGAGATTATCGCCCTAAGCACTGAAAACCTACCGCTAATCGAAGAAAAAGTTAATAAGTTCTTAATGAAAGATAGTCGAGCTGGCGCCATCCAACGTGAAATTGATGCATACTATTTCAAGAATGTCCATGAATTGATTGATGTTGCTTATAATAAAGCCCATCTAATAAGAGAAAATGCCAAGGTTGAAATACTAACCTTAGAAGATAGAGCAGACTACATCTATCAAACAATCACTAATTGGTACTTATTAAAGAAAGTTGTTTATGTTAGTTATATGATGAACAAAGACGTTTTACGCGATGAGTGTGAAAACGACATTAAGAAACAACGTTACAATGCCAAAATTAATTCCGATAAGATTCCATTTATGGCATTAAGCGAAATGTGGCGTTTAAAGGAAGAGACAATAGAGACAACAAATGAATAAATCCCGTTCAAACGGGATTTTTTAAACTAACTTTTCAATATTTACTTCTTCAAGTTCATTAATGGTAATATTACCGTTTGTGACTTCTTTAAGCTTGATCAAGATATCCGTGTTTGTGGCTAAAAATTGATACATAACATCGATATTATATTCTTTACTTTCAATCAAGTAGGTTTTTAATAAATGATCGATCTTATCAATGTATGAATAATGAAAATTGATCTGATAGCGTTGATAAATGATCGTATCGTATAATTGCGCTTGTAATAAGGCTTCACTAATACTTTTAGTATAAGCTCTGATCAAGCCACCACTTCCAAGTAACGTGCCACCAAAATAGCGAACAACAACCGCACAGATATAGTTCATTTTTTGATGTCGTAATACCTCAAGCATAGGTATACCAGCTGTACCAGATGGTTCACCATCATCATTACTACGTTCTAGATCATTAGTTATTATAAAAGCCTGGCAGTGATGAGTTGCTTTGGGGTGAAGTTTCTTTATATGTTTGATGTAGCTTTTAGCTTCATCTTCGTTATTGACGCGATTAAGATAACAAATAAAGCGTGATCGATTTATCGTTATCTCATTGATTACTTCTTTTTGAATACGCATAAAAACCCCCATTTAATAATAACAAATTTAGTTATTATCTGCCCATAATATCAAATAAAGTGTATTATAATAGTGTAAGGGGAATAATCATGGACATGATCGTATCAGTTTTAACGTTGATCATTAGTTTTATTCTACCAATAGCGATATTGATTTACTTGATATTGGTAAAAAGGAACTATTTAATATCATTTTTATTGGGAATAATATGTTTTGCGTTTTTTCAATTATTTACGCGTATTCCACTGATCGAAATGTATTTACCAACGATTGACTGGTATTTCACGATGATGTATACCCAACCGTTACTTTATGCATTGTTTTTAGGGTTAAGCGCAGCCTTGTTTGAAGAATTAGGTCGTTATGTAGTCATGCGTTACATATTGCGTAAAAAGACCTTAGATAATGCGATATTTTTCGGATTAGGACATGGTGGTATTGAGGCAATATTGTTTGTTGGGATAAATGCTTTAATGATATTGATCAGTTATAAAGGTACCAGTGGTAATCCACAGATGATGCTTTTGGCAGGAGTTGAACGTTTAAGTGCTATGATCTTACATGTATGTTGGAGTGTGCTGGTGATGAATAGTATCATCAAAGCTAAACCAAGTTTTTTGATCATCGCTATCATTAGTCATTTCTTGTTGGATAGTGGTGTAGTATTAGCGCAAATGGCAGGGATTAGCTTTGTTATTCTTGAGGTGATCTTGTTTTTAGTGGCAGTAGCTTCAGCTTACTATGTGTATAATTTGTTTAAGAACAAGGAGGCGTGATCATGAAGAAATTAGCTAAGTTACTCTTATTATTATTTGTTATGGTTAGCTTAGTAGCTTGTACCAAAAATAAGTTGTCTGATAAGTTTGATGAAGAAGCTTTACTGACACAAGCAAAGAAAACAGTAGCTATCATTAATACCAGAGATTATGACTCAGTTATCAATCTACTTGAAGAATCGATAAGATCACAGATTACAGCTGAACAATTAGAACAAGCTTGGGATGATCAGCTTTATGCGGCTGGTAGATTTGTGTCTTTTCAAAACACCGCACTGACAAGTCAAGTTGATCCAAAAACACAAGCAGAATATGCGACGGTTGTAATTCAAGTTAAATATGAAAAGTCGATACTTATCTTTACTCTATCATATGATGAACAGTTAGCTTTAGTAGGGCTTTATATGAAATAAAAGGAAGCGACGCTTCCTTTTAAATTAACCTTTTAGTCCGTTAGCTTGTCTTATCATGTCTTCTATGACGATATCAAAGATTTCACCAAGAGTACTACAATACTGTAGCACTAACCAAGGTTGGTTAGTATGATAATGAACTTTTATCAATGTATCATCACCAACCGCTAATAAACAATCGCCTTCAAAATTAGTTTCAAAATATGCAATGATCACATCTTCATTAAGGTTGATCCCTTCGATCAACAACTGAATATCATAGCGATACAATATATCTTCCATATTAGCTCCTTAATGCGGTACCTACTTTAATTGATAAGTGATACTGCCTTTTTTTCCTTTAACATCGATAGTCGCATAACTACCATTAATAATAGTAAAACAAGGGGGAAGATGACCGAAATCCATATCAATAATGATTGGAATATCAAGATCACTTAATGAGTCTTTGATCGCATCATGAAAGCTGATATCAAATACAACTTCCTTATCCCGATAACTTCTACCAAAGACAATACCATTACAGTTATCAAACCAGCCGATTGTCTTTAGTTGTAGTAAACTTCTTGTCATCATGATTGGATTAAGATCACAAGCTTCAAGATAGAAGATAATACCATCTTGTTGATAACGTTTTTTAAAGTCAGCTATTTTATCATAATGCGTACCACAGAAAAACATTAGCACATCAAGACATCCACCAATCAAGCGACCTGATATAGTGACATCTTGATCATTAAGGGTTTTATATATGATGGGTTCAGTTTTATTGTAGGAAGAAAGATAATTTCCATCCTCGTGCGTTTTATCATCAACTTGATAAAGATCATAACTGTTTTGACTAAAGCGATTACCAGTGATTATCTCATAACTTTCAACTAAAGAAAGATCCCACTTTTCCATGCCAAACTCAGTTAAGTGAGGACCATAAATACTGGCTGTATCACATAATAAAGTAAGTAAGAATGATAGATTAGTATTATCTGAATAACCCATAAAAAACTTTGGGGTGCTTTGTGCTAATAATTTAAAATCTAAATAAGGTAAAATTTCACACATAAGCTCACCACCAGCAACACTAAAAATGAAGTCTACACTATCATCAAGATACATACGCATAAATTCTTCAGCTCTTTGTTTTGCACTCGCACTACGAGCTTTCTGTAAATTATAAATACTGCTAGCTTCTTTAAAGGTGTATCCTAGCTCAACAAACTTTTTTCTACCGTTTATAAATTTCGTTGTATAGGGTTCACCACTAATGCCAAAAGATGGAGCGACAAGTCCAATTGTGGCATTTGGCTTCAAAAAGTTGGGATAGCGCATTATATCTTACCATTTAAGGTATCAAGTGCTTGATTCAAGCGATTGAGCACCCTTCCCTCTTGCATTATCTGCATGATTGACCATAAGTCCGGAGTATTCTTATGACCAGTTGTGGCCACTCTTAAAACTTCAGCTAACTCACTGATGTTACCAATGTAAGCATCGGGATTATTTTTATAATCACTCATTTCGCTGGCTATATTGAACTGCGCTGCGATTATCTTTAACTTATCAAACCACTGAGCATTATCATCATGATAATCATAACTAGCTATAAAAGCCTCAATTATTTTTATACATAAACTATTATCAAAGACAAAGTCATAATTTGGATGATAAACTTCATCAAAATAGTAAGCGATACTAGCTAAAATCTGTGAAGCGTAAATATAGTCTTTACGTCTTTTCTTAAGGTTAGTGCCCATCCCTAAATTTAATATCTTTAATAAGTAAGCTTCATCTTTAAAGTAGATACCCAATTTACTAGCATCATTTTCCTGAACAAAGCTTTTTAAATATGACAAGATCGCTTCGGGTTCTTTCTTAGATAAAAAAGTCTTGCTGATGTTATTAAGCTTATCTAGATCAAACAGTGCCCCTGATTGTCCCATCTTGTTAACAGAAAATTTAAAAGCTTTGATATCAGCGTCTGGATTTTTAAGGAACCACTCTTCAAAATTCCAGTTTAGTAGTGTCATTAAATATATTTTTACTGCATCAGGATGATAACCTAACTGCCGATAATAATCTAAAGATAATTCGGGATCTTTACGTTTAGATAATTTACGTTTGATACCATTATCCATTTTCATCAATTGTGAAGTATGCGCGAATTTCGGTAGTGGATGCTCAAGCGCTTTGAATAGTTCAAGATGGATAGGCAAGGTTCCAAGCCATTCTTCACCACGCAAGACAATAGTTGTATGCATCAAATGATCATCAACAGCGTGTGCAAAGTGATAGGTTGGAATACCATCTGCTTTAAGTAAGATAACATCTTGATCATTTTCGATAACAGTGATATCACCTTTGATCTCATCATGAAAGCTGTGTTTGATCTTAGGGTCGCCATGTGATCTTAAACGAATAACAAAAGATTTGTTGGCGTCGAGATTGGCTTTAATCAATTCCAAATCTAAATTTCGACAAACTGCCCAAGGACCATAATAACCGGTTGTTATTTTCAATTCTTGTTGTTTTGAGCGTTGTTGTTTAAGATGTTCTTCATCACAAAAACACGGATAAGCTAAGCCTTTTCTGACTAAATCCTTTGCGTAAGCTTGATAGATGTCGGTTCTTTGTCTTTGATAATAGGGACCATAATGATTTCCATTGTTATGCTTTACTTCAGCTCCTTCATCAAATTCAATCTTAAAATAATCGAAGGTTGAGATGATGGTTTCAACTGCGCCTTTGACTAAACGTTTATTATCCGTATCTTCTATTCGTAAAAAGAAAACACCATTACTTTGATGAGCAATCCTTTCATCAGCCAAAGCACCATAAAGATTGCCTAAGTGAATAAAGCCAGTCGGGCTTGGCGCAATACGCATAACTTCGGCATTATCATCTAGTGCTCTTTTAGGATATATTTTTTCATAATCAGCAGGGGTCTTTGTGATGTTTGGATATAATAACTCAGCTAAAAGTTGATTGTTCATAAGGTTTCCTCGCTTTATTGGAATTGACTAGGATGTTTTTGAAAGAAGTCAATTTTAGGTTCTAAAAACTTAAGCTTGTGAGACGTGGGATTATCTAAGAAGAAATAGATATCTTCAAAAGCATGATCCCAATTCCAGAAGTTGGCATTAACATTAAGATAATCATAGACTAGTTCAGTTCCCGCAAACGCGATTGGATGTGATAAAAGACAAGCAACCCTAACCATGTGGAAGGCGTTGATCAGTGTTTGTTTGCGTAAAACATCATCATCTTGTTTATCTGCTTCAGTGATATTTCTAACCCAATATTTGTTAGCTTGACGAATGTAAGTATCAAGGATATTCATGACATTGTGTAATTCTGTCTTATACATCGCTAACTCATAAGCTAAGATTGTTGAATTAGCTTCACTTATGACATCCTCATCTACTTTACCAAAAGGCAAGTAGCCATCATAGTACTTTTGACTGGTGTAGAAACATGAACGAACTAAGCGATTTAACACATTGGTAAATAGATTACCTTCTTTTAAAACGGGATCTTGTTCGTTTTCATTAGCGAAAGGATTTAAAGGCTTAGGTTGAAAACTGACACTTTTTTGTGCTAAAGCTAAACCTAAAAAATGAGCTCGTAGTTGTTCAGCGGTATAATATGATAAAAGATCTTCTGCCATGGGTGGTTTAATTGCACCACTGCTACTAGCTTTTTTATCTAGGAATAAAATATGATGATTGGCGACTAAATTAGTTAGAGTTAACTGATCGTTAGTTGGCTTGATTGAAAGGTTGGTTTTCCCTTGGGTAGCCATAAACATCGCCATCTGAGCGACACCATAGAAATAGATGTTATCTTGGCCAATGAATTGGTAAACTTGACTGTCTTCACTACACCACCAATCACGCCATGAAGCAGTAGGTAGTCCACTTTGTTTAAGATAAGCAATGGTAAACGAAATAGGAGCCCATAGTGATTCAGGCCATACCCAAACAGTAAGATCTTTAACATTTTCTAGTTCAGGTGCTTTAACTCCCCAACTAATGTTTCCAGTTAAACGTAATGGAACTAGCGTTTTACCAGTACGATAACGAATTTGGTTAGAGGTCAAAATGGCACAAGCTGTTTCACGATCATTAAGCGTATCAAATGTTACTGTGAATGAGTTTTTAACATTATCAAGATCAGCGTAATGTTTTGGTAATGAAGATGCTAATTCTTTGAATTTATTTAATCCTTCTTTTCTTACATAGATGATGGGCTTTGCCAATGATTCACGCATTGTGATCGGAATGATAGCACGGATATTATCTTTATCAGCTATCATATCGACATAATCGTTTAAAAGCTCATTAAAAGCGGTCAAACGAAAATACCAGTTATCAACACTACGCATTTCAGGTGTGTCATTACTTAAGGTGCTTTTGGGATCGATAAGATCTTCTGGCATATATTGGTGTCCTAAATCACATTCATCAGCGTATCCCTTTTCAGAAGAACAACCTTCGATGGGACATTTTCCAACGACTTGACGACCATTTAAAAAGCAGTTTGCTTTAACATCATAAAATTGTGAGGTGGTCATTTTATCAAGCCAGCCATTTTCATAAAGACGAGTGATAAATTTATTAGTTACCTCTTGATGAATATCCTTAACATCATATAAACCAGAAGCACTATATAGATTAAGCTTAATACCATAATTATTTAGGGTTTCTTTTTGTTTGAGGTGATTGCTTAAAACATAATCTTCGATTGTACCTTTAAAAGCACTACTTTCAACTAAAACCCGATAGCCTTCAGCGATTGGAGAGCCATAACAATCAGTACCAGAGACAAATATGACATTATCTTGACCGATTCTATCCCTTAAGAAACGAGCATAAACATCAGCGTGGACAAAAACACCGCCAATATGCCCAAAATGTAAAGCTTTGTTACCATAAGGCATTCCGGCAGTGATTACTGCTCTTTTAGGAAAATGTGGCCTTTTGAAATTACTATGATCATCAGTCATATAAATACCTCCGTAATCGTCAAAATTATAACAAAAAAACCCATGATAAACAATCAAACCCTAGTGATTAAACGAAAGTAAGTCGTGACGATATACAGCTTTAAGTAGTATAATTATATATATTTGGAGGTAGACGATGGTAGAATTATGGGATTTACTAGATGAACATCGCCAACCCTTGGCAATCAAACATCGTCGGGGGAAAAGTCTTCCTAAAAACGTTTATCATCAAACCGTTTTTATTTGGACTGTTAGCACCGATGGTTTATTCTTAATAACTAAAAGAAGTTTACAAAAACCTTGGGGTGGGTATTGGGAAAATACTGGTGGCTCTGTTATAGCTGGCGAAGATCGCGAATAAGGAGCGATCAGAGAATTGTATGAAGAGACTGGTATAAAAGTTGAAAAAAAAGATTTGATCATTATCAAGGAAGAAAAAGGTAGAACAGCTTTTGAAGATACATTTTTGATCATCGTTGATAAAAAGAATCATAAGATTGTCTTACAGAAAAGTGAGACGATTGATTATAAGTGGATCACTTACCAAGAGCTTAATGACATGATCAAGACCAAACAATTTGCTGAACCAGTTATTAGGCGTTTTATGCGTTATCAAGATGATTTAATATCAGTATTGAAAGATAGAGGTGTTTTTAGTGGGTAGATCACTACACGAAATGACAAACGAAGAGTTATGGCAATTGTTTCCGATCATTTTAAAACCGCATGATCCAGCTTGGTGTCAACAATATAAAAAGGAAGAGGAAAGACTACTAGCCAATCTTAATGAGTTTAAGGTTATCAGGATATCGCATATTGGTAGTACCGTTGTACCGGATATATATGCTAAGCCAACAGTTGATATCTTAATGGAAGTAGCTAAGATGAACTCAACAAAACGTAAAGCATTGATCGCTTCGTTAACACAAATGGGATATCTTTATAGTTACCAAAAACATCAAGCTCAACCAAGAATGATGTTTATGAAAGGATATACACCCAGTGGTTTTGCGCCTGAAGTTTTTCATCTTCATGTACGCTATCACAAAGATTGGGATGAATTATATTTCTGTCAATATTTGATCACTCATCCTGATGTGGCTAAGGAATATGAAGAGCTTAAACTATCACTAAAAGAATCATTTAAGCATGATCGTGATGGTTATACATACGCTAAAACCGCATTTATCAAGAAGTGGACAAAAATAGCACGTTTAGAAGCTAATGAGAGCCTTTAGTTAATAGTTTTCATTTACATTGACGATACTTTTGGTTATAATAAAGGTCGCGAGTAGATATCAAACAATAATATTTACTCCTTGCCTGTAAAGGCCAATAGTCCACAAGGAGGTGCAAGTATGAGAAAGTACGAAGTTATGTACATCATCAAAGCAGATCTTCAAGACGAAACCCGTCAAGAACTAGTTAATAGTATGCATGCGATTATCACAGATAATGGCGGCACTATTGATAATGTTGATGAATGGGGCGTTAAAGAGCTTGCTTATGAAATCGATGATATGAAAAAAGGTTACTATGTTGTAACTAAACTAACTGCCAGCACTGCTGCTTTAAGCGAATTTGATCGCTTAATGCGCATTAACAGCAATATCATCCGTTTCTTAATTATCAATATTGAAGAGTAACAGGAGGATACAATGATCAATCGAGTTGTTTTAGTGGGAAGACTTACAAAGGACCCGGCATTAAGAAAAACGCAATCACAGAATTCTGTCGCATCTTTCACGCTGGCTATTAACCGGAGATTTCAGACACAAGAGCAGACAACCGATTTTATCAATTGTGTCGCTTGGAACAAAACGGCTGAGTTTCTAAACCAATACGCTCGTAAAGGAGCATTAGTTGGGGTTGAAGGTCGAATTCAAACAAGAAATTATGATGATGCTAATGGCCGTCGCGTTTATGTGACTGAGGTTGTCTGTGATCAAGCACAATTGCTTGAAAGCAAGGCAGTATCTGAAAGCCGTGGCACATCAGCGGGGTATCAAGATACCAGCTTTAAACAAGATAATAACGACAATGGTTATTATCCTGACGATAATAATGACTTGGATGATTATTCATCCGGTCCAATGCTTGACATATCAAGCGATGACTTACCATTCTAGTCAAGAAAGGAGTATATCATGGCATTTAAAAAACAACGTATGGGACGTAAAAAAGTATGTTACTTTACGAAAAATAATGTTAAAACAATCGACTACAAAGATGTAGAATTACTAAAGCGCTTTATCTCCGGCAACGGTAAGATAATTCCACGTCGTGTTACAGGTACATCAGCCAAATATCAAAGAATTTTGGCAACAGCGATTAAACGAGCACGTCAAATGGCTTTATTGCCTTATGTAGCAGATTAAACCTCTTAGGAGGTTTTTTTAATAGTTACGTTAAATGTGTTAGAATATATACAATCTAAAAAGGTATAAAAATGAGTAAAAGAATAAGAAACATGACAGAAGGAGCGTTGATGATAGCAATCATTGCGATCATGACACTCATCAATCGATATAGCGCTAATCTTCTTGAACAATACTTAGCTTGGGTCATGCCCTTACCACTATTGATATTTAGTGCAAAGCACGGACTTAAGGATTCAGTATTAGTTTATGCAACTGCGATCATATTAGCATTTATCATTGCCTTACCTAATTCTGCAGTTTTTGTGGCAATGACAGGAATCACCGGAATTGTTTATGGGGATGGGGTATATCGTAACAAAACAAACTTTGAGTTATTGTTTAAGACGATATTGTTGACTACTTTAACTTATGTTTTAACGATGATAGTTTTTGCGGCTTTCTTTGGCTATGATGTGAAAGCGGAAGTCTTGATGGTCACAGATTTGATACAACAACAAGGTATCGTTATTGGTAACCTACAACAATTTATTAGGATATTCTTCGCTATGTTAATCTTTTTTACAGCTTTATTAGAATCAATCTTACTTCATGTGATAGCCCATTTACTATTACCACGATTAAAGATAAAGGTAAATAAACTTAATGATATCACTACTGCAAGATTACCAAGTTGGTTGGGATGGATATTGCTTGGATTTATGGTATTAAGTGCTATAGCAACTAATAATACGTTTACACCATTGATAACAGAAGCGTTTATCACGATTGGCTACATCTCACAACTTATCTTTAGTATTTGCGGAATAATTGTTATAATGATTTATAATAAAGTAAGACGTAAACAATATATAACGATGATCGTCTTGGCCTTAATGTTGATAATACCACAGGTTGTTTTATCAGTCTTAATGGTCTTTGGAATACTTGATGTCGTAACGGATTATCGGATACGAATGATGGGGTGGATACAAAAATGACAGGTAGCAAGTTTGATAAGATAAAACTATATGTGATCTTAGTATCGGTGTTGGAGCTATTCAGCATTGTTTTTAGTGCGATTGTCTTTGATATCAGTGTTATCTTTTTAGCTAGCGTCATATTCCTTATCAATATTGTACTCATCGGCTTACTTATTTATGTAAATGCCAAAGAGAAAAAAGATCGCTTGATCGACATTGCTAAAATACTTGGAAGTGACGCTAAAGAGGCATTTGCTTATGGCGATATTGGTATGTTAACGTATGATGAAAATTTCATCATCACCTGGATGAGTGACTTCTTTATCAAGCGTAATATAAACTATATCGGTGAAAAAGTGACTAAGTGGATTCCTGAGATAAATAAAATATTTCAGGGAGATGAAGACAATATCATTAAATTATACCAAGATGCTTATTATGAAATAGAGCGTAAAGCAGATTCGCAGATGCTATTCTTTAAAGATATCACTTATTTACATCAACTTGAGTTAAGTTATGAAGCAGAACATGTAGTTGTGGGCCTGATACATCTTGATAACTATGATGAGGCAACGCAATATCAAGAAGAAATGAATATTTCAATAATAGATAGTGAGATAAAACAACCAATCATTGACTGGGCTAAAGCTAATGGTATGTTGATCAAACGAATCAAGAATGATCGTTTCATGGTAATCTTGAATGAGGCTATTTTTAATAAACTAGTTGAACAACGGTTTATGATCATGCAGGAAATTCAGAAGACTTCGGATGATTATGCAATACCGATCACTTTATCAATGGCGTTTGCTCGCGGCACTAGTGATTTCCAACAACTAGATGAGATGTTAAATAGTTTATTGGAATTAGCACAAAGTCGTGGTGGTGATCAGGTTGCGATCAAGAAATTCGGTGAAGATGTAAAATACATTGGTGGAACGCGTGAAGCGCAGGAAAAACGTAGTAAAGTTAGAGTAAGAGTAATGGCTCAAACTTTAAGAGAACTGATTGAACAATCTCACAATGTTTTTATCGTTGGCCACAAAGAGACTGATTTTGATTGTATGGGTGCGGCTTTGGGTATGAGTAGGATTGTTAGTAGTTATAACAAGGTTGTTTCGATAGTTTATCAAGAAGGTGATATTGAAGCGAAGCTAGCTTCGGCGCTAGATAAATATAGTGCGAGTCTACATGAGCGATTTAACTTCATTAACGAAATAGAAGCTTTATCAATCTTACAAGATGATACGTTAGTGATTATGGTAGATCACCATAACGTTGAACAAACTAACGCTCCTGAACTTATTAAGCAAGCTAAACAAATCGTTGTCATCGACCATCATCGTCGTCGTAGTGATTTTACCTTTATGCCGTTACTAGTTTATATTGAAACTGGTGCATCAAGTGTTAGTGAACTGGTTACCGAACTTTTCCCATATCAGTTATCTAAGGTTAGTATTAGCGAGGAAGAAGCGACGATCATGTTTACGGGTATTTTAATCGATACTAACCGCTTTAAAGTTAGAACTGGAAGTCGTACATTCGAGGCAGCTTCACAATTAAAAGCGTTGGGAGCTGATACAATTGAAGCGGATGAGTTGCTGAAAGATGATTATGATGAGTTCGCTTTAAAAACAGGTGTTTTAAAATATTGTGAAAAGTTAGATAATGGTATTATCGTAGCACCATATAGAGCTGACCAATTATTATCTCGCTCAATAATGTCACAGGTTGCTAACGATATCTTATCAATCCAAAATGTTGAGGCAGCTTTTGTGATTGCGATGATTGATGATAATGAAGTAGCTGTCTCTGCTCGTAGTATAGGTAATGTTAACGTACAAATGATATTGGAACAGATGCGTGGTGGTGGTCATTTCTCAGCTGCTGCGTTACAACGTAAGAACAGTACGGTAAATGAAATCTATAATGAGTTAAAAAACGTATTGAAAGATTATTTTGCCCATAAGGAGATTAAAAATGAAAGTAATACTACTGAATGACGTTAAAAACGTCGGTAAAAAAGGAGCGATCGTTGAGGTTGCGGATGGTTATGGTCGTAATTTTCTGATCAGAAACAATCTAGCAGTGATCGCATCTGATAAAAGCTTAAACACACTAGAAAAGCAGAAACAACAAGATAAAGATAGCCAACTTTTGAAACAACAACAAGCGCAAGAGATGGCAGTAAAATTAAAGGATATAAATCTAGTGTTTGATCTAAAAGCAGGAACAGATGGCCGTATATTTGGCTCAATATCATCTAAACAAGTAGTTGCTGAACTAAGTAAGCTACATAACATAGAACTAGATAAAAAGAAATTCATTGATAATGGACCATTTAATGAAATGGGTGTACATATTATCAAGATAGAATTATTTAAGAATGTTATCGGTGAATTAAAGATAACGATAAAAGCTAAGTAAGGAGTAAGTTTATGACGCGTCGATTGCCTAGTAGTATTGAAACGGAAATGGCATTACTTGGGACAATGATGATCTACCCTTCAGCGATTAAAACCGCATTTGAGGAAGGTATGGTCAAAGAAGATTTTTTCGTTGAGGCAAATCAACGGGTTTATAATGCAATCTTAAGTTTATATCAAGAAGGAAAACCAATTGACCTAACTGCTTTATCAACACGTCTTAATGATCTACAAGAACTTAATCGCGTTGGTGGTATGGACTATATGATGCAGTTAGCTGATGCGGCGGTATCAAGTGCTAATACTAAATACTATATTCAATTAATTCAAGATAAAGCATTTTTGCGTAATCTTATCGTAACAGCTGAGCAGATCGCAGATGATGGTTTTCAATCACAACATAATCTTGATGAAGTCATGGATAATGCGGAACGTAGTATCTTGACAATTACACGAAATCGTAGGGCGTCGGAGTTTAAGAGTTCACATGACGTCGTTAATGATGTTATTGAAAATGTACAAGAAATGCGTAAAAATCGTAGTCTTGTTGTTGGTATGAAGACTAATTATCGTGATCTTGATTATTACACTAACGGTTTTCAAAAAAATGATCTTATTATTTTAGCCGCAAGACCATCAGTTGGGAAAACAGCTTTCGCTCTTAATTTAGCTATGAACATGGCAGAGTCAAATAAATTACCTATCGCTTTGTTTTCATTAGAAATGGGTGCTGAACAACTGGTCAGTCGTATGTTATCAGCGAAAAGTGAAATAAAGGGTCAGTTGATCAGAACTGGTTATATGAACAATAAAGAAATGAATCAAGTTATTGAGGCAGCTTCGATCATCAGAGACTTACCAATATATATTGATGATAGTCCAACAATTAGGGTAAGTGATATCTTTTCTAAGTGTCGCAAATTAAAGGTTGAAAAAAACTTAGGAGCTATTGTGATTGACTATATTCAGTTGATCACTGGTAGTAATAAACGTTTTGAGAATCGTCAACAAGAAGTGTCTGAAATCTCAAGAGGATTAAAAGCATTAGCACGTGAGTTACAAGTTCCTGTTATCGCTTTATCACAGTTATCACGCTCGGTTGAGCAAAGAGGTGGTGAGGATAAGAAACCTAAATTATCTGATTTACGTGAATCAGGTGCTTTGGAACAGGATGCTGATATTGTTCTTTTCCTTTATCGTAAGGATTATCATGAACGAAATAAGGTTGATGATCAAAAATATGACGATAAACAAACAATGGTAAATCCTAACAAAGAAACAGAGATCATCATTGCTAAACATCGTAATGGACCAACAGGGTCAGTTTATTTAAGCTTTAATTTAGATTATAATGCTTTCTATGATCTAGATAAAGAGTATAAGGAGTAGATGGCATGCTTAAGAAGTTATTGAAGTTAGTTCCAGTGCTTGCATGTATTATTTTGGCTTTATCAATGGCGTATTTTTTGCCTAGTATAAGCTTTGGGTACAAAAACATCAATGTACAAGCACAAATCAATAAAGAAACATCATTATTAAGACAGAATATTATTGATGTATCACCATTAGCCCAAGAAGTAACGAAGATTTATGATGGTGCTAATTTGATTGGTATCATCAGTGATAAAAACAAGATTGATGTTTTATTAAACAACGTATATCAAAGTCGCTATCGTCAAGATTTTCCAAATTCAGGCGTATCTTTGGCAACGGATGTTTATATAACCCAAGAGGCGAGTTATTTTGTCTATGAAGACATTGATGATAATATTCTTGCTTATCTTGAACAGAATGAACTTTTCGCATTAGAGGTTGATCGTATCGAGTTCTCTAATGGTGCAATAATATATGTTAAGAACCAACAAGATTTTGATGAGGCCAAGCGTCAGTATTTATTGAATTTCATTGATGAAAAAGCTTTGGAGTTGATTTCCGTTAATCAATTACCGGCAGAATTAACAACGTATGGGGAAAGAGATATTGGCATTCAAGTAATTGAAACGATATCGATCTCAAAAGGATACGCTTCTATCAAGGACATCTTATTTACTGTTAAAGATATTATTTATTTTCTTAGTTATGGCTATGGTACTGAACTGCAGACATATAAAACAGTTGAATATGACACAGTTGAGGGTGTTGCTTCTAAAGTGGGATTAACAGCTCAGCAATTGATTACCTTAAACTCAGATATCTTAAAGACAGATACCCAGCTCTTACAAGTTGGAACCGAATTGAATGTAACTTTCTTTAACTCACCAATCAATGTTGTAGTTACTAAAGAAAGAGTTGCTAAAGAAATAGTTTATCCACCAAAGACGCGGTATGTTGCTAACTCAAGTATTAGAGAAGGTATGAGTAAGATAATTGTCAGAGAAGAAGAAGGATCTAAGAACGTTTTCTATAAAGAAGTTTATATTAATGGTTTATTATCAACTTATGAGATATTGGCAGAAGAGATCACACTTGAGCCAATTCAAGAAGTGGTAGAATACGGCACAAAGATAATACCTGGTGTTGGTTCTGGTACTTTCCGTTATCCAGTTGATAATGTGAGAATTACCTGTCACTGGTATTGTTATGCTGGCCACACTGCTATTGATGTTATCAATAAATATGATCGTTATGGTGCTGTAAGAGCAGCTGATCGTGGCACTGTTGTAAAAACTGGATATACTAATATCAATGGATATTATATGTGGATCGATCACAATAATGGCTATCGTACCTATTATGGTCATATGAATAGACCGGCGTATTATGGGGTTGGTGTTAATGTTGAAAAAGGTGAGATCATTGGACAAATTGGTGCTACTGGAAAAGCTACGGGACCACATGTTCATTTTGTAATTGAATATAATGGTACTAGGTATAATCCTTGTCGTTGGCTTGGTTGTTAGCTTATGCGCTATTATCTTTTAGCGAGTGGCTCAAAGGGTAATTGTTGTGTCATTATTGGTGAATCAACGCAAATAGTAATAGATTGTGGATCCACTAAAAGACACTTAGTTGCCAGTTTTAAGGATATAAACATCGATTATCGTCAAATTGATGCTTTACTATTAACCCACGCTCATAATGATCACATCAGTCAAGTTAAGATGTTTATTGATACAAAGATTTATGCCCCTTTTAACCTTGTTGATATCAAACATTCATCAGTAATACCATTTGAGAAGTTCAAGGTTAAGGAGTTTGAGATTACACCACTTGCATTAAGTCATGATTGTGACATAACGCTTGGCTATATCATTGAAAATAAGCATGAGAAATTAGTGTATATCACTGATACTGGCTATCTTAGACAAGATTACTATGATTTGATAGCTAATGCAGACTATTATGTATTAGAGAGCAACCATGATGTCAAAATGTTAATGGCATCGAATCGGCCGTATCCACTAAAGCGGCGCATCATATCGGATAATGGACACTTGGATAATGAAAGCTGTGCTGATATTCTAGTTAAAGTTAGAGGGAAAAAGACAAAAGAGATCGTCTTAGCACATTTAAGCGAAGTAGCCAATACACCTGATTTAGCTTATGAGACAATAAGAAAAAAAGTTAAAGATGAGAAAATAACGGTGAAGGTGTCAGGGCAATACAAAATCGTTGAAGGAGGTCAATGATGAAGAAACTATTGATGGTAGTGATAGCTGGTTTACTCATTTGGAATATTGTTTTGACTTATCAACTTGTTAGAGTGAATAATTTGGCTAAATCAATTGGTGGCGATAGTTTGATCAAACAATCAGTAACTGAATTTGATACCGATATAACCGAGGTAGTAAGTAAAACAGCAGCGAAGGTGGTTGGGATCACTAGTCGCTCAAGCTACTCGGCGATCAATGGTAGTGGGGTTATTTATGGTGCTAACAGTGAAGAAGTGATTATCGTTACCAACAATCACATTCTAAGCAATAGTGGTACGATCTATGTCACTTTCGTCAATGATATCGTGCTTGAGGCAGAATTGGTTGGTAAAGATCCGGTAAGTGATCTTGTAGTATTAAAAGTTAAACCAGACTTCAATGTTGAAGCCTTTGTCTTAGGAGATTCAGCAGTCAGTAAAACTGGCGAATGGGTTGTGATGATCAGTAATCCCAGTGGTGAACAATACGCAGGCTCATATGCGATAACGATATTGTCTAGCAAAGATAAAGTACTATTGAAAGATATCAATAATGATGATAACGCTGATTGGGAACTATTACTATTACAGTTAGCAACGCAAGTTTATAGTAGTAATAGTGGCGCTGCGGTAGTAAATATGGCAGGTGAATTGATTGGTATCACATCAAGTAGACTAACTGCCGCGACTTTTGATGGTTTAGGTTTTGCGGTTCCAATCAATGAGGTTAAAACGATTGTTAATCAGATATTAACTAATGGTGAAGTCAATCGCACTACCATGGGTGTTTCATTAAAAGATCTAAGTGAAATCCCAGTATATTTAAAGAGTTACTATCAGATTAAGCTAGATATTGAAGGGGTTTTGATAACCAATGTTTTTGATCAACAACCAGCCGATCTTGCTGGGTTAGCTAAGGGTGATGTGATCACGCAAATTGATGGTAGAAAGATGCTTAGTAATAAAGATATCAGAAACTATTTAGTGACCAAAATGCGAGACGATGTCATTGAGGTAACATATGTTCGTAACGATGTTATCGCTAGTGTTAATGTGACACTAAGATGATCAAGGTAGTCGCTGTTGGTAAAATCAAGGAAAAAGCACTAAGTACTTTGATCGCTGAGTATCAAAAAAGACTAAGTGGTTATGTCAAACTTACAATTATCGAAGTAAATGATGAAGAGATCGTAAATAGTGAAGTTGAAGCACTCAAACAACGAGTATTAACGATTGAAGCCACTAGAATCTTAAATCAAATCAAAGAGAAAGAATATGTGATCTTACTTGATCTAAAAGGAGAAATGGTTGATTCTGTTACGCTAGCTAAAAAGATAGACAGGGTATTCACCTATCAAACAGGAGATATTACATTTGTAATTGGTGGCTCACTTGGTGTAAGTGAAGAAGTGATAAAAAGAGCTAACTGGCGTATGAAATTATCAGATTTAACATTTACTCATCAACATGCTAGGCTATTAGTGCTTGAACAGCTTTATCGGTGTTTTAAGATAAACAATAATGAAACATATCATAAATAGTTTTATCGAAAACTAACGTTTATGGTATAATACAAAAGACCATATTTATTGAGGTAGAAGATGAAAAAGTACGAACTAAATCCAAAAGAAGAAGTAAAACAAGAGTTGATCGTTAATGTAATAAATCAAAAACGTAAACAAAATCGGATCTTGTTGTTAGGGATCATTGCGGGAATTGTCATAACATGGTTTTTCTTTTATGTAATGACTTCAATACCTAGTTTTTATCCGTTGTTTTTGATTGTATTATTAATAACGGGAATTGGTATCTTTATTTACATATTTAGTTTCATTAAGGGCTTGAAAAGTCGTAATAATGAAAGATATTATGTCACTAATGTTAGAGTGGTTGCGGTAAATAAAAACAATGAAATCATTAAGGAAATTTATATAAGCAAGATTTATCGCACTATAACAGAAAAAATCTTAGGTAACACTTATGACGTTATCATAAACCCAAAAGAAGAGACAGATTTAAAGAAATTGCGTAAGCATAATAAGAGTAAGCCACTCTATACCGCTGATACAATGATATTAAGAGCGGTAAATATAAATCAAGTTAAAGACATTTTAGCGTGAATTCTAATAGTAAATGCTGGTTTATATAAAGATGGCTTAATTATTAGAGT
>CAZKJS010000029.1:0-23266 GCA_964553255.1 uncultured Erysipelotrichaceae bacterium | reverse complement strand
CAATCCTTAGATTTACTCACATATTAAACCGTCCAAGATTTGGGGTTCAATTCAAGTCAGATATCTTTTTTAATGATCATATCAACTGCCTCAGCGAAGCTTTCAACCGCATAATCAGCTTCTTCAACAACCTCAGGATGACCATTTAACATTGCGAAACTAACATTAGCTTCATTAAACATGGAAATATCATTAGGCGAATCACCAATCGCCGCTACTTGTTCTTTACGATATCCCAAGTGTTCAATGATCTCTTTAACTGTCTTTCCTTTATCAACACCCTTAGCAGTAATATCGATCAATACCTTCCCTGATTGATGAATATCAAAATGATCACTGAAATTAGCTTTAATATCATCTATCAGATGATCAAAGGTTAAAGGATCATTATTAGAAATTAGAATCTTATTAATTGCGATAGTGTTATCTAATAAAGCATCCTTTAAACTGATTCTCATTGAAGTGTCGCTACTATTTTTTTGTGACAAACTATCATAGATATACTCAACACTATCATCACCACCAGCGTTAATAAGTATACGTGAATACTTGTTGACTAAGTATTCATACATTAAAAGCGCTTTATCTTTAGCGATATGATGTGACAGTATGATCTTATCATCAATGTATGCACTTGCGCCATTAGCACCTATTAGGTCAAAACTTAATTGATACTGTGCTAGTAACTTTTGAGTAAAACCAAGTATCCTTCCGCTTGCTATGATCAACTTGATATCTTGTTTTTGTAGCTTTGAGATCGCTCTTAAGTCTTCTTCAGTGATATAACTTTGACCATTAGCATGTGTTAACAAGGTATTATCAAGATCACTTATTACTAACTTAATCATAAAATCACTCCATTTTCTTTTTTTATTATATCATCTTGTTGCTTGAATAAAAGATAAAGGGCATAATTAAAGTATGAAAGAACAATTACTAAACCTACCTGTTATCGTGGTTGCCGTTACTAAAAACCATACTAAAGCCGAGATTTGCCAGCTTTATGATTTGGGCTATCGCATTTTTGCGGAAAGTCGAATCCAAGAACTGTTAACCAAAATCGATGTTTCTAAGCCAATTATTTGGCATATGATAGGCCACTTACAAACCAATAAAGTTAAAACCGCTGTTACTTATTGTAGTATGATTCAATCAATCGATAGCTTGCATTTATTAAAAGCGGTTGATAATGAAGCCAATAAACAAAACAAGATAATGGAAGTATTGATCCAGGTCAACATAGCTAATGAAGATACTAAGTTTGGAGTTAATGAAAATGACGTTTTAGACTTAATAAAACAAGCTAGTTCTTTATCAAACATCATGATCAAAGGCTTAATGGTTATAGGACCACATACTGATGATAAAGAAAAGATCAAGGAAGTCTTCATTAAGGCTAAATCACTTTATGATCACCTTAAGCTCCTTGATCAGATTAATGTTGATTTTAAATACTTATCAATGGGAATGAGCAATGATTATCAGATTGCCCTTGCATGTGGTAGTAATATGTTAAGAATTGGTTCATTACTATTTAGCGATGATATTGATCAATCAAAAAATAACCACCCTAAATAAATATATAGTAAGATAAACGCAACTTGATCAAAAGCCAATAAACTAAATACTTTATTAACAAAGGTAAATTGGAAATAACCCAGTTGATAGAATACTAAGTAACTAAAAATAAAAGCGATGATCAACTTCTTGATCCAGGTCTTATATCTTCTTTTAGTTTGTAAACTAATACCAAAGGCAAACAACAACAAAGCTCTAACTAACAAAATTAGATCATTTTTACCAATTAGATCTTCAATGATGACAATTGTCCAACTGCCAACAATAATGATCAATAAGGCAATTAAATATTTATAGAAAAACTTGTTCATTAGACTGCCTTCACTTTCTCATAACTATATCTGATCATACCACCAATATAAAATGCCAAGGGTGCGCTTATTGTGCTTAAAATCAAGATTAAATTCTGGGCATCTACTCTTAAACTAATGTTATTAAAAGCCAATGCATTTGGATAATTAACCATTACATAGTACATCCATGCATTCGTGATTATTCTAAAGCTTACCAAAACATAACATGTTATGTAAAATACAATCAAGATTAACATGAAAATAACACTTCCCCAAAGTAATCCTTTGTTCATACCAGTGATACTATTCTTTCCCAAGATGAAAAGATATCCAAGAAAACCATAAAGTGGCATCATGATCAATAATGATGATAAGACGAATATTTCAGGTTTTCCTTCCACATAAAGAAATCGTAATGGATGTGTCACACCAAACACCAAACCACTAAAAACTGATATCACAAAGTGTGACAGTATGATATTGATCAATGTATATGTGATGTTTTGCTTATACATTACTAACACTCCTAACCTTAGTATTATATAACAACTTTACGCAATCACCAAATATTTACCATTTTGTGGTTAAACGCTTTTGATATTCTTGGAAAGAGTAGATACAACCACAGTATTGTTGTTGATAAAGCTTTAACTGCTTAGCTAATTGAGTTGCTTTATCACTACCTTTACCCTTTTTAAGATCAGCGAATAGAAACTTTACATTTGGATACACTTTGCTTAATTCTTCACCAATTTGATTAATGATAATACTATCTTTTTGACGACTAATTGTCATGACTGTTGTCACATAATCAAAGTTATTACTTTGAGCATAATCAAATGCCTCAGTCATTCTAATACGATAACATAACCAACATCTTTCAGAGCGCTCACCTAATGCTCCATAAGGTGCTAATTTACGATTATAATCATTATTATCATATGCGGTGATAATTACTTTGATAGTTGTATTATTTTTCTGATTAAATGCTTTTGTATAATCTAAGAGTTCATCAAGGCGCAATTGATACTCTTCTTTTGGATATATATTACTATTATTAAAGTATAAAGTAAGATCAAAATATTCACTTAAGTATAACATTGGATAACAGTTACAAGGCGCACAACAAGAGTGCAGCAATAAGGATGGCTTTTTTTCTGCCACTTTTATCATCGCTAATGTTTGTAAACCTAATTGATAATAGTGATCTTTTTTCATTAATAGATAAACATCGCATCTCCAAATGAGAAGAAACGATACCTTTCTTTGATAGCGTGTTGATAAGCATCTAAGATCAACTCTTTACCAGCTAATGCACTTACCATCAAGATAAGTGTTGATTCTGGCAGATGGAAATTAGTTATCATAGCATCAATTGCCTTAAACTCGTAACCTGGATAAATATAAATATCAGTCATTCCTGAACTAGATTTAAAACTACCATATTTGTTAATGATTGTTTCTAATGTTCTGGTTGATGTTGTTCCAATACCAATAATTCTGCGCTTTTCTGTTTTGGCTTTATTTAATACCGTTGCTACTTCACTATCCATTATATAATATTCTTCATGCATTTTATGATCTAAGATATTTTCTTCTTTTAGTGGTTTAAATGTACCAAGGCCAACATGAAGGGTGATATCAACAACACTTACATTCTTAGCTTGTAGTTTATCAAATATCTCCGGGGTGAAATGTAGTCCTGCTGTTGGAGCCGCTGAGCTACCATTTATCTTGGCATATACTGTTTGATAGCGTTCTTTATCCTCTAGCTTTGTTGTAATATACGGTGGTAAAGGTATCTCTCCTAGATGATTCAATATCTCTAAGAAGACTCCTTCATAAAGCATCTTAAAATCTCTTAATCCCGCTTCTTTTACTTTTATACATTGGGCCTTAAGGATGCCATCACCAAATACTATGATCGTACCCTCTTTTACAACCTTTGCATTACCAACTAAACATTCCCAAACATCATTTTCTTGTCTTAATAATAGTAACTCAACATGGGCATTAGTTTGATGTTTATAACCAATAAGACGAGCTGGTATGACTCTTGAGTTATTACGCACAAGGATATCACCCGGCATTAAATGATCAATGATATCGATAAACATCTGATCAGTATAAGACTTTGTCTTACGATTGACCACTAACATTCTTGAAGCACTTCGATTAACTAGTGGTGTTTGAGCAATAAGTTCTTTTGGTAAATCAAAATAAAAATCCTGTTTATTCATTAAAAACCTCTTGAATCAACACTGTTTAAATTAAAACGAGCAAAGTAATCATCTTTAAACGCTTTAAATTCATCATTTAAAATAGCTTTACGGATATCTTCCATAAGCTTAATCAAAAACCTTAAATTATGAATCGATAAAAGTCGCATTCCTAAGCCTTCATTACAACGTATTAAATGTCTTAGATATGCGCGAGAATAGTTCTTACATGTATAACAATCACATTTGTCGTCAATTGGTCTAAAATCGTTTTCGTATTGTTGGTTACGAATATTGATGCGACCAGTACTACTCATAAGTGTGCCATGACGTGCAATTCTAGTAGGTAGTACACAATCAAACATGTCAACTCCCCTTACTACTCCTTCTAAGATGGCATCAACTGATCCCACACCCATTAAGTAGCGTGGTTTATTAAATGGTAAATAATCGATACAATAATCAATCATTTTATACATTGTCTCTTTGGTTTCACCAACACTGGTACCACCAATGCTGTAACCATCAAAATCCATTTTGACTAATGATTCAGCTGAATATTTTCTCAAATCTTCAAATTCTCCACCCTGAACAATTCCAAACAAAGATTGTGTATCAGCTTTCTGGTGCGCTTCTTGACCACGCTTCGCCCATCTCAATGTTCTTTCAACACTGTCCTTCATATAATCATATGTTGCTGGATAAGGAGGACATTCATCAAAACTCATGATGATATCAGCTTGTAAACTATTCTGTATTTGAATTGATTTTTCAGGAGATAAAAACAACGAGTCACCATTAAGATGGTTCTTAAAAGTTACGCCTTCTTCACTTATCTTACGATTTTCACTTAATGAGAAAACTTGAAAACCCCCGCTATCAGTCAAGATTGGTCTTTTATAGTTCATAAACTGATGTAAGCCACCAGCATTATCAACAATTTTTTCAGTTGGTCTTAACCATAAATGATAGGTATTGGCCAAAATGATACCAGCATTGATATCATATAACTCTTCAGGTGAAATAAACTTGACACTTGCTAAGGTTCCAACCGGCATAAAAATTGGTGTTTCAACATCACCATGTGGTGTATGTAAAATACCATAGCGTGCCTTTGTGTCTTGACATACGTGTTTTATCTCTAATGTAACAGGTGGTTTCTTTTGATTCACTTATTGATTCTCATCCTTTTCTCTTTGCATACTACGATAACTATTCTTTCTTTCGTATTCCTTTAGATATTTTTTACGCATTCTGATCGCGTCTGGTGTTACTTCAACTAACTCATCATCACGAATATACTCAACCGCATTTTCCAATGTTAATAATCTTGGCGGTACTAAACGCATTGCTTCATCATTACCAGCAGATCTTACTGCTGTACCTTTTTTATTTTTTGTAGGATTAACATCCATATCCATGTCTTTATTACATTGTCCAACGATCATGCCTTCATAAACCTTTGTTTGTGGTGTGATAAAGAAACTACCATGATCTTGTAAATTGAAGATGGAATATGTCATTGCTACACCATCTGCATTCGAGATCATCACACCACTTGTGCGACTGTTAATCTCACCTTTATACTCTTGATATTCAAACAAGCTACGTACCATAATGCCATCACCACGTGTATCATTGATTAATTCGGTTTTATAACCAATTAAACCACGTGTTGGAACTAACCAATGCATACTAACATAGTTATTTTCTTCAATCATGTCTAAAAGGACGCCTTTTCTAGCATTTAGTTTAGTCATGACTGAACCAATATATTCACTTGGCATATTAATGATGACTTTCTCAATTGGTTCGGTTCTTTTATTGTCTTGATAATGGAAAATAACCTCAGGTTTACTAACCGCAAGTTCATACCCTTCACGACGCATATTTTCAATTAAGATTGTCAAATGTAGTTCACCACGACCCGATACTTTAAATTTATCAGTCGATTCTGTTTCTTCAACCTTTAATCCAACATTAACTTCCATCTCTTTATACAAACGTTCTTTTAAGTTACGTGAAGTGATATACTTACCACTTTGACCAGCAAATGGTGAGGTATTAACTAAAAAGTTCATTGAAAGCGTTGGCTCTTCAATATGGATCATCGGTAACGCTCTTACATTATCAACTTCACAAATAGTTTCACCAATCGATATGTCATCAATTCCCGCAATGATCACGATATCACCACTATACGCTTCTTTAACAGCAGTTCTTTTTAAACCATCATATACATAAAGCTGTGATATGTTTCGCTTATCTGTTTTACCATTTCTACGGTAAATACTGACTTGCTGATTCAGTTTAATAACACCTTCATATACTCTACCAATACCTAATCGTCCAATATAATCATCATAAGCCAATGAAGAAATCTGTAATTGTAATGGTTTTTGATCTAAATCAGGATACGCTTCAACATGCTCGATGATCGTTTCAAATAATGGTTCAAGTGATGTTGGCTCTTCTTGCATATTACGAACAACAGCACCGGCTTTGGCTATACCATATAATATTGGAAAATCTAGCTGTTCATCGTTTGCCTTCAGATCCAAGAATAACTCATATACTAAATCTACAACTTCTTCTGCTCTTTGATCCTTCTTATCTATCTTGTTGATTAAAAGAATAGGTTTTAAACCTAATTCAAGTGCTTTGTGTAGTACAAATCTAGTTTGTGGCATCGGTCCTTCGCTGGAATCAACTAATAAAATAACCGTATCAACAGTTTTGATGATACGTTCAACTTCACCAGAAAAGTCAGCGTGACCTGGAGTATCCACGATGTTAATCTTGTAATCTTTATATTTGATCGAGCAATTTTTAGAATAGATCGTAATTCCTCTTTCTCTTTCAAGATCGTTACTATCCATTACTAACTCTGGTACAAATTCATTAGCTCTAAATATCCCACTTTGATTCAAGAATGCATCGACTAAAGTCGATTTCCCAGCATCAACGTGTGCTATTACTGCAATATTGATAATCTTCTGTTTACTCATATAAAAACCCTTCTTTTTTAGCGCAACTAATTATAACACTAATTGAACCATTAAGAAAGGATTTAACTAATCAGTGATAAGTTCATCAACTATTTCTTCATCAGGATACTTTTTCTCTTCAACTGTTGTTTGATTAGCGATAATACGCATCAGATCAACCAAAAATAATATCACGGTATTAATTATACCAACAATAAATAGTGAAGCTATTACATCCGTAAAGTGACTAGCTCCTAAATATATCCGTGACGCACCTATTGCGACAATCAAAAAGCTATAAATAACAATCAAAGTTATCTTAACAACATCATTTTTTATACTACGACCGACATGAAAGAAAACTAATCCATAAAATACAATAGCTAGACTTACATATTCACTTGGAAAACTGAATCCACTCAAAGCCACCATATGAATCCCTGAAGGTATTGGACGCATAACAAAATTCATATAACCATAATTAAATAGATAAGTGATCCCTGTCATAAAAATAACGTATAAACTATCTGATCTATTTCTATTTAATGCTAGTAAGATCATCGCAAAGGCTGTTATGACCAAAGGTGATCCTAACATCGTTATTACCTGAACTATCAAAGTTATCTGCGCTGAGGCAAGGGCATTAATACTTGAATATATGATATTATCAAACGCATTAGCATGCTCATTAACTACTATAAAAGTCATCACAAATAACCCAATAAATGATATTGCGAATATCAGTGCTCTTTTCTTTGATTCATCTTGCATTTAAATCAACTCCAAAATATATTATAACAGAAACATCGTTTAAATAAAATCACTCACAACCAGTAATGACAACATTATCTAAGCATATATACTTAGGTATCTGAAAGTTATCACAAAGTACTAACTCGCTTGCTAATAGCATTGTTTTCTCACTAGTCTTAATATTACCAGCAATACTACCACCACTAACAGGAACTACTTTCTCACCATCATAGTAATAAGCTAAACGCAATTCACCAGCGAAATCTCCTGTTGCGGTATTACATTGAAAATCAGAGAATTCAACAGCGTGCAAGTAAGGATCTTTCATAAATGCGGTAGCTGATTGACTACCAGCTGAAAATGCAAAGTTACGAAAGACAGCTGGATTACTTCTATTAAGATAGTAACTAAATTGTTGATTACCCCAGAAATCTACACAGATGTTATCTTTGATCAAAACGCGATCAATAAGCGGATTGCCATCATCATCATAACTACCATTCTTACTGGAATTATCTATATTAGCTTTACCAACAAGGCTTATTTTATCACCAACACTTGCTTCAATGATATCTTGATCTATATCATATTGTGATATCTGCATATACTTGCTTGAAGCATTAGTCATATCAACATAATAGTTCAACATCGTTTTAACATTACGCTCACTTAATAATACCTTTATCGTATTTAATGTTGGCGTTTTCTTCGCAATTAAACGATCTTTACCAATCTTGAATGCTTCATTTATTTCGTTTGCCAATGCTTTTATATCACATGTTGAAGAGGTAATATTACGATATATTTCTACTTCTTTATCATCTTTTTTAGCTGTTATGATTATCTCTGCTTGACTGTCCAAGGTATCATAACTTACATCTAGTTTATTACCATTGACGATACGAACTTGTTTCTCATTAACAAATATCTCGAAAGAGTTAATACAGATATCTTTAACATGATCTTGAGCTAAGATAGTTTCTATCATTGCTTTTGCGACAGTTAAAGCATCTGTCTTTTTGTTTTGTTCAATAATGTGCTTCTGTGGTTGTGGTAATTCATAGTAAGGGTTTTTCACAAACTGCGCGCTATATAACATCTGATCTATTATCTTTATCATCTCATCATCACTGATATTTGGATGTATTTCCTGACTTGTTGAACCAAGATATTTTTCATCATCAATCTTCTTAAAAATCGTTAAAAATGTATGATCTACTTCTTTGATCCGATTCATTTCAAGTTTGCGATCAATAAAGAAGAACTCATGTGCCATTGTTTTAACATTTGTTATCTTATAATTATCAGCACTTGTTTGTGCAACTATCTCTTTTATGCGATCGATCATTATCCTAACCTCGCTCTCGCTTTGATATAAGGTCCGCCATCAGCTGCTTTCACATACTCCTTATATCCTTTCCCACAATATCCAGACCCATAGACAGCCACATCTTTACCAATCATAGAAATTGAACATAAAAGTTCTGGAACATAACCAGTCATTATAACCGGATTAACGATCTTACCAGTAAATGCTCCATCCACAATCTCTCTACCCTTGGTTAACATACATTGAATACCCCAATTTTTAGGATCTTCCATACCACTTTGTACACCTTCAAGTAGGTAACCATGTTTGATAGATGCTATCATATCAGCTAGCTCATCATCACCAGCCATGAATATTGTATTAGTCATTCGGGTATACGCTTTACGTTCAAACGATTGACGCTTACCATTACCCGTTGGTTGAACATTTAATCGCAATGCACTTAAAGTATCACAAATACCATTTTTAAGAATTCCATTTGCGATGATCTTAGTATCTTGAGCTAATACTCCTTCATCATCAAATAGATATGAGGATGTGTTTTCAGCACATAAAGCACCATCATGCATAGAAACATTATCAGCAGCTATTTTATGGTTGAGATGAGATTTAGCTAATGAACGATTCTTAACAAGCATATCCATCTCTACACCATGACCAAACGCCTCGTGAGCGATTAATCCAGCTACTTCAGGTGTACAAATAACATCATATAGACCAGGCTCAACTCTTTCAGCCGCAAACAACGCCATCGTTGAACTCGCTGTTTCATCAATTTTTAAGTTAAGCTCATCTATTATTTCCGCTCCTTTTAATCCAGATAAAACTCGATAATCCATTTTTACCTGTTCATTATCACGAGCCAATGCGGCCATTGCGGCTTCTGAAAAGATATAGCTTTGAGCTAATTGCTTACTTGACGATATAAAGAGTTTACTCACATTAACCATACTTAATGATACTTGAAATTCAAAAATGCGCTCATCATACTCATACCCTTTATCACTTATATTGCTTAATGTGTCAACAACAGTTGCGATAGGTATTGCGCTAGGCATGATCGCTACTTCTTTTTCCGTAAACAGTTCTGTCTTTTCTTCTTTGATCATTGGCGTTTGATATATCGTTAACGCTAGCTCTTTGATAAAACGATAATGATCATTAAACTTCTTGCTAACTTTATCAGCCAATATCTCAATGTTTTCAACATCAAGAACATTGAAAGAATATTCACTATACAAGCCTTCTTGATATACCCTAATCACAAAACCACGTTCACTTAACATATAGTCACTAATACTTTTTTGTTTTTGACCAACCCTGACACTAATACCATTAACATCGGTTGCCAATATACTAACATATGTGAATTTCGGTTTTAAAAGTTTTTCTAATTCTATAATTTTAGCCTTTATCTGCGCCAAATACATTGAATATTGTTTATGCATAAAAACCTCCACTTTATCTATCATATTCCTTTTTTATCAATCTTACAAACTAATCATATATAGTTTTAACTGATCTTTATCAGTTCCACATATAAAAAAACGGGATTTACCCGTTTTAGTAATTCTCGCAGTTAATCTCAAAGAATGCTTGTGGATGATTACATACCGGACACTCTTTAGGAGCAACTTTCCCTGTATGAAGATGTCCACAGTTGCGACATATCCAAACTGTTTCTTCAGCTCTTTTAAAGACAATCTCTTCTTCAATGTTTGCTAATAGTTTCAAATAACGTTCTTCATGATGTTTTTCAATCTTAGCAACGCCTTCCATTTTTAAAGCTATTGCGGTAAAGCCTTCTGCTCTAGCTTCTTCAGCCATTTTGGCATACATATCGGTCCATTCATAGTGTTCACCATCAGCCGCATCTTTCAAGTTAACGACTGTTGTCGGTATATCATCACCATGTAATGCCTTAAACCATAACTTAGCATGTTCTTTTTCATTCTCAGCAGTTTCCATGAAAATATCAGCGATATGTTCATAACCTTCTTTTTTCGCTTTGCTGGCGTAATAAGTATATTTTGTTCTTGCTTGCGCCTCACCAGAAAAAGCATCTTTTAAATTCTGTTCCGTCTTTGTTCCTTTAAGTTCTTTCATAGTTCCTCCTTATAATCTATTTAAAGATACATACTAATCATAACATCAATAATCGCTTAAATGTAGTCTTAATTGTATTTAATAAGTAAAAAAACAGCATTGCTGCTGTTAAACATCTTAATATGATTATCGCTTTATTGCTTTTATCAAAACAATAGTGATAAACCCCGCTACCACCGCTTCAATAAGGGAGTTAACAGTAAACGCTCCTATGACAAAGGGTAAGTAATTTGCGATTGCTCCTGCGACATCAACCGTTGGGAAAAATAATTCTTTACCATTAAAGTATAAAAAACTAAACACTAACAACGAGTGGGTAATAGTACTTATAAATGCCATTAAACCATATCTTATAAAGGGTGTTTTAACTTTCGCAAAAAGCGATGCATATACCCCAGCAATAATACCAAATAACACTCTTGGAGCAACTGATACTAACGGATTAACAAAAAGTAGATCAATTGGCGTTACTGCCCTTGTACTTGCGACAAACCAACTAGTTAAACCAAAAGCTAAACCAACAATCGTGCCACCTTTTACTTTAAATAAAAGTGCAGCAATGATTACTGGTATATGTAGAATTGTTAATGAAACTGGACCGATTTGAATAATTCCAATATTGGGAACGATACCTAAGATTATCGTAATAGCTATTAACATAGCTAACTGTGTAAGTTCTTTAACTTTCATACTCGTTCTCCTTGTTTTTAGATTAGCATGCAGAGCGGTTGCTTTCAAGCAAATCGACTTGATAAAATACTTCAGCGATATCTTGATTAATTACTAGATCCGCTTGATTATCAAATGTGGTCTTATCCTTATTGATGATAATCAGTGATTCACCATCAAAATAATTCAATAAACCAGCTGCTGGATAAACCGTTAATGATGAACCAACGACAATCAAGTGTTTAGCATTATTGATCTTATTGATTGCTTGCTTTATCACTTCCGTTTTTAATGGTTCTTCATATAAAACAACATCTGGTTTGATAAGTCCACCACAATCACACTTTGGTAGTTTCATTATCATTATATCTTTTAAGTTATATTGCTTATGACAGCTAACACAGTAATTAGTATTAATATCACCATGTAGTTTGATGACATCATAAGGATAGGCTGCTTCATGTAAGTTATCAATGTTTTGGGTTATAACAGCAATTACTTTGTTTTGTTTTTGCATTTTCGCAATAAAATGGTGAGCAATATTGCTTGTAGCGTTTTGATATACCATATAACTACGATAAAAATCATAGAATGCTTGGGTGTCTTGATAGAAGAAAGTATTACTAAGTATAAACTCAATTGGATAAGAAAGTTTGTTTTGATTTAACCCGTTACTTCCACGAAAATCTGGTATACCACTCAAAGTTGAAATGCCAGCACCAGTGAAAAAAACGATATCACTACCATGTGTAAATAATCGATCAAGAATGCTGAGCCAATCCGACATTTTTTTATCCACCTAAATGAACAACCAGAACTCTAAAAGCCATAAAGATAAGTATACAGCCACCAATGATATCAGCTTTATCTTTTAAGAATGTACCACATCTTTGTCCAAAGTTAAGTCCAAAAAGACAAATGACAAAAGTAATGATCGCAATGATCAAAGCGCCATAAACAATGTTAACATCTAAAAAGGCAAAGGTTATCCCTACCGCAAAAGCATCGATACTGGTGGCGATTGCCAAACAGATTATGGTTTTCCAATCAAGCGCACAGTCAATCTGTTCACTTTGATTACGGTCAACTATCATCTTTCCACCAATGATCACTAAAATAAATGCGATAACCCAATGATCATATTGTTGAATGACATCACTAAATATAGCACCAAGTCCATAACCTAAGACTGGCATCAAACCTTGAAAAAGACCAAACAAACTGATCATTTTTAAGCCATCTTGCTTACTCATGTTACAATCACCCATTGCTTTGGCAAAGGTGATTGCTAAGGCATCCATTGCTAAGCCAAAACCAATGATTCCAATACTAATAAATGACATTAACAATCACCTTTCTTCAGTGATGATGCCATACAAACGATATTATTGATGATACTCACACTTAACACCAAATCTTCAATACAACAAAATTCATTACGTCCATGGAAATTTTGTCCACCAGCACCAATATTAGGACACAATATACCTTTGTAAGTAAGTTCAGCACCATCAGTTCCACCTCTGATAGCTAATCTTTTTGGTGTTAGACCTACAGCACTGATCGCTTTCTCTGCTAACTCAACAATATACATCTTATTATCAAACGCTTTTCTCATGTTTTTGTAACTATCACTAATGTTTAATGTGACCGTATCATCAAGATAACGCTTATTAACAAAGGCTGCACAATCAATAAACATTTCTTTCTGCTTAGTAAATAATGATTCATCATGATTTCTGATAATATAGTTAAGCTTAGTTAGTTCACAATCACCTTCAATATTCATCAAGTGATTAAAGCCTTCATACCCTTCAGTATGTTCAGGTCTTGCGACACTGGGTAGTAGCTGATGAAATTCCATCGCAACGTTTATCGCATTGATCATTTTATTCTTTGCACTACCAGGGTGGGTTGATATTCCCTTGACAATGACTTGAGCGGATGCCGCATTGAAGTTTTCAAACTCTATTTCTTCTGGTTTACCACCATCAACAGTAAAAGCAAAATCACAATCAAAATAAGCTTTATTAAACTTAATTGTTCCTCTTCCTACTTCTTCATCAGGATTAAAGAGAACACATACCTTACCATGTTTGACTTTTGGATTGCTTGTAAAGTAACTCAAACTTTCCATGATTGCGGCGATACCGGCTTTATCATCAGCGCCTAATAATGTATTACCATCTGTCACGATCAAGGTCTTATTGATATAGTCGCTTAGTTGTGGAAATCGCGCTACTGTTGTTACAACTTCATCATTTAGCCAAATATCCTTACCATCATAATTTTCAATAACTCTTGGTTTGATATTAGCGCCACTTACGGCATCAGATGTGTCCATATGTGCCATAAGGCCAATTGTTACCGCATTATCAACGTTGGCTTCAAGATACCCATAAACATAACCGTACTCATCCATAAAAGCATTATCAATACCAATGTCTTGCAGCTCTTTGACTAAGTAAGCACCAAGTAGTTTCTGTTTTGCAGAACTTGGAATTGTATTGCTGTTTGGATCAGCTGTCGTGTCATAAGCAACATAACTTAAAAAACGTTCTTTTACTCCCATATAAGCTCCTCTTTCTTCATTCAATCATTTTACCACTTATCACTACCAAATAAAAAGCCTTTGATAAAATCAAAGGCATGACTTCTAAAGTTCAATATTTAGTTGTACTGGACAATGATCACTTCCATAGACATCCATGTAGATAATACTATCATTTATCTTTGGTGCTAAACGACTTGATGTTAAGAAGTAATCAATACGCCAACCAGCGTTATTTTCACGAGCATTAAAACGATAACTCCACCATGAATATACATCCGTTTTATCAGGATAAAGATAGCGGAAACTATCAATGAAGCCTTCTTTCAATAAATCAGTCATCTTAGCTCTTTCTTCTAAAGTAAAACCAGCATTCTTCGTATTTGCTTTAGGATTTTTCAAATCAATCTCTTGATGAGCCACATTGAGATCACCACATATGATAACCGGTTTATGTTGATCAAGTTTTAATAGATACTTCTTAAAATCATCTTCCCAATCCATACGGTAATCTAAACGTAGTAAACCATCCTTACTATTTGGTGTATAAACTGTTACTAGATAGTAAGTAGGAAACTCACACGTGATAACTCTTCCTTCTTGATCATGTTCTATAATATCAATACCATAGGTCACATTAAGTGGTTTTTCTTTTGTGAAGACAGCAGTTCCAGAATAGCCCTTCTTGACTGCTGAGTTGAAGTATTGATGATAACCTGGTAAATCCAAACTAAGCTGATGTTCTTGCATTTTAGTTTCTTGTAAACAAAACGCATCAGCATCAACATGATGAAAGAAATCAAGAAATCCTTTATTAACGCAAGCTCTTAAACCATTAACATTCCACGAAACCAATTTGATCATCGATAATAGATCACTTTCTGACCATCAAAGCGATTTACCTCAAGAGTTGGTTCTTTCAAATAACCAAACTGAACAGCAGCAACTGGTAATAGATTATCCGGAATATTGTAAAACTCACGATAAATTCTAATACGTTCAGGATCAGGGCCAATTGCACACCAACAGCTTCCAATATCCATCGCTATCGCTTGTAATAACATATTTTGAATAGCAGCTCCACAATCAGTATAGATATACTCAGGTGAAGATACATTTAGATCTCCCATAACTACAATAGACAAAGCTGCTTCTGCTGTCATTTTCGCATGGGAGTTAAGATCAGCGATCGCTACTAGTTTTTTACGATCGGTGACAACGATAAAGCGCCATTCTTGTTTATTGCGTGCTGTTGGTGCTAACATGGCAGCTTGTAAGATGGCTGATATCTTTTCCTCTTCTATTGGTTTGGCAAGATATGTTCTAACACTTCTTCTTTTCTTGATAACATCTAGTATCATATTATAACCCCTTTCTATATACTATATTACCATCAACCATCGTTAATAATGGTTTTATGTCTTTTATATTTTTAGCTTCAATTGTAAATATGTCTTGATCAACAACAACAAGATCAGCTAAATAACCTACTGATAAGCGTCCCTTAGTTTTCTCCGCAAACTCTACATAAGCACTGCCAAGTGTGTAAGCATCAATCGCTTTTGTCACATCAACACGCTCTAAAGGATAAAAACCAACCTCCGGATAACCATTATAATCTTGTCTTAATACTGCACAATAAATATTATAGAAAGGATTACAATCTTCAACAGGACTATCGGTGCTATAAGCAATTTTACCATTTAGTTTCGCTAAGGTATTAAAGGCATAAGAAGTTGATGCTAGTTTTTCATCAATCCTTTTATTGACAATATGAAGGTCATATTGCAAAAAGATTGGTTGATAATACACCCCTATTTGCATATCGGCGATCGTTTCTAATTGTGCGCGATCAGTTACTTGCAAGTGAATTAAACTATGACGATTACGATTTGATTTAGTTATGACTTGCTTATAGATATCGATTAGCGAAGCAGTTGCTTTATCACCAATTACATGTGTAACAACTTGAATACGATTAGCCTCAGCTAGTTTACAATATGCTAAGACTTCTTGATCACTCAATACCTCAATCCCATAGTTTTTTGGATCATCTTTATAAGGACTACGCATTAGAGCTGTTCTAGCCCCCAAACTACCATCTTTATATAGTTTTAATGGTCCAAGTTTTAACCATGGGTGATCAATGTTTAAATGATACGCTTTAGCTTTTATCGTATCTTCAAAAGAATTAAGATCATTAAAACATACCTGAAAACGATAACGTAGTGGCGCTTCTTCACACCGATAAATATCTTCAATTAATCCTATCAATGTAGCATCTTCACTGAAATCACTAATGTCGTTAGACTGCACACTTGTGATGCCTAGGGCAACTGCTTGTTCCATCGTATTTATCATTAATTTTCTTATCGTCTTTAGATCAAGAGTTGGTAATAAGGCAAGTGGCTTTTCACAAGCTTTTTCGGTAAAGATACCTGTTGGATAACCATATTCATCAACTTCAAAAGTACCACCTTCATATTGTTCACTACTATGATTTAAACCAAGCATGGTTATCGCTTTGGTGTTAGTTACTAAAGAATGACCACAAACGCGGCGCAGTACAATTGGAATCGTTGTTGATATCTTATCAAGATCATGACGATCAGGCATTCTTTGATCATTGAAATAATCTTGATTCCATCCTCTTCCCCCTAATCCGTCTTTTGTAAGTTCAGGGTTTTCTTTAATAAAAAGACGACAGCTATCAATTAGATCATTTATGGAACGACAGTGATTAAGTTGTACTTGTGCTGCGCCTAAAGCCATATTTAAAAGATGTATATGAGCATCATTTAAGCCAGGTATTACCGTTTTACCCTCACAATCAATCAAGATGGCATTTTCAGCACTCATTAATACATCTTCATTACTACCAATCATTGTTATCATATTGTCATCTATTAATATAGCTTCTTCAAAATGATCGTTTTCGATATAAATCTTGCCATTATAAACTACTTTTTGCATGCTTGTGACTCCCATTTCTATTTTAATTATACAAAACGATAGCGAGGCAAACAAGCAAATAACTAGGTCATCGTGATAGTTTATCGATAATCGTCATGATCTCATTTAACTTTTCATTTTGGTCATCATCAAGTGTTTCTTTAACACAGTGTTGTAAATGAGCGTGTAGTACCTCTTGATTGACTTTTCGTAAAATCGCCTCACAGGCCATTAATTGATTAGATATATCAACACAATATGCATTATCATCAACTAATTTTATTATGCCATCTACTTGACCTTTGGCGATATTTAAAAGACGTTTAACTTTCTTATGTTCGGCTTGCATTAGCTAATCTTAACCACATCGTAGCCTGCTTCATCAACCACTTTGATCAGTGTTTCATCACTAATTTCAGATGAACTGGTAACGACCGCTTTTTTCTCACTCAAGATAACTTCTGCTTTCACCCCAGCAATAGCTTCTAAAGCCTTAACAACCCGATTAACACAATGATTACATGACATACCTTCAATTAATAATTCTTTTTTCATTTGTTTTCCTCATTTCTTATATGTATAACGCAAACGTAATGCGTTAGTAACAACACTTACTGAACTAAAACTCATTGCAAAAGCCGCGAACATGGGACTTAAGCTAATCTCAAAAAATGGATACAACAACCCAGCTGCGATCGGAATACCAATAACATTGTAGATAAACGCCCAAAAAAGATTTTGTTTGATATTAGTTATAGTCTTATCACTAATTCTTATTACATCAGCGACGTTATTTAGATCGTTTTTCATTAAGATAATATCGGCTGACTCAATCGCTATATCACTACCAGCACCAATGGCAATACCAATATCAGCTCTTGTTAAGGCTATTGCATCATTAATGCCATCGCCAACCATCGCTACTTTCTTACCTGTTGCTTGTAAATCGATAATGACTTGTTGTTTTTGATCAGGTAGCACTTCAGCAATGATACTTTTAACAGCTAATTGCTTACCAATCGCTTCAGCTGTTCGCTTATTATCTCCTGTTAACATGATCACTTCATGTTTTTGCGCTAAACGTTTGATTGCTTCAATGCTTGATAACTTAATTTGATCAGCAACACCAATAACCCCAATCAGCGTTTCATTAACCCCAACATAAAGAGGAGTATTAGCTTGATCTTCAAGCAATGCTACATCAGCAAGACTTGCGTCAACATTGATCTTGGCTTCATTAAACAAAGCAATATTACCAATACTTATCACTTGATCATCAATCTTTGCTTTAATACCCATACCAACAATTACTTCAATATCACTGGTATCACTTAAGACAAGCTTATGCTTATTAGCTTTTTCAACTATCGCTGTCGCTAATGGATGTTCGGACTTTAGTTCAACTGATGCCGCTAAGCGTATAATCTCGTCATGATCATAATTGTTATAAGCAAATACAGTCGTTACTTCTGGCTTACCATGAGTTATCGTACCCGTTTTGTCCAATACAATCGTATCTACTTCGTGAGCTTTTTCTAATGCTTCACTTGATTTGATCAAAATACCTTCTTTCGCTGCTAAACCGGTTGCGACCATGATCGCAACGGGGGTAGCCAAACCCAAAGCACAAGGACAAGATATTATTAGTACACTAATTCCCATCGATAACACAAAAGCAGCATCATAACCTAACAAAGTCCAAACAATGACACTGATCAATGCGATCAACATGACAATTGGTACAAATACCCCCGATATTTTATCAACCATCTTAGCAATCGGAGCTTTAGATGAAGCCGCTTGTTCAACTAACTGAATGATCTGCGCTAGTGTTGTATCTTCCTTAACTTTTGTTGCTTTAAATAGAAGATAACCGTTTTGATTCAAAGTAGCACTTATCACAACATCATCAATCGACTTTAATACGGGCATGCTTTCACCAGTAAGCGCACTTTCATCAACTGTGCTTCTACCTTCAACAACAATACCATCAACAGGTATTACCATGCCTGGCTTTATCACTACCAAATCATCCACAAGAACATCATCAACCATAACCTCAATTTCTTGATCATCTCTTCTAATGATTGCAGTAAGCGGTCGTAGTGCGATCAGTTTTTTGATCGCATCAGTTGTCTTGCGTTTAGCTTTTACTTCAAGATACTTACCTAGGGTTATCAAGGTCAATATTGTTCCTGCTGATTCAAAGTAGAGGTCCATACTATAATGTATTACTAAATGTTCAATCTGATGGCCCATACCATAACCAATCATGTAAATCGCAAAAATACCATATAAAACAGCGGCACTTGAACCGATAGCTACCAAACTATCCATATTAGGAGATCTTTGGATCAAAGCTTTAAAGCCAACTGTAAAATACTTGTAGTTAACTAACACAATTGGCATCATTAATAAAAATTGCGTAAATACAAAGGCGATCATATTATGTTTATCTATAAAAAATGCTGGTAAGGGCCAACCAAACATGTGACCCATCGCTAAATACATAAGTGGAATTAAGAAAACAAATGATACGATCAAGCGTTGCCGCATTGTTTTAAGTTGACTGTCTTCATCAGTTTTAACAACGATATCATCACTATTAGCTTGATAACCAGCTTTACTAACACTATTTAAGATCATCTCGTTATTAACGATTTGATCATCAAAATCAACCAGCATACTGTTGGTCAATAAACTAACATTTACATTATTTATACCTTCAATCTTCTTGATATTTCTTTCAATAGCCGCACTACATGCTGAGCAGGTCATGCCTTCTATATTATACTTTTTTTTCATGGTCGCTCCTATACCCCCAGGGGGTATATATATGATACAACTTAACCATAAAAAAAGTCAACTACTTTGCGTTGACTATCCTTGCTTTTGATACCATGCGATCAAAGCTTGCGTACCTAAATCGTTATAACCAGCTTGTGCTAGCTCTTCATAAAGTGATTCTACTAACTTTAAACCTGGTAATTCTAAGTTCATTGCTTTAGCTTCATCAAGCGCGATTTTCATATCTTTGATAAAATGTTTAATATAAAAGCCAGGTGTATCATCATTAGCCAGTATTTTTTGACCATTATTTGTTAATTGCCAACTTGCCGCTGCTCCATAAGCAATGCTATCTAAGACAAGCGAGGGATCAAGATTAGCTTTTCTTGCGTAGCTAATAGCCTCACATACTCCTATCATATTGGCCGCAATAGCAATCTGATTACACATTTTTGTATGTTGTCCGCTCCCCGCTTCTCCTTGCAAGACAATGTTCTTACCAAAACAATTTAAAAATGGTAAAGCTCTTTGATAAGCCGCTTTTGTGCCACCACACATGATCGTTAAGGTTGCGTTTTTAGCACCACTATCACCACCTGATACTGGCGCATCGATTACATCAAGTTTTCTTTGCTTGCCATATTGCGTAATTTCTTTGGCTAATGATGGTGTTGATGTCGTTAGATCTATTAATAATGAACCTGCTTGCGCATAGTTCAAGATACCATGATCAACATTAAAATATACATCCTTTACATCATTTGGATATCCTACCATTGTCATGATGACATCACATTGCATGGCTAAGTCTTTGATCGTATCACACCAAATTGCTTTTTCAGCGATCAAAGGTAATGCTTTTGTTTTAGTACGATTGTAGATATAAACCTGATAATTAGCCGCCATTAAATGTCTAACAAGGCTCTGGCCCATTACACCCGTACCGATAAAACCAACTTTCATCATATTCCTCCTAGATATTCATAAGCATTGCGATCAAGCTAAGCACAGTACCCATAAGCATTAGTGCTACAATGATCAATATCACTATTTGTCTTTTCTTCATGATTCACCTCAAGATTTACGATCAAAACGATGACGACATTTCGGGCAGGTTACTTCAATCTTTCCTTTTCCCCGAGGAACTCTTAATTCGTTTTTACATTGCGGACAACGGAAATAACTGTATTCTTTTAACTTTTGCACGCGCATCTTTTTCTTTCTTATAAACTTCTTAAGCGGATTATATATCCGCAAAAAGGCGGCGTTTTCCTTTGAGCGACGATAAATATTCTTAGACATGATCCGAAAGTAAAATATCAACAAGATCACTATCAAGATATAACTTGACACATCAGCTAATGAGCGCCAAAACGAAAATATGACCAACAATACCATGTAAGTTACCAAGATTAAATATCCCAGTTGATCCATGCCATAACGGCCATACATAAAGCGACGAATCGCATAGGTAAGTTTATTTAAGAAATTCTTCATGATAACCTCACTTTAACTTTCAAATTATAGCATAACCCACTCATTTATTTAACTTGTTTAACATGTTCTAAAACCTTCATGATCTCTAAGCTTGCACTTTCACTCATGATTGGGCTTTCAACCAGGCCATTTATTACACAAGCAATCGCATGTTCAATCTCTGGGAAAAAATCAGTAGGCATTTCTACAGTTATCTGATAACTCTTATCATCCAAGTATACGGTTGCGTGATCATTTTTCCAAAAATCATATGTCTCAATATAACCTTTTGTACCATAAATCATTGCCTTATTTTCAGTTTTAAGTTCAATTGCTCCCTTAACTTGAGCTTTTATACCATTTTGATATTCTAATAAAGCAACCGCAAAGACATCACAGCCAGTTATAGCGCGATTTGCCATTGCCTTAATATTCTTAATCGTGCTTTGAGCCATCAAATTAGCGTAAGCGATCGCATAAACGCCGACATCAAACATGCCACCACCATCTTCATAACGAAAGACCCAATGATCATATTTACTCGCAAAACCATCATAACAATAGGATGCTTCAATATATTTGACCTCACCAATCAAACCATTTTGAATTTGATGTAGTATCTCTTGATTTAAATAGTTAAATGGCGCTTTCTGAGCTTCCATTAAAAACAAACCTTGTTGCTTAGCGTATGCAAAACATGCTTTAATTTGTTCGCTTTCTGCCAATAGCGGTTTTTCACACATAACACTTTTATTATGTTTTAAACACAACATGATATGTTCAAAGTGTACACTAGGAATTGTCGCAATATAGACAATATCAATCTCATCGTTTTTAAGCATCGCTTCATAATCATCATAAACATAAGGAATTTGATACTGCTCAGCGTATGTTTGGGCTTTAGCTTTGTCACGACTACTTACGGCTATCACCTCAGCATTATTAGCGAAGGCAATCCCCTTCATGAAACGATGACTAATCTTACCCGGTCCTAGAATTCCAAAACAGACTTTCTGATTACGCATATTTTCTCCTATAAGTACCTTTCAAAGAATTTTGTAGTGGTCTTGACTAATTTAGCTGATTGTTCAGGATGTTCGTCCCATAAACCAAAGCCATGATTAGCATGATCCATATATAAATAGTTGAAATTACATTCCTTATTAACATAGCGCAATGCTTTGTTAATAATGGTTGGTGTAACTATATCATCTTTATTGCCCTGTACTATTAGTAGGTTATCCTTATACGTGTTTAACGCCGCTAAAGGATCATATTTAGCCATATCTTCATAATATTCTTTACTTATTATCTTATCGTTATCAAAGATGTCCTTAAAGCGGACATAGCCTTTCTTTTCAGCTACTTTGATCATTTCGTTAAGTTTATCAACACCACCCATGAAGTCTTCTAATCCCTCCATATTATGCGTTAGTGCTGGCGCCCATAATGCCAGTGTTTTAAATTTAGGATTAGCTGCAGCGTAGATAACAGCCAAACGACCACCCATACTATACCCGATCATACCCATGTGTTGTTGATCGATCTGATAATTACTAATCATA
>CAZKJS010000028.1:0-23469 GCA_964553255.1 uncultured Erysipelotrichaceae bacterium | reverse complement strand
AGTATTCTTCTAACCAAATAAAAAAGACTGTTAACTTATTTTGTCAACAGTCTGAGTATGCTATGCATACTTTTTTAGTATTTATGTAACAATTAATTACCATTAGTGTGGGTATGAATAAGTAATATATATATATTTAAAATCGACTAGGTATATGGTATAATCTAGATGGAGTTAATATGGAACGTCAAGATCAATTACATTTGTATGCAGAAGAAAAAATAGGTAAAGCTATTTTTTTGTTGGCGATACCTTCTATTTTATCTTCACTAATAACTTTAATTTATAATCTGATTAACTCGATCTTTATAAAAATGCTTGATAATACAGCAATGATCGCAGCTACAACTGTCGGCTATCCAATCATGACATTTATTCATGCATTTGGTAGCGCGGTTGGGGTGGGAGCTTCAAGCTATCTTTCTCGTCAGCTTGGTGCGAAATCATATGAAGATTCAAAAGCTACTGTCAAGACAGCGATCACAATGGCGGTCATCATATCATTAACTCTTGCACTAAGTTCGTTTGTTTGGTTAAAACCAATTTTAAGCTTATTGTCTGATGATCCTGAAGTTTTAAAATATGCCTACATTTATAGTTTGATTACTGTTCTTGGTGGTATTACAGCGATCTTAAAACAAGTACTAATGGGACTATTAAGAACGGAAGGCGATATTGTCTTTCCAATGTATGTTTTACTCTTTAGTGTGTTATTAAACATTGTACTTGATCCTATTTTAATGTTTGATTGGGGCTTTAACTTACAAATTGGTGGTGCTGCTTTAGCAACCGTTTTAGTACAACTGATTTCTGTAATGATCCTCTTTTATCGTCTTTGTGCTAAGAGTAAGTATGTTAAATGGCGATTATTTGATTTTGGTATTAACATGAATTCATTAAAAGAGATAACTAATGTAGGTTCCGCTGTATTTATGCGTAATTTATTACCTAGTATTTCTTCTGGTATTTTTGCAAGTTCAGCTAATTTATTTGGTACAGCATTTGTGGCTGGGGCTGGTATTGGTAAAAGAGCAACTCACTTTGCTTTGTTTGCGATACAAGGGATGGCTAATGGTTACTTAGCGTTTGCTGCTTATAATTATGGGGCTAAGAATTATAAACGTTTACGTGAATCAATGTGGTTATTGATCAAGAACTTAACCATATATTCATTTATTGTATCTATTTTGTTTATTGTGTTTGCTTCAAATATTAGTTCAATTTATAGTAATGATCCATTAGTTGTTCAATATGGTGCTATGATGTTGCAGTTTTATACTATATCATTGATTAATCAAGGAGCTTATAACATTTTATTGATCGTATTACAAGCCTTTGGTCGCAATAGAGATTCGATGATGGTATCCATTGCTCGTGGAGCTATCTATTATATACCGCTTATTTATTTACTACCAAGAATCATTGGTCATGCAGGCATTTATTTAGCACAACCGATAGCTGATTGGTTAACTTTGTTTACGATATTATTCATCGCTCGGGATATGATTGTTGCATTGATTAAACATAAACCTCTTGCATAAAAAGTACTTAGCGATATAATAGTTTAGATAAAAGGGGGTATATAATGCAACATAATGATCAATTATATCTTTATTCTACGGAAAAGATAGGCAAAGCAATCGTCTTGTTAGCAATCCCTTCAGTCTTATCTTCACTAATAAACCTTATTTATAATCTTATCAACTCAATCTTTGTTGGTATGCTTAAAAATACAGCAATGATTGCAGCAATAACAGTATCAACACCATTAACTACGGTCATTCATGCCTTTGGTAGCGCCTTAGGGGTTGGAGCCAGTAGTTTTTTAAGTCGTCAATTAGGTGCTAATGAACTTGAAAATTCAAAAGAAACAGTAAAGACAGCTATTACCTCTGGTATCTTAGTATCTATCTTGATTATTATCTTAAGTACGTTTTGTCTAAAACCGCTTTTAGGTTTATTAACAGATGATCCAGCAGTATTAGAATATGCATATGTTTATTCTGCGATCATTTTCTATAGTTCAATCGCGATCAACTTAAAACAGATCATCATTAATCTACTAAAAACAGAAGCAGATATTTTGTTTCCAATGTTTGTATTATTAGGTAGTGTATTGATCAATATCATCTTCGCTCCTTTCTTCATGTTTGATTGGGGTTTAAATTTAGGTATTAGTGGTGCTGCTCTTGCGACTATGTTAGCTGACTTAGTATCTTTAGTAGCATTATTATGGCGTCTTTGTTGTAAAACTAAATACGTTAGGTGGCGTTTTGGTAGTTTTGGTTTTAAACTAAGTGCATTTAAAGAAATAATCAATGTTGGCTCTGCTGTATTTGTACGAAATGCCTTACCAAGTTTTTCAACTGCTATTTTTGCTAGTTCAGCAGGAATGTTTGGAACAGCTTTTGTGGCTGGGGTAGGAATTGGTAAAAAGGCATCATCTTTAGCTTTGTTTGCTATTCAAGGAATGGCAAGTGGCTTTTTACCTTTTGCAGCATATAATTATGGTGCCCAAAATAAACAAAGATTACGTAAATCAAGTCTTATGTTGATCGGTGGCATGACGATATTTGCCATAATCATGACAATTGTATTTCAGTTTTATAATGAACCAATTTGTTCATTATATGCATCAGATCCACAAGTAATCTTATATGGTAGTCAAATGTTAAGATACTTCAATATTTCATTAGTAACCCAAGGGGCCTACAATGTATTATTAGTTATGTTACAAGCATTTGGACGAAACAAGGATTCAATGATGGTCTCACTGGCAAGAGGAGTTTTTTTCTATATACCAATTGTGTATTTCTTACCAAGATTATATGGTTCTGTTGGTATCTATCTAAGTCAACCTATAACAGACTGGTTAACATTATTTGTAATACTGTATATCAGTCGACATATCATAAAACATTTACTATTTGATAAATAAGTGCTAAAAAGCACTTTTTTATTTGACACATATAACATAAAGACTTATTATAAATATACACAATAACTAATAATTAGGTACATATATGACGATAATAGAAAACAAAGGTATTTATTCCACAAATCACTTAAATAATCTTGGTTATACTAGTAATCACTTAACCAAGCTTATTCGAAGTAAAAAAATCACAAGAATAAAACACGGTTATTACACCGTAGATCCCAACATTGAACAGTTTTCAAAGATCATAGCTTTATATCCAGAAGCAATCATATGTTTAAGGTCAGCGCTATATTGGTATGGTTATATAAAAGAAAAACCAAAAATAGATACAATTGCGGTTAGTAAAGCACATAATCGCTATAAATATCAAAAAGCCAATTTAAACCTAAAAGCGTACTTTCGAGATGATAAATATATAAATCTTGGTGTAAATAAAATGTATCATGAAAAATTACCATTTTATATTTATGATAAAGAAAGAACAATATGTGATTGTTTAAGAAGAAAAGAGCTACTTGAACCAGAAGAATATAAACAAGCGATCAAAGCATATCTTGATGATCCATCAAAGAACTTAAAACGATTATCAAACTATGCAAGCATCTTGAGAATAAAAAAGAAAATTGATTTTCTTTTAGAAGTATGGCTTTAAATAGTGCAAATAAAGATGAAAAACGATATGATAGAACCAGGTGATAAAATGAAGGATAGAAAGACAAAACTGTTACTTACACTAAGTGCGATAATAGCCTTGATACTAATTGTGGTATTAGTGTTTTTCTTTTTCTTTAAAGATAAACCAGGTTCAATAAATGATCCAAATTTACCACCTGATCCAATTACTAATCAAATCAAATGCGATATGGTATCTTATGAAGTTTTTGATCTAAGCGAACTAAATTTCAAGTTTGTATTAATAAAGGTTCGAATTAAAAATGATAAACCAATCAATGTATCTTTAACTAACTTCACATCTTCAGAAGGATTAAATCTAAATGATGTTAATGATTATATCTCTGAACTTGCTGAAAATAGCGTTTTTCTTGGTAAAACAGGGGTAGATTTTGATTTAGAAAGTGCTGATAATAGTGCTGTTTTTACCTTATTTGTGCCATTATTACAAAGAAGTGCCACGACAATATCGCTTTTATATCAAGATGAAACCGTGGCTGATATCGACTTAAGTCTAAATGTTACAGGAACTCCAGAAAAGATTGGATTGATCAAAAACAAACAAATAAGCGATGATAGAACATTTAATATTACTGTAAACATGGCCATTGATATTTCAGGAGAGGCCTTATATCAAAATAACGAATTAACCACTTATCCAGCAACAGCGCAATTAATGGCGTTTAAACTAACATTAACTTCAATTAATGGTCAACAAATAATGATTGAAGAAGCTGAATATATTACTGAAGCAAACAGTGATACTTTTATCGCTCTTGATCAAAGCTATGAAAAAACCGAAAAACGAAGAAATATTATCAATGTAAAAACCACCAGTAGCACTGATGGCTATCTGTTTTTTATGACATTGAATCCAGATCGCGTTGAAATTACTTATACGGGTATTCTACGAGTTAAGATCAATGGTCAGTGGAGCAGTGTTGAGATCAAACTTTAGGAGTTATGATGAAGCGTAATTTATACTTAAAGACAACAAGCATAGTAATTAGTACTTTTGTGATAATGATCATGAGTTTATTTACGCATGTCTTAAATGTTAAAGCAGAGGGAAATTTTGTTGTCAGAGACATCGCTACTAATGGTGAAGTTACAACTATTGATAGTTATGCGACGTTTGAGCAAGCATATAGTGTTATGCTCAATTATCAAAATGGCGTAATCACTCATCAATCTTCATTAAGTCCAACCAAAATAATCGCTATGACAAGAGGCATTGCGGTTTCTTATAGTTTTAGATATGGTAGCTTGACTGACGGCGTTTATAGAACTAATCAAACTATGACGATTACTCAGTTCGCAACAACTACTGCTAATCAAAAAGACACATATGTCGCAAGTCATTATGACATGCAATATATTAATACTGTTTCATACAACGCAGCTAATGGTAATGGTCGAGTTCATGTTGTTATGGCGGGCTTTGATGGTTATGCGGATTTACATCAACTAGACTTAATACCATTAGTTTATCTTGAAAACAATTTATCGATACAGCTTGGTGGTAATACATTTGACCCCACTTATGAATATGCCTTTACATTAGAAACACCACAACAAGTTCGTTATGTTGTAAGTGGTAATGAACTAATCTTTCAACGATGGAGTTTCTATAGTGGTATCATTCGAAGTAATGTTGCTATTGGTTTAAAAGCTGATTGGATGGTTGATGGCGCAATTTATTATAGTTATGATCTAAACACCTTCTATCATGATCGCGCTTTAACTGATCTTGCAGGTGTTTATTATAATTACTATCAGTATTTGCCTTTAAGAAGTAAGACCAATATTTCAACAGCACAGTTAGATGCATATCTATTAACCAAAAAAGATAGTGGACTTATGAAGGATAATGCTAATTTATTTATTAATGCTCAAAACACTTATGGCGTTAATGCTTTATTACTTTATGCTATCGCCGCTCAAGAATCAAATTATGGTACAAGTGCCATCGCTATTAGAACTAATAATCTATTTGGTATAAATGCGATTGATAGTGATCCTTCACAAGCAACAACTTTCCCAAGTGTTGAAGCATGTATCAATGATATGGCGGGTTGGTTTTTACGTAGATACATGGATATAAATGATTGGCGTTTCTTTGGTAGTCATTTAGGCACTAAAGAAAGTGGTTTTAATGTTAAGTATGCTAGTGACCCTTACTGGGGTTTACAGATCGCTGCTATTGCTTACAATATTGATCGTACGTATGATTTAGTTGATTATCAGTATTATGGGGTAGGTATTATCAATGAGTATAATGTTCCAATCAAAAAAGAAGCTAATTCATCTTCTTCCAATTGGTACACTTCAGCTTATGGCGCAACCTATCAACAAGATTTCACTGTTATTTTAAACCAAATAGAGAATGGTTTCTATCAGATACCAACTACAAATCCCATAACTGGTGGTGTTATGACAAGTTTAAACACTACCCGTGAAATATATGGATTTATAGAAAGTATTGGTTATATTGATACAAGCAAGATCACATTATTATCAAATAGTAGATACTATGAGACGCTGGGATTAAATCCTATAACCTCAGTACTATATCCTGAGTATATTTCAGATGGTAATGTTTTAAAGATAAATAACTTTAGCTTTGATACTGATGGCTTGGATATAAGTGGTTTTGGATTTAATAAAGGCATTGGAATACTTAATTCGACCAATGTTAACCATACATTAGTCTTTGTTAACACAGAAACAGCTATTGAAACAATATTTGATCTTGATGATGATCTAATAAATACAACTATTGATCAAACATATCCAATAAAAGATTTAAGCTTTGGTTTATCTACTTTCATTAAGGACAATATTGATCTTTCAACACTAGCTAATGGCGAATATGAAGTTTTGATTAGAGTAAGCTATAATCGCTTCTTAGAGCCATTTGATGTCAACATCAACCTTGAAACCATACCTGATATTAGTCCTACTACAAGTGCATTAGTGTTCAGTGAGAATGAAGATAAACTATATTTGACTGTTAATAATATAATTGAAGGGGAACTTGCGACTTCTATTCGTGCATTTACATGGGGGACTGAAGAAAATAGTGATTTACTATTCTTGCAAGGGATCGCAGCAATTAGAGGAGTAAACCATAATAATAGAGATAACATAAGTCATAAACTAGTAATATTTAATGTTGAAGATAACACTGAATACGTCTATGAACTAACAACATACAGCGGAGATGAGCTATCAACATATAACCCAGATTTATATGATGGTTTTAGTTATTATTATACTTGGTTTAGTAACTATATTGATATATCTGATTTACCATATGGCAGCTATAGAGCACGATTAGTTGTCGAAGTAGATTCCATTGATGGATATACTCACAATATAGCTACAATAACACTAAGAAATCCGCAAACAGGAAATATTCCAACAATTAAGTCTCTTGATGAAAAAACTATTTTGACTTATAAAAACGGTAAAAATATGTCAAGATATGAATTTTACATTATTAATGGTATTCAGGATCTTTATCATCAAGTATCAAAACCAACATCTAGAATCACATATACTTCATTATCTAATTTTGTGGTTAATGATAGTGTATTATCTTTAAAAGGAGCCATGTATCTATATTCCTTGGATCATAACGAAGAAAATCTTCCTATATATAAACTTTATTTCATAAAAGACGGAGTAATAAGAAAAGAAGTTGAAATGAATACTGTTACTGGTTTATATGATATTACACCTATCGTAAATTCTGGGCACGATTATACTCATTCATGGTATGAACTTAACGATATTGACTTAGCTGATCTTGAAGTTGGAGAGTATAAGATATTTATATCGCAACGTTCTGGAGACTACTTTGATATAATTCGTTTGTATGATTTGTATAATAGATACAATATTGATAGTACATTTGAAGGCAGACATTATACATTTTCTGTAAACACTAGGGATTACTATTCGATTACATTAACAATAGTTAATGATGCTAATTAGAAGGGAACTTATATGCGCGACAAAAAGACATTAATCTTATACATACTTGCCGGAATTACGACAGTTGCAATAATTTCATTAGCCGCTTTAAGTTTTTTCTTCTTGAAAGCAGATGTAATCGTTGTTGATTTTAGTGAGAAAACAGTAATAGAAATTGAACAATGGGCTAAAGAAAATAAAGTAGAAGTTGATTATGAATATCGTTTTGATGAAGAGATCGCAAGAGGGAAAGTCATTTCCCAATCAGTTGAACCTCAAGCTAAGATAAAATCAAAAGAGATACTATACATCGTAATCTCAATGGGTGCTGATCCTGAACTTGAGATAACTTTACCTGATTTTACTGGATTTACATATACTCAAGTTGTTGCTTTTGTAGAAGAAAACAAACTTAGTGATGTAACATTTGAGTATGTTGAAAATGATGAAATTGAAGTAGATATATTTATCAGTCACAATGTTACAACACCAACAATGAAACGTAGTGACATGATCATTTTCACAATGTCATTAGGTAAAAATAACGTGCAAAAAGAAATAATTGTACCGGATTTTAGTACATATTCTCGTAATCAAATTACTAACTGGGGCAGTGTGAATAATGTGATCATCAAGTTTGTTACCACTACTAGCACAACAGTTGAAAAAGATGGATTCATTAGACAATCACCTTTAGCTGGTGCTATAACTTATGAAAAAAGAACGATTACCATTACATACTCAAGTGGATTGCCAATACAAGCTATCGATTTAAGTGGCAAAACAAAAATACAAGTCGTTCAGTGGTTAGACTCAATTGATAATCGTGTGAATATTTCATATGTTGAGAAATACGATAATAGTGTCGCAAAAAACATTGTAATTAGTAATAGACCAAACAGTGGTTATTTGGCAGATGGTGCAACGATTACTGTAGATTTGTCATTAGGTAAACCTAATATGCCAGATTATATTAATCAACTTCATACTTCAATAGTATCTAAGGTTAATGACCTAAATAAAAATGGTGCTAATATAAAACTAGTATCAACAACTGATTACAGTGATATTGTTGACAAAGGAAAAGTCATTTCACAAGACAAATCTGGGGATTTAGATGTCGGAACTACAATCAATGTTGTTTATTCCTTAGGAAGAAGAATTACACTAGTTAGCCAAATCGGTAAAACATTTAGTGAATTTAATGCATATTTGACTAGTAGTAAGTTATTGGTCGGAACAAAAACAGAACGCTATCATGATACATTCGCAAACAATACTATTATTACTCACACTCCTGCAGGAGGAGAAATAGTTTATGAAGGAGCTAGTTTAAACTATACATTGTCACTAGGTGCATATTTGCCTGAGATTTTTACGGGAAAAACGTTTACTTATGCGGAAAACGTAATAAATGCGGCTAACGCGAAGAGTGCAGGATGGACAATAAATAGAATTGATGATTTCAATGATCAGTACAGTAAAGGAATAGTTTACAATCAATCTGTAAGTTCGAAAGTATTAACTATATTTGTTTCAAGAGGAGTTGGATTTGTTGTGGGTAATTATATAGGTTTAGATGTATATGATCTTCCTAACAATATTGATGGTGTTACGTTTAGACTTATATCGGCAGGTAAAAGTGACAGTTATCTAAAAAATGAGATTATTCAACAAAATAAGACAATTGGTGAAAGATATGAGTTACCATTAGTGATTGATATTACATATTCATTAGGACCAATGGCAACGATGCCTGATTTAGATTTCTCATATGATAGTAACGGTAAATCGGCAGATCAAGTTTTAAGCGAAGTTACAAGTCTTCTATCTGGACTAGGTTTTACAGATTTAACTAATGTTAAAAAGCAAAATCCAACTGGTCAAGCCGATGAGGAACAGACTCCCGGTACCATATGGCACCAAACTACACCTGGAGAATATAGTAAGGACTATCCTGTTGTTGTTTATATAAAATATTAGTCGAATTTTTAAATAGACTTGATTACTTTTATTTTGTATCACTACAATATCGCATTGCATCTTTTTCATTCATAACAACTGGCATGCGATCATGAATAACTCTAAGCTGTTCGTTAGCTGCTTTGGTTAAGATACAATAATGATATTTATCATTAACAATACGATATATCCCTGCTAAGTAGATTATCTCTTCATGGGGATTTTTTATGAAATGACGTTTTTTATCTTTATCCCATTCATAAAAACCAGTACATGCGATAACACAGCGGTTTTTGAAGTAATCATCTTTGAAGTATTTGCTATTTTTGATTGTTTCAGCGCGGGCGTTTATGATGAGTTCTTTGGAGTCCCATTTGGGATAACCCCATACCATAAGTTTTGGTTTTAAGATTTTATCACAGGTTAAAACTACACTATAAGCGCTAGGATATATTTCATCCCAAGCTACTAAATCTAGCTCTGCTTGTTGGTAAGATTTTTTTGTTTCTGCGATGATCTCTTTTATTTTTTTACTATTATTATCGTTGAATAAATATCTTCCACACATATTATCTCCTTTCGATAAACCATTTATTTTCTTCAAGAAATAGATATCTTTCTTGATTGTTTATCATGCATGTATAGCGTATACCGCAACCACCGGCTTTTAGTGAAGCGGCGCGTGTAATATTTTTGACTTTATCAATGGCGTATTTTTGACCGTTTTCCCATACGATAAACAAGGGTTTGATCGTACCACTTTTATAATGAATGCTTACAACATCAACATAAATCTTGTTATCCATATTATACCTCTAATAATAACTTACGGGGAATATTACATGATCGTTTTTAGGATTGAATTCACTTAATCCTTGATCGGTTAACATAACTCCGCGTTTGATAGTAGTGAAACCATAACGTTTACGAATCAAATCAATTGTCTTATCTAGTTGTCGTTGTTTTTCTATCTGTTCATGATTGACAAATAAGGACAGTTGGCGATTAGTTTCGCAATGACTCAAATCAGAAACACTAACACCAATGCTTCTGATTGGAAAGACGTTTTTGGTGTTGTGATAAAACAGTTCAATAGCTTTATTAGCGATTTCAAGGTCACAGTCGGTATCAAAGTTTAACTTCTCTTGACGAGTAAAGCCATTAAGATTAGTATCACGAACACTTATAGCAATAATCCTGCCTTTTAATCCTTGCTCGCGTAAGCGCGCACCAACACTTTCTGCTAATACGTAGGCTACTATCTTGATATCTTCCATATTGTTGAGATCTCTTGGGGTAGTGGTACTATTACCAATTGATTTGATGCCACTATCAGCACCATAGGGGCTTACAGGACTGTTTTCTAGGCCATTTGCGAACAACCAAAGATATTCGCCATGCTTACCTAAATGTTGTTTTAAAAAGCTTATTTTAGCGTTAGCGATATCACCGATAGTAAAGATATTTAGAGTGTTTAATTTTTGGTTTGTTGCTCTTCCGACATATAGTAGTTCACTAGCTTTAAGTGGAAATATTACATCTTTCATATTTTCTTTAGTAATAAGGGTAGTTGCGTCAGGTTTCTTTATATCTGAACCTAATTTAGCGAAAATCTTATTAAAACTAACACCAACAGAAGCGGTAATGCCTAGTTCTTCTTTGATCCTACCTCGAATAGTATCAGCGATCTCAACACCATTACCTTTAAAAGTACTATGAGTGACATCAAGCCATGCTTCATCAATACCAAATGGTTCAATTAAATCACTGTAATCAGCTAAAATATTACGTACTAAAGCAGAAAATCGCAAATAAAGGTCAAAGTGTGGTTTGATAATAACCAAATTGGGACATTTAGCACGAGCTTGCCATAATGCCTCACCAGTTTGAATATTAAATTGTTTCGCTATTTGATTTTTAGCCAATATGATACCATGTCTTTTATCAACATCACCACCAACCACAACTGGTAAATGTCTAATACTTGGATTATGAAAACACTCAACTGAGGCATAAAAACCATTAAGATCACAATGCAAGATAACTCTTTCCACGTACTTCACCCATCTATATGATACTTGAATATAATTCATGTTGCAAGCCTTTACTTGAAAAATAATAAAGTAATAATTGCGATTAAAACAGTAAGATGATATGATAAAAAGGGTGAAAATATGTTTAAAGCAAATATAAGATATCTAAGACGTAAGCATGGCTTATCACAACAAGATATGGCTGATGCTTTTGGCTATAAATCATTTACAACAATACAAAAATGGGAAGATGGCACATCAACACCTCCTTATGATGTGCTTGAAAAAATCGCTAAGAATTATGGTGTTGGCATCTTAAAACTTATGCATAGTGATCTTAGCAAACAAAAGCAGCGAGTTCCTGTGTTGGGAACAGTACGAGGTGGAACCCCAATTTATGCTGAACAGAATATTATTGATTATGAAGATATTGAAGGTATAGAAGTTAGTGATGATGATTACTTTTATTTAGAGGTTATCGGAGATTCAATGCGTGATGCTCGAATTATGCCTGGTGATCGCATTTTTGTACATAAACAAAATTATTTAGACAATAATGATATTGGGGTATTTTTGATCAATAATGAAGCTACTGTTAAATATGTTAAATATGTTAAAAATAAGATGATACTTGTTCCTGCTAATCCAAATTATCAACCAATTGAGATATTAGATCAACAATTGATTGAAGAAGAGGTCAAAATTCTTGGGAAAGTTATCCATAATAAGATTAGTTTCTAATAATGATTGGGGATAGTTATTTTTTTTGCATGTTAATTTCAATAATTATTAGCGTTTTCATTTGAAAAAAACGCTAAAAAGTATTAGAATTAGAGTGTCAAGCATATGGAGGAAAACCCATGGATGTATCCGGAAAAACCGAAATCAGGCATAATGCCATCAAAGAACTATTATTGATCAATAATTTCTACTCGATCGATGATTTCTGCCACGACTTAAAGGTATCAGAAGCGACCATTCGTAACGATTTAACTTATCTTGAAAAACAAGGAAAGTTAAGAAGAGTTAAAGGTGGAGCAATCGCCATTTTAGGAACAATGTATGAGACAATCTATGCAAGAAGAAGTTCAATGCATACAGATGAGAAGTTAAAAATCGCTCGTTATATCGTTGATAACGTTATTAAAGAGGGAATGTTGATAACTTTAGATTCTGGAAGCACTTGTCGCATGATTGCTGAAGCAATCGTTCACAAGAAACGCAAATGTACTGTTATCACCAATTCTTTAGCAACAGCTAGCTTTTTGGTAAAATCACCGGTAGCAAGCGTGCATTTAGCAGGTGGTAAGTATAATCGTGAAAATGATAGCTTTCATGATGAACTAACGGTTGAAGCTATCAGTCGTTTCTATAGTGATGTATTCTTCTTATCACCAGATGGAATTGATACCGATTTGATCACAACTGAATACAATACCGAACATTTTGTAAAACAAGAGATGATCAAACAATCTGGAAGTATCATTGTTGTTGGTGACTACAGTAAACTTGGAGTAAAATGTCTTAAAAAGATATGTGAAACAAGAATTGTTGATAGGATCATTACCGATGATAAAGCCAGTGATAAGATCAGAAAGAAATTCAAAGAAGCTGGAATTAGTCTAGAAATCGCAAAATAAAACATTGTCGCTGAGGCGACAATGTTTTTTGTTAGGAAATCGGTTCAACGATTACATATGGTTGTAATTGGAAAGGCTTTGGTGCAACATTGCGATCAGCCCACATATAGAACCATCTTTCAAGTGGATAGTAATAATAACCATCTTGCCAATGATCTGAAGTATCATATGGATCAGCGAAGATTAACATATCATCACCTAAACCAGGAGTACCCATTGAATCATAGCCAATGATCACTTGCCAATGACCATCCCAATCACCCCATTCAACCATGATAGGACGATTAGCATTTAGATGAGTTAATAACCATTGTACAAAATAGCTTTCACTTGCATCCATTACCCAATTTTCACTTGCATCATCATTGTCAGATGTATAAAGTGACATTGCTGAAAATGTCTTAGGTAAGTTACCTGTGTCATTTCCACTAACACCATCAGCTAGTGTAAGAAGCTCAGAATCGTTATATGTTTCACGATAAGATGTTTCTACAACTTTAAAGTTAGCATTGTTTAAAAAGTAATTGGTAATATCAGCAACGGTTGTTCCATACTCATGGAAATTATTAGCGCTGCCTGGTAGTGCATTTGCGACATCATCATCTACTGAAGAACCCATTGCGATTGCCAGTTCCATTTCATCAGCTATGACACCGAAATGATTTAAAACCATTAATGTTGCGACGTTACCACATGACCATTCGGTCGTTTGTTGTGCAGTCTTGAAGTTTGTGATAATGGTCAGGTGATCATTACTAACCATATTATAGAAATCGGGATTGACATAATACATGCTATTAGCATTATCGCCAGCATTTCCATAAGCGTCAGCACCACCATACTCATCATAATCGACCAATTCTAATGCTTCACCTTTAGTCTTTAACCCACTTGTATCTGTATCTTTTTCAAGGGGTTTACTACAACCGGTAAGCGTTAAAAGGGCCACAACAAAAACAATCAAAAATCTTTTCATTCTTTCTCCTTCTGTTTCTTATATCAAACTTTGTGTTTACAATCATTAAACACAAAACGGATTATATATAATTTTTTCCTTGTGTCAATAGTTAATTTTATTTTTTATGTGTATTGCTACTAATATTTCTTAGTGCTATAATATTGACAATATAGTAGATTTTGTAGAATAAAATATTTAATAGTTATCAGTTGTATCGAAGTGTTTAGGGTTAGATCTAGGAGGTATTTTCATGGCAGAACCTAATATTGTTTTGGTCAGGATAGATAACCGTTTAGTTCATGGTCAAGTAGGTTGTCAATGGGTTGGTATCGCTAATCCTAATTTGATCGTTGTAGCGGATGATGAAGCCGCAAGTGATCCAATTCAGCAATCACTGATGAAAATGACTGCAGACTCAATGGGCGTCGGTGTCCGTTTTTTTACGGTTCAAAAGACAATCGATATTATCCATAACGCAAGTCCAAAACAACGAATTTTCATCGTTGTTAGAACACCAGCACAAGCACGTACATTAATAGAAAATGGTGTCCCAATCAAATCATTAAATGTTGGCAATATGCATTACACCGAAGGGAAGAGAGTACATGATGAGCCACATGTCTATGTTGATGATAAAGATGTTGCTGATTTTGAAGCAATCAAGAAGCTGGGCGTTGATATATATATTCAAATCGCACCTGGGGATAGGAAATACACAATTTAGGTATTATCAGTATTTTTACTGATTAATAAAGGAGGAGATTATGCAGATCACATTAGTTCAAGGCATTATGCTCACTGTGCTAGCAATGATTTGCGCCGTCGATGCGGCTACTGAAGCTTTCTTTTGGTTCAGACCAATCGTTGTCGCTTTCTTTGCTGGTATCATCCTTGGTAATGTACAATTGGGTTTAGCTGCTGGTGCAGTTGCTGAATTGTCATACCTTGGTCTATTAACTGTTGGGGGAACCGTTCCACCAGATCCATTGATGGCTGGCATGATGACAACAGTCATCGCTTATACAGCCAATGTTTCAGCCGAAACCGCACTTGGATTAGCACTACCTTTTGCTTTACTAGCACAATGGTGGGGAATCTTTACTAACACCAGTTATGCTGGTTTTATGAAGCCGCTTGAGGAAAGAGCTAAAGAAGCAGATATCCAGGGATTTTGGCGAATCATGGTTATCTCATTAGTCATCAAATCAGTGGGTTATGGAATCATTACTTTCTTGTCTACTTATTTGATGCAAAACCTTATTGCGGGCTTTGTTCTTTCATTCCCAATATGGTTGATTCATGGCTTTGAAGTTGCTGGTGGTATCTTACCAGCTGTAGGTCTTGGATTACTATTGCGTATTATGTTAAAAGGAGAAAACGCTCCCTATTTATTCTTGGGTTTCTTAATGGCAACATTCTTGAGCTTAGGTAATGTATTACCAATAGCGATCGCTGCCATCGCAATAGCGCTCATTGGTTACTATAATGATCGTCGTATTGCTAATCAGGGAGGTGAACAACATGACGGTATCTAGAAATAAATTAACTAAAAAAGATATTACCGAAATGAGCATTTTATCAATTTTTGAACAAATTCCGTTTAACTTTGAAAGAATGCAAGCTGGTGGCTTTACATATTGTATTGCACCGACACTAAAGAAAATTTATGGTGATCAAAAAGATGAAATCGCTGATGCAATGATGAGTAATATGGATTTCATCAATACAGAACCACATATGGCAACATTCTTGATGGGTCTTATCCTTTCACTTGAAGAAGCAGGGGAAGATCGTCAATTGATCAAGAATATTCGTGCTGGTTTGTTTGGTCCTCTAGCAGGTTTAGGAGATGCTATTTTCTGGTTCACATTGCTACCAATTTCAGCAGCTATTTGTGCATCATTAAGTCAACAAGGCTCAGTATTGGGTCCAATTCTTTACATTGTTTTCTGGGCTGCAATGGCTATTTTACCACGTATTTGGTTAGGTCAATTAGGTTATGATCTTGGCGTTGGTGCTGTTGAAACGATACGTGAAAATGCGGCCGCAATAACCAAAGGCGCTGGAATTCTTGGTGTTATGGTTATTGGTGGTTTAATTCCAACTTATGTAAGTGTTGGTTTTAGTGAATCACTAATTCTATTTGATGTAGTTGGTGTTCAATCGATCTTTGATTCAATCATTCCTAATTTATTACCATTAGGATTGGTATTCTTGATCTTCTACTTATTCAAGAAAAAGAATATGAATGTCATTCAATTGATCGTTATCATCATCGCTTTATCAATCGCTGCTTCATTCTTAGGAATTATGTAAAACAAAAGCTCAACAGGTCAAAAGCCTGTTGAGCTTATTAAAGGAGTACAAATGATAGGAATTATCATTACTGGTCATGGCGAATTTGCGACTGGTCTTTATTCTTCATTAACCATGATAGCAGGTAAATTAGATGATGTAGCTTGTGTAACTTTTACTCACAATGAATCAGAAATAGACTTTAAGGACAAACTAATAGCTACAATAGCTACAATGCAAGGCTGTGATGAAATAATCATCATGTGTGATCTTTTAGGTGGATCACCATTTAAACAAGCAGCTACACTTAGTATTGACGATTCAAGATTAAAAGTTATCTATGGTGTAAATTTAGGGATGTTACTTGAACTAAGTATTGCTCGTAACACACCACAAACAACAGATCAAATTATCAATAAAATGATTGATAACGGAAAACGTAATATTGGACTATATAGCTATACTTTGATCGATGAAGAAGAAATAGAAGAGGGAATTTAAAAAAGCCGTGAGGCTTTTTTATTTGACAATATAGTTTAGATACGTAGGATTTTCATAGCTTTTATTTTCTTTTACATCGTATACTTTCTTGCCCTCAACATAAGTCGCAATTACCTCATAAGCATCATCAATGATCACAATATCGGCATCTTTCTTTTCTTTTATTGAACCTTTTTTATGATCGATCTTCAATACTTTAGCTGGGTTAAGGGAAGCCATGATTACCGCTTCTGTCATTGGGATCTTAATAACCTCAACCCAATTAGAAATACCAAACAAGGAGTGTTTGGTACTACCATCAAAGACATTACGATAATCCCGAAGTAAGAAGTCTTCACCAACTGAATAAGCACCACGATCTGGTAAGTTATAGTTTCCAACTGGCATGCCACTCATAACACCTTCATCAGCAATAATACAGAGTTTATCTTTTCCTTTTAAGTTGTAACAGAGTTGCAGGAAATCAGCACTTGTATGGCGTAGATCAGAATTAATTTCATTGAATACTCTTTGATCTAAAAGAACAGCACCAATTACACCTAAATCTCTTTGATGCATTGATCGCATGCAGTTACCGGTTTTTTGACTAATGATAGCACCTTGATCAATAGCGGCTTTTGCTTCATCAAAGGTTGCGTTAGTATGACCTAAACAGACGTTAATGCCGCGCTCAATACAAAAATCGATGATAGCCTTGTTTCCACTAACCTCAGGGGCCAGAGTTACGGTTGTTATCCTTCCTTGGGCAGTGTCATAAAATTTCTGCATTAGTTCAAGATTAGGAGCAACAACTTCTTCTGGCATGACTGAACCAAGTCTTTCTAAACTGATAAATGGTCCTTCCATATGAATGCCTAATATTTTAGCACCATCATTAACTGTATCCATTGCTTCAATGATTGCTTGATGATTTTCAAAGATGTGGGGTAAGTAATGATTAGTAGGGGTAAATGCGGTAATGCCGCAAGTTGTGACCGCTTTAGCAAGATTTAATATTTCATCCTTGTTTGGTGACATTGCATTATATCCTTTATAACCATGGATATGCATTTCAATAATACCAGGTATGACTCTTGCGTTTTGATAATCAATGATATCAATATTGCTGTACTTGATAAGATCATCAGCTGTGATGATTTTTTTTATCTTGTCATTATCAACTAAAATACCACCATTGATTAAGCCGCGATCACTGTAAATTCGTTGTGATTTTATTATATATGACATAGTGATTCTCCTTTATTTGATTGTATCACAATGTATATATAATGCTAGCTATCATGTGATATATTTTAATGAATTAGATTAATATGTGCGTAATTAAGTTGCTTATGATATCATTATAAAATGATATAAATCATGATGAACAAGGAGTGAATGATTGAACCAGAATAAAAAGCGAAATTTGATATATCGATGGCTAGCTGTAATAGTTTGGATGGTTATCATTTATATATTATCTGACCAACCTGCAAGTATATCTGATGAGTTAAGTGTTGGTATTATTGATCGGGTATTCTCAATCTTTGGTATTAATATTTCCTTAAATCAAGATTTACTGCAATTGTTCAACTACATTATTAGAAAAAGCGCTCATTTCGTGACATTTTTTACTTTAGGTATCTTACTTTGTCATGCTATTATCAAAAAAGCTATTGTTAAGGAATATCTTATTGTAGTTGGCATTGCTTTTTTATACGCTGTCTTTGATGAAGTTCATCAGTTATTTGTGGTTGGTCGAAGTGGTCAGATCAGTGATGTTGTCATTGATTTTGCTGGCGTACTGTTAGCCGTTTTAATTTATTATCTTTATGATTCAAAAGTAAAACAGCATAATCAAAAATAACAACATGTTTATTAGCCTATTGACATTTGATATAATCAACTTAGGAGGATTCGTTTTGAAAATATTCTTACCAGACTTATATATTGAAAACTTTCAAAGATTAAGTGTTGATTTTCTTAAACAAAAGAAAATTAAGCTATTGATCTGTGATATCGATAATACATTAGTGCCTTATGATCAACACAAGCCAAATGAAAAAGTAGTTACTTTCATAAATAAAATAAAAGCCAATGATATCATATTGGTATTAATTTCCAATAATAAAACTGATCGTGTCAAAGAATTCGCTGATGGATTAGATTTAGCGATTTATCCAATGGCGCACAAACCTCTTAAAAAAGCATATTTACAGGTACTCCAAGAACATAATCTTGATAAAAGCATGGTTGCTGCGATTGGTGATCAGTTATTGACTGATGTTTTAGGAGCAAAAAGATGTGGCATATATGCTATACTAGCTAAGCCATTGGTTAAAAGAGATATAAATTACACGAAGATCAATCGTTTCATTGAGAAATTTGTGTATTGGATCTTAACTAAATTTTATGGTTTTGATAAAGGGAGATTTGATGAACAAGTGTAAGGGTTGTGGTGCGATCATACAATATGATAAACCAAATGATTTTGGGTATTCTCCTAAAAAAGATGTTGATTTTTGTCAACGATGTTTTCGTTTAAATAATTATGGTGATCTCACTTTCTCGGCTAAAGATAAATTGAATAGTCATGATATATTACAGAAAGTACAAGCGCTTGATGCATTGATACTTTGGGTTGTTGATCTATTTGATCTTGAAACAGCCTTACAAGAATCGATCAATCGTTTCTTAAATGATTCTGATATAATCATGATCGCTACTAAAAGGGATCTTTTACCAGCAAGTCTTGGGACTGAAAAACTGGGTAGATATCTAAAGCAAAGACTAAAAGAAAACGATATCAAAGTAAAAGCGATTGTTGTTATTGGTGAACATGGTTATGATGGTAAAGAAGAGATAATGGATGTTTTGAAACTTTATCGTAAGAAACGTGATGTTGTGATCATTGGTAATACTAATGCTGGCAAATCGACGATCTTGAAGAATGTATTTGCGATCAAAGATGTTACGATCAGTCATTTTCCTGGAACTACATTAGATCTAATACCCATTAATCAAAAAGATTATGTTTTATATGATACACCAGGATTTAATCGAAATAATAACACGCAAATTCTAATGTCGGATAATAAGCTGAAATCAATTGTGGTTAAAAATAAGATCAAACCGATTGTTTATCAACTAAATGATGATCAAACACTATCGGTCGGTGGATTGATAAGATTGGATTTATATGGTTGTGATAATGTTAGTGTTGTTGGTTACTTCAGTGATCGCTTGTTGATACATCGTAGTAAAACATGTAACGCTGATGAATTATGGCAAAAACAATATGGTCATATGCTTGTTCCAACGCTTAATGAGACTTATAATTCACAGAAGAGAAATTTGAATTTTATTGGTACTAAGTTTGATATTGTCATTTTAGGGCTTGGTTGGTTTTGTGTTAATGGGCATATTGATAAAATTGAATATAGTGGCGATCTTCAAATTGAAGTTTTAACTAGAAAGGCGATGATTTAATGATCACAAATAAACAAAAAGCGTTTTTAAGAGCTTTAGGAAACCATCAAAGAGCAGTATTTCAGGTTGGTAAAGAAGGAATTACGGATAATCTTATAACGGGTATTAGTGATGGATTGAATGCTAATGAGATCTTAAAGTTCAAATTATTGAAAACATGTCCCTTGGCAGCCAATGAAGCTGCTATCATGGTTGCGGCTGCTACTCAAAGTGAGATAGTTCAGATTATTGGTAAAACTGTATTACTTTATAAAAAGAATCCAGATGGGAAGATAAAATTGCCACGATGAAGCAAATAGCGGTGTTTAGTGGTGTGTTTGATCCAATTACGATAAATGATACCAATAACGCTTTAATGATGCTTAAAAGCCACCAAATTGATAAGATTGCCTTTAAGGTTATAAAGGATCATCCCAATTATCAAGATCGTATCAATATGGTTAAATTAGCGATCAAACCATATCGACGATTATGTCTTTATGATGAAAAACTAAATGATGTTATTTACATTGATTCTAACTTAACAGAGATCAGTACTAAAATAGATGATTTTAATGATATTAAGAAAAGTGTTAAATATTACATTCTACAAAACGATTTGTATATAAAAGATATCCTAAAGTGCAAATTATCAAAAAAACGATATGAACATGTTAATAGCGCTGCTGTTTTAGCAGTAGCGCTTGCAAAACATTATAACATCAATACTCATAGTGCTTACTTAGCAGCTATATTGCATGATTATACCAAAGAATTAAGTATTGAAAAACAAATAGCTTTAATGAAGATATATTATCCTGAAAAGCTTGACAAACATCCAAAGACTTATCATCAGTATACTGCCATGACCTTAGTCAAACAAGATTTTGGAATATACCAACAAGATATCATTGATGCTATTGGTAATCATGTTAATGGTACGGATCACAAAAGATTGAGTAAGATCATATATTGTGTTGACAAAATTGATGATACCAGAAAGATAGATAATACTTCTATTAAAGCATTGTGTTTTAAGGATATTGATAGAGCATATATGATGATCAAAGAAAAGCAAGAACGGTATCTAAATGGAGGTAAAAATGAATGAATTATTGAGCATCGTCGTCAAAGCCATTGATGAAAAAATAGGAAATGAGATCAAGATAATTGATTTTCGTAATAATAATCCATTAACAGACTTTTTTGTTATCGCTGATGTCAGTAACAATCGTCAAATGAATGCGGTAATCGATAATGTGGTTGAAAAGATCGAAAAAGCAGGGTATATCATTAAAGCGATTGAGGGCCAACAAGATAGTGGTTGGCAATTAATTGATGCATATGATGTTATCATCCATATTTTCATAAAAGAAGAGCGTTACTTCTATAATCTTGAAAAATTATGGGCTGATTTCCCCCAGGTTGATATCAATGAACTCTTATGATGTTTTAGCAGCTTTTTACGATGAGCTGATCATTGAACCATCAAGCATTGATGAATGGGTCTTATTTACTCAAAAACATACCATTGGTAGTGAAATATTGGAAGTTGCTTGTGGTAGTGGCATAATTACCGAAAAATTAATTAAAGCGGGTTTTCATGTTGAAGGTTTTGATTTATCAAAAGTTATGATCGATAAGGCAAAAACTAAACTAAAAGATCTTAATGTGAAACTTTTTGTGGATGATATGCGTACATTTAATCTTAAAAAGACATATCATACGATTGTTTGTTTTAATGATAGTATTAATTATTTAAGTGATAGCGTTGAATTAAAACAATTGTTTGATAGTATTGCAAAACACCTTGAAAAAGGTGGTGTATTTCTTTTTGATATTCATACAATAGAACGTTTACAAGAATTCGCAAATGAGTTTATTGAAGAGGGCTACATTAATGACACTGCATATCAATGGTCAATAATTAGCGAGGATGATAAGATACTACACAATTTAGTTTTTTATATTGATAACAAACCGATTATTGAACAACATATACAAACGGTTTTCGCAAAACAAGATGTCAAAAATATGCTTAATACATGTGGTTTTGAAGTAAAGGTTTATACTGATTTTGATAAAGATGAAACAGAAAAAGGTGACAAGTGGTTTTTTGTCGCTGTTAGGAGATAAAGATGATTGGTATCATAACCGCAATGAACGAAGAATTAGAAGCTGTGAAAACACAAATGGTAAAAACCACTGAATTTAAGGAACATGATTTTAGTTTTTATCATGGCTATTTAAATGAAGTTGAGGTTGTGATAACTACCAGTGGTGTAGGAAAAGTACAGGCTGCGATCGCAACAACCATACTGATAAAGCAGTTTAAACCAAAAGGATTGATCAATGTTGGAGTAGCTGGTAGCCTCAAGTCAGATGTCAAAATTGATACTGTAGTGTTTGCGACTATGGTAGCACAATGGGATTTCGATCTAACCGCGTTTGGCTATAAAAAGGGATTTGATCAAGCAAGATATACTTACATCGTAGATGAGCTTTTGCTTGATAAACTACGATCAGTCATAAGTGAAAAAGATAATCTTAGGTTTCTTCCAATGGTAACAGGTGATCAATTCATTTATCAAAAATCTCAGATAGATGCAATCAAAAAGGATTATCCTGAAGCGGCATGTACTGATATGGAAGCGGGAGCGATTGCGCAAGTTGCTTCTTATTATAAAATACCATTTTTGATCGTACGAAGTATTAGTGACGCCACTGAAGAAAATGACAATGAAGAAACATTTGATAATCTAGTAAAACAAGCAAGCGCTACGGCTGCTAAATACTGTTTTCAAGCAGTGAGCGTTTTTGAGCATGTTTGAGTTTTTAAAAAATAGTTATAATCTATTAAGTAACCTAGACTTTTGGTTATCACTTTTAAAGGGTTTTCAAGCAGCTGGTCCATTATATCCCATCTTATTGACCATGATCGAAGCTTTTTTCCCGATATTACCATTAGTGGCGATTGTTGCCTTCAATGTTGCAAGTCATGGTTATCTTTGGGGTTTTATCTATTCATGGTTAGGTAGTGTT
>CAZKJS010000027.1:0-24122 GCA_964553255.1 uncultured Erysipelotrichaceae bacterium | reverse complement strand
GAAGGTAATATGGGTTTGATCAAAGCTGTTGAGAAGTTTGATTATACTAAGGGTTTTAAGTTTTCAACTTATGCGACTTGGTGGATTCGTCAAGCGATCACAAGAGCAATTGCTGATCAAGCTAGAACAATCAGAATACCAGTTCATATGGTTGAAACGATCAATAAACTAACAAGGATACAGCGACAATTAGTTCAAGAACTTGGACGAGATCCTTCGGCTGAAGAAATAGCTGAACGGATGGAAAATGTCACCCCAGAAAAGGTAAGAGAAATCCAAAAAATCGCTCTTGATCCAGTATCACTAGAAACACCAATTGGCGAAGAAGATGACTCGCATTTAGGAGATTTCATCGAGGACAAAGATGCATTATCTCCTGATGAATATGCTAGTAATCAATTATTAAAAGATGAGATCAATATGGTCTTAATGGGTTTAACTGAACGTGAAGAAAAGGTTTTGCGTCTAAGATTTGGATTGTATGATGGTAGAACACGAACACTTGAAGAAGTAGGTAAAGAATTCAATGTGACTCGTGAACGTATTCGTCAAATCGAAGCTAAAGCTTTACGCAAATTAAAACATCCAACTCGTTCAAAAAGACTACGAGATTTTGTGGATAAGAATTAATGTTATCAAAACGACTTAATGCTATTGCTTCATTAGTAGATAAAGACATGGTCATTGCTGATATTGGCACCGACCATGCTTTTTTACCTATATATTTAGTCAAACATGATATCGTAAAGAAAGCATACGCTTTTGATAATAAAGTAGGACCACTTAAACAAGCTATCAAGAATATAAATGCTAATGGATTAAGTGATAAAATCTTTGCTTATCAAGCTGATGGATTAGAGAAATTACCATGTGACGTTAATACAATTATCATTGCTGGTATGGGGGTTAAGACAATCATTGATATCTTAACACAAGAACTTGATAAGGTTAAAAAACTTGATCATTTAATCTTACAACCAAATAATAATGTCTATTTATTACGCTCTTGGCTTAATAAACAGGGCTTTATGATTAGTGATGAATTATTAATAAAAGACTATAAGTATTATCAAGTGGTTGTTGTAAATCCTTCAAAAAAAGGACAATATAATGATCTTGAAGTTTATTTTGGACCTTGTTTGTTAAATAAAAAAGATGATATCTTTATTGAGTATCATATTGAGCAATATCAAAAACTGAAGGTTATCTATCAAAATCATCCAAGAAAAGTAACTAATACAGACTTCTTAATGTTACAAACATTATTTAAAGAATTGCTTTAGTGATTTCAGGGATAGTTTTGTCAGTTTGATAATTAGTTAGATAGTCTATTACTTGCTGCGTTAAAGCAGTAGGAGTACTTGCACCACTGGTAACAGCTACTTTGTTTATGTTGATCAGATCTGCAGCGTTGATATCCTTTACTGATTCGATCAAACATACTTTAGTGCTCTTGTTTTTGGCTAAACGAACTAAATTCATTGTATTATTACTGTTAGGATCGCCTACAACATATGTTAGATCAACCCTTTCAATGTTTATGATAGCTTGTTGTCTAACACGTGTGGCTGAACATATTTCCTCATAGATGATAGCAAAAGGATAACGTTTATTTATTTGATGGTGTAAGTAAGAAATGTCATTGATACTCATAGTTGTTTGATTGATTACCATAATTTTATCAGTTGTAAGCTTTAAATTATCTATATCATTTAATGATGTTATCAAATATATTGGTGAGTTATTTTTCAATACCGATAATGATTCAGGATGATCTTTGACCCCAATATACAAGACAGTATAACCTTTATCAAGAAATTCATTTATGATTATCTGTGTCTTCTTAACATCATTACATGTTGCATCAATTATCGTTAAACCTTTATCTCTTGCTTTCTGATAAACTTCTTCATTAGTTCCATGAGCACTAAAAATGACAATACCTGATTCAACACTGTCAATAAGTTCACTTCTGGTCTTATGTAAATCATCTAATGTTATAATATTGAGATCAAACAAAGCTTCAACAACATATTTGTTATGAACAAGTCGACCAAGGATATATATAGGTTCATTAGGATATTTGTCACGCGTTTGTTTTGCGATATTGATCGCATTTACAACTCCCTTACAATAACCACGAGGGGTAACACTAATTACTTTCATTTAATCACCATAACCATTATAATATATTTTGGGTTATAACTATAGCATTTAGTATACAAGGAGGTTTAGATATGACACTTACACCATATGGTTTTAATGATATAACAAACAAGTTTCTTGCATTAAACAACTTTATTGAACTTACAGAAGTACAAAAGAAGGTTATTCCGATTGTTTTAAAGGGACATGATCTAATTGCTATTTCAGCAACAGGAACAGGTAAGACGCATGCTTTTTTAATTCCTTTGATGGAAATGATAAATATTAATGAAAATTGCGTTCAAGCCGTTATTACCGCACCAACACGGGAATTAGCAATGCAGATATATCAGAATAGCCTAATCATGAAAAAAGCTCTACCTGCATTAAATATCAAGCTTATAAGTGGTGGTACTAATCGCCAAAAGGTTAGTGAAAAGCTAAAAGTTCAACCACACATAGTGATAGGTACACCAGGGAGAATCAAAGATCTATTTTTACAAGAAGAAACATTATTAGTCAATACTGCCAAGATAATGGTCATTGATGAAGGTGACATGACCCTTGAGTATGGTTTTATGGATGATATTGATGCTATCGCAGGTAAAATGGGTAAGAAACTGCAAATGTTGGTTTTCAGTGCTACGATACCACAAGGATTAAAACCCTTTTTAAAGAAATACATGCATCAACCTAAAACGATAAAAGTAGATGAAAGCTTAAAATTTAGTCCACAGATCGATCATATTTTAATACCATGTAAACACAAAGCATATCATCATGCTTTACTTGAAATATTACCAGGATTTCAACCATATGTCTGTTTGATTTTCGCTAATAAAAGGGAAGAAGCGGCTTTAACTGCTGATTATTTACGTGATCATAATTATCGGGTACTAGAATTGCATGGTGATTTGACATCCAGAAAGCGTAAACAAGCTCTAGCGAGTTTAAATGCAGGTGATTACCAATATATAGTTGCAACTGATATTGCATCAAGAGGATTAGATGTTGATGCCGTATCACATGTTGTATCATTAGGTTTTCCAACCGATTTAAACTTCTACATTCATCGTAGTGGCAGAACTGGTAGAAGTGGAAGAGAAGGCATATGTTATGCTCTTTATCAACCAAAAGATGAAAGAAGTATTCGTTTACTAAAAGAAAAAGGTATCAAATTTAAGCATCAAGTTTATCGTAATGAAAATTGGCAAACGTTAAAACCATTTGACTATCAAAGAATAAAGAAACCAACAGAACTTGATAGAGAAATAGCAAAAATAGTAACAAAAAAAGAAACGGTAAAACCGGGATATAAGAAAAGAAGAGCTGCTGAAATTGCTAAGTTGAAACAAAAAAAGAAAAGAGAAATGATTAAAAAATCAATCAGCGAGCAAAAGAAAGAACGAGCTAAAACAAAACAAAGAGAACTAAAAAATAGCGATTAGCAATTACGGGGTTAAAGTTGTAGTTAGACATTTGACCTCGTTTTTAATTGCGACAACAAGATTTACATATAGTAATCAGTATTGATAAATTTAAAAAAACTATCAATTTATAATGTTGATAGTATAGTATACCAGGATCATTGTTTTTTTATAAAATCATTTATTTCTTTAACTAACTCTTCATAAATCAAATTTTGTGGTATTTTGCGTATTACTTCACCTTTTCTAAACAATAAGGCTTCATTTTTACCGCCGGCAATGCCAATATCAGCTCGTGATGCTTCTTGTGGACCATTTACAGCACAACCCATGATCGCTACTGTAATATCAGCTTTGATAGTAGCGAGATATTCTTCAATCCGTTTGGCAATTGGTAACATGTCGTATTGAATACGACCGCATGTTGGACAACTAATCAAATTTGGAACCTTGTCAATCAAGTTAAAACATTTAAGAAGTTGTTTACCAATTCTCATTTCATCAACTGGATCACAGCTTGCACTTATTCTGATCGTATCTCCTATCCCTTGGGCAAGTAAAGCACCCAATGCAGCAGAAGATTTTATCGCTGATATATCATACGTACCAGCTTCTGTAACACCTAAGTGTAAAGGGTAGGGATAGCGATGGGCAGCCAGTTGATAAGTATCAATTGTAAGCATGACATCACTTGATTTAAACGAAACTATTATCTCATTAAAATTAAGCATTTCTAAAAGATCAACATGCTTTTGAGCACTTTCAATCATTGCTTCCTTGCATGGTCCGCCATATTTGAAAAGTAATTCTCTTTCAAGTGAGCCACTATTTATACCAATACGAATTGGAATATTATGAAATTTACAAGCACTAACCACTTCTTTGACTTTGGTCATTGAACCAATATTGCCAGGGTTTAATCTAATTTTATCAATACCATTTTCAATAGAAAGTAAAGCTAATTGATGATCAAAATGAATATCAGCCACTAAAGGTAGTGCAACAGCTTTTTTGATCTCTTTGATAGCTAAAGCGTCTTCTTTATCAAAAATAGCAAATCTAACTAGTTCACAACCAGCACTTTCAAGATCATTGATTTGTTTTATCGATGCATTGACATCTTTCGTTTTTGTATTAAGCATTGATTGCAATATAACTTTATTTTGATGTCCAATTGTTAAGTTTTTAATTTGTACTTCTTTTGTTTCTGTTCTTTTATACATATCCATGTTCCTTTTTTTAATTATAACATATACATTTCTTTATCTTTCATATTAAAGTGTAGATGTTTATATTATAATGATAAAAGGAAATATGATGCAAAGAAACACAAAACGAAAAAAACAAGAGAAAAAAACAGCGATCGCCAAACATACCAACGAGAATCGTAATATATTGTTTGAAACCGATCTTATCATAACTAGACGAATGCGAGTAGTAGGAGGCGTTATCGTCATTTTAATGTTGATATTGTTGGGAAGACAATATCAAGTGCAAATTATTAATCAACAAAGTTATGCTACAAAACTAGCCGCGTATACTAGTCGTTTTCGTAAGATTACAACACCAAGAGGTGAAATTAGTGATCGAAACTATAATTTATTAGTTACAAATCGTCAAGTAATTGAAATAGTATACTATCCCGCTCAGAATGCGACATCACAAAGTGAATGGGAGCTTGCTGAACGTTTTGCGATGAACTTTAATATTAGTGGGGAGACCCTTACTAATCGCGATCTTAAGGATCTATTTATTCATATATATCCACGTATTGCATCAGACAAAATTAAAGATGAAGAGTGGAGTGAGTATTATAGCGGTAAATTAAGCGATAATCAGATATATTTACTAAAACTTGAGCGCATTGATCAAAATGATATAGCAAGTTTAACACAACAAGAAAGAGACACTTGGAGTGTCTATACTTTAATGAAATCTGCAACCGTTAGTCAGTTTGCGGTAATTAAAAGTGATGTATCTTTTGAAGAAACATCATACTTTTTAGAGCACAATGAAGAATACCGTGGTTTTGATATAACGATTGATTGGGAAAGGCAGTACAATTATGGTAGCTTGTTACGCAATATTTTTGGATCAGTCACTACCACTCGTAGCGGTTTGCCAGCTGAAAGATTAAATTACTATCTTGCTCTTGATTATTCGCGAAATGAGAAAGTAGGTAGGTCAGGGATTGAATTACAATATGAGCAGTTATTAAGTGGCGAAAGATCAATATACAATCTTCGTTATAACAGTGATGGTTTGGCGGTTTTAAATGAAGTAAGTGCTGGTTCAAGAGGATATGATCTAAGACTTGCACTTGATATTGATTTTCAAGCTGAGGTAGAGCAAATCGTTATTGATAATTTCGAATTACACAAAGGAAATGAATATCGACAATATTGGAATACAACGTATGTCGTTGTTATGAATCCAAATAATGGTGATTTATTAGCACTTGTTGGTATGAAAAATAATAATGGTGTATATTACAATGATCCCGTATCAACTTATACGGAAAGTGTGGTAATTGGCTCGGCTGTCAAAGGAGCAACACTTTACATGGGACTAGACACAGGTGTAGTTAAAAAAGGTGAATATATCATTGATCAGCCGATCAAGATAAAAGATACCCCGTTAAAATCATCACATCGTAATCTAGGTCGTATCAATGACTTAACAGCGCTATCAATGTCAAGTAATGTATACATGTTCAATATTGCTATGCGTTTAGGTAAAGCAAATTATCAATATGATCAACCATTGAACATTGATATTAGTGCTTTTGATGTGATGCGCAATTATTTTAGTCAATTTGGTTTAGGGGTTTTAACTGGGATCGACGCTCCAAATGAGGGTGTAGGATATCAAGGAAATTCAACATTAGCGGGTCATTTGCTAGACTATGCGATAGGGCAGTTTTCAACTTATACACCAATGCAAATGGCACAATACGCATCTACGATCGCTAATGGTGGTTATTTAATAAAACCACGATTATTAATTGAAGCATATTTTCCACAAACTAATACAATAGCTTATCAAAATAGTGTGACAATCTTATCGTCACTTGATAATGATGAAGCTATAAAACGTATTCAACAAGGATTTAGAAGTTGTGTTACCGAGGGTTTGTGTAAAGCTTATTTGAGTACTTTAGATGTATCAGTAGCAGCGAAAACAGGGACTGCCGAAAATACCGTTGTTAATAACTCCTCTATTTCTTCACCAAACTCAACCTTAGTTGCTTATGCACCAGCTAATAATGCTGAAATTGCGATTGCTTGTGCGGCTGTTAATGCCTGGAATACAAAAACGCAAACAAATATTTGCCAAAAAATAACTAGTGAGATAATAGCAGCTTACTTCAATAAATAGTTTATACTTAAAGTATTGGTAATTTAAAGATAACCATGATATAATCATATCGCTTGGGAGGTTTAATATGCGCGAAAAGTTAATATTCAAGTGTTCAACATGTGGTGAAGAAAACTATCTCGGATCTCGTAACAAACGTAAAAATCCGGAAAAAATGATAATTAAGAAATATTGTCCACGTTGTAATAAGATGACAGAACACAAGGAGAAGAAATAAAAAAGGCCGATTGGCTTTTTTTATAATTATCATGAAGATTAAATCAATCAAAGTTGGATTATATCAAACAAATTGTTATATCTTAGAATTTGAAGATCATATCATTTTAGTTGATCCAGGATCAAGACCTCAAAAGATATTAGCTCATTTACACGATAAGAAGGTAAGTGCAATTTTATTAACACATGGACATTTTGATCATATTGGAGCAGTAGATGATTTATATGAAGTGTATAGATGCGTAGTCTATGTTCATCATCAAGATGCTTTAATGATAAAAAATGCTTCTTTAAATTGTTCTTACAAATATAATATTACGGTTAATTCTCCAACAAACAGCGTTAATGAAGGTCAAATTGATGTAAATGGTGTAAAGATCACTGTCTATCACACTCCAGGTCATACAAAAGGTTCGGTTTGTTATCAAATTGATGATAAACTTTTCACTGGTGATACTATATTTAAAAACAGTGTTGGTAGAACCGATTTACCAACTGGTAACGCAAGTGACTTGAAACATAGTTTATCTTTTATAAAAACCTTGTCTGAGGATATTATGCTTTATCCAGGACACGATGATAAAACTTCCATCAAAGAAGAAATAATTAATAATTCATTTCTAAAAAGAGCTTAGCACTTTTTTTTAGGTATTTTTATTATCTAGACCAATTATATTATAATGAATAACCAACAAAAACTATGTACACTTTTAACAATTGTTTTTAAACATAAAGCAACTGACATTCATTTTAACTATACAAATGGTAATTTAATAATTGAAGTAAGAGGTATTAGTAGGTTTATCAATATTTCAAATCCTATATTTGATATTGATTTTTTTAATTTTATTCAATACACGGCTAATTTAGACTTAGCTGATCAAAACAAACCACAAACAAGTAGTTTTTCCTTTCTTTATTTTGATAAAACGATACATATGCGATTTGCACTCATCAAATCAAATCAACAAATTAATGGTGTATTAAGAATACTATATCAAAAGGCTATAAATAATAACTTGACTATTTATAAAGAACAACATCGTGATTTCAAAGATATATTAAAACTGAAAAGTGGGTTAATAATTCTTTCAGGACCAACTGGTAGTGGAAAAACAACAACTGCTTATAATTTATTACTAAAATTTGTACCAAAACGTATATACACAATCGAAGACCCTATTGAAATGAAACTAACTGATATTATCCAACTACAAGTAAATAATCGTCAAAATTTAGATTACGAAAATGGCATAAAACAATTAATGAGACATGATCCTGATGTATTATTTATTGGTGAAATCAGAGATGAAAAGGAAGCACAGATGGCAATTCGTAGTGCTTTAACTGGTCATCTTGTATTAACAACAATCCATGCTAAAAGTTGTGTTGGTGTAATTGCCAGACTTAAAGACTTAAATATCAACATGTTTGATTTTTATGAGTCAATTAGTTACATCATTAACCAAAGATTGGTGAGTAAGTTATATCAGAAAGAAAGGTTGGCTATTTATGAGATCATGGATACTAAAGCAATTGCGTTTTATCATCAACACAAAGCTTTACCAGATAGTTTTAAAACACTTTCATTCTATTTTGAAAAAGCCAAACAAGATAAACTTATCAGTTCTAAAACCGAAATCTGAATCATTTGATGATTTTAAACTATATACGCAATTAATAACAAGCGGAAGTGAAAGATCAATGATAGAACATGTATTTGATGATAATTTGAGTAATATCAAATCAAAATTTAATCGGCTTACCTACAATTATAAGTTTATGGAAAACTTGATAGGTGAAGCTAAAATGAATGTTTTCATTATCGCAAAGATCAAACAACAACAAGTAATAAAAGAAAAAATAATACAGAAAATTGCTTATCCCTTTGTTTTACTCATTATTTTATTCTTCATGATGATATTTTTTAATATCTATATTATACCCAACATTATGATAATGACAAGCTTGTTCACTGACAATCTAACCGAATTAGAAGTACTAAGTGCTATTATGAAGTTTTTTATAATACTTAGTTTGATCTTATTTAAAGTAGTAATTATTTTGTTATTTCTATTTTACAAAGATAAAGTCAAATCATATAATTTTATCTTTCATAAAGCAAATACTAGTATGATTGTTAAATATTACTCAATCAGTTTTGCTGTACTATATTTAACTTTACTTGAACAAGAATTAGCAACACTATCATGTTTCAATATTCTATCAAAACTTGAGGATGATAGAATTATTGCCGCCAGCGCATCATGGGCTAAAACACAGTTTGAAAATGGTAAAGATATGCATGATGTAATAGTTGGTTTACCATATGAGTTAAAATTACAGAAATTTCTAGTAACTGGACATGTTACATCAAATTCAATTTTGTTATTGAAAGAGTATATTACAATAAGTGAAATACGTTTTATGAATATGATTTCTAAAAAAACTAGGAATTTACAACTTATTATTTATATATTGATAGGAGTATTTGTTATCTTGTTATATCGTTTACTGCTTATTCCAATGCAATTGATTGAACTCTAGAAAGGGAAATAATGAGAAAAGCTTTTACACTTATCGAAATGGTTATCGTATTAATGGTAATCGGAACACTATTTCTGCTGATGATACCTAATATCAATAAAGTCATGAATATGATCAATGAAAAAAGTTGTGAAAATCAAGTCAAAATTGTCGATACAGCTATTATAGAGTATCAAATTCTTTATGATGAACTTCCGAATTCTATTGATGACCTAGTTGAAGAAGGATTGTTGATAGAAAAACAAATAAGATGTCAAAACAATAAAACGATTGAGATAATTGATGGCAAAGCTGAAATCCAATAAGGGTTATACATTAATAGAAATGCTTATAGTATTGTTAGTAATGAGTTTAATGATTTTGATTACTCCAGTTTTGACTAGCTATGATTTCGCGATTAATGATTTTTTTAATGAATACACATATACTCAGTTTAAAGCAATTAAAGATGTAAAGAGTTATGAGTTAAAAAATGTTCATATTACTAATCATTATCCCATTAGTTTTAATACCAAGGGTAATATCAATATTAGTCAAACCATCTTATTAAATAATAAAAACAAAAAGATCAAGTTAACGCTTTTACTTGGAAGTGGTAGGTTAATCCGTGCAAAATAAAGGTTATTTATTGATTGAAGCACTTCTTGTTCTAATGATTATATCTTTACTTATAATTTTGATGCTAGGGATTGAAATGAATAGGAAAAAAATCCATGAAATCACTAAAAAAGAACTTAAACAAGAAGGGGTTTACTTTGATTGAATGCTTGTTTTCACTTTTTTTGTTTAGTTTCAGTATCTTATTAATGTGTCAGATCACTAGCTACATCAACAAAGCAACATTTTATGATCAAGATATTCAAGATATAAATGGTCTGCTTCAAATTAAGCAACATTTGAATCTAGCTACCAATCTTTTAATTGATTCAGATCAATTGACATATGATTATAAAGACAAACAATTTACGTTAAGGGTAATTAATAACAATCTTGTTATTCAACCGGGAACAAATATAGTTTTGTTGGATATTGATAGCATTGAATTCTTTGAAGAAGAAGGAGGTTTGTATATGAGATTTACACGAAGAAAAAATAACAAATGTTATCAAATATATGGATAAGAAGGGGTCTGTTTTATTAAGTGGATTAAGTTTTATGTTATTTGTAACTTCTTTTATGATCGTTTTTATTAAAAGTTCAAATTACTATTTAAAAGTACTTCAAGATTATCAATATGTTTATGATCGTTTAGAGTTAGAAAAAGAAATTTTAGATCGAATAAACAAAGAATTTTATGAGTTTGAGAACAAAAGTTTTCATTTATCACTAGATGATTGTGAGATAGTTGTAACATATAATGAACTATCTGCTTTTATTGAGGTAAAGGGTAAGCATAATTTTACTAGTTGTTTATGGTACAATGATGAATATGGCACTATCAATGAATATCAATATAGTACAACATGTGATTAGAACATATTTTAATAGACTTGATTGACAAAGAAGTAATAAGCTATAAAATATATAAAGGAGGAAATATTATGATTTTAGTAAATGATTTTAGACCTGGAATAACTTTTGAATATGAAGGTAACATCTTTATCGTAGTTGAGACCCAACACAATAAAACAGCAATGAGACAGATGATCGTAAAGACGAAAGTTAGAAACCTTAGAAGTGGATCTATAACCGAAATATCTTTTACCGGAGGAGACAAGGTTGAACCAGCTCATATTGAAAAAAATGAGATGCAATATCTATATGATGAAGGTGATGCTTTGGTCTTTATGGATACATCAACATACGATCAAGTCGAAGTACCAAAAGATCGTTTAAAATGGGAAATTAATTTTTTGAAAACCAACGATCTTGTAAACATTACTTCATATGAAGGTGAAATCCTAGGTATCATTCTACCAGATAAAGTTGCCCTTGAGATTGTTGAATGTGAGCCAGCAGTAAAAGGCGATACAGCTACTAGTGCACAAAAGAATGCGATTCTAGAAACTGGTTGGCAGATAAAAGTACCTTTATTTATTGAACAAAACGAAATAGTTATGATTTCAACATCTGATGGTAAATACTCAGGTCGAGCATAACATTAAGCACATCAATAACGGTGTGCTTTTTAATTCACTAAAAATTCACATTTGAATTATAATATCAAAGTGAGGTAACTATGGCAAAATTACTAATTGTTGATGATGAAATTAATATTGGATTATTGATTAAGAAATACGCAGAGTATGAAGGACATACTTGTTTTATAGCGACTGATGGTAGAAAAGCACTAGAGTTATTCGAAAGGAACCGTATTGATCTTATAATTGTTGATGTCATGATGCCTATAATGGACGGCTATGAGTTAGTTAAGGAAGTTAGACTATTCAGCAAAGTGGCTATTATCATGCTTACCGCTAAAGGTGAAGAGAAAGACAAGTTAATGGGTTTTGATCTTGGTATCGACGATTATGTTGTCAAACCATTTTCTGTTGGTGAACTAATGAAAAGAATATCGGCTATTCTTAATCGAACTAATGTAAATCACAAAGCATATGCGCAATTTGGTAATTTGAAGATTGATTATAAAGCTATGATGGTAACAGTCGATGGCTCTACAGTAGATTTATCACCCAAAGAGTACAAGTTACTTACTTATCTTACTCAAAACAAGAATATCGCTCTTACAAGAGAGCAACTAATAGAAGAAGTGTGGGGTTATGATTATGAAAAAGACGAAAGAACGCTTGACACCCACATTAAACTACTACGAAGAAATCTTGGTAAATATAAAGATTGTATTGTTACAGTAAGAGGAGTAGGCTATCGTTTTGAAGCTAATTCGATCAATGATGAAAATTAAAGATATTGTTAATAAACACAATGGTATTCAGATCAATATTTTCAAATATTTCGCTTTTTTCTCAATCATAATATTACTAGTGCTATGGTTTTTTCAAATCGGGGGATTAAAAACATTTTATCGTTATCAAACTATTGCAAATATTAAAAAAAGCGCTGATGCGGTTGCGAAGAACTTAGGTAATGACAATATCAATCTATTGATTAAAAGAATGGCTATTAATAATGGTTTAAGTATAAGATTAGTGAGCTTGAATGATAAATCTTTAGATATTAGCGTTGAAAACAATTCATTTAGTATTTTGTTAAGTCGATTGAATGATACAGATATTCAAAATTATTATGCTTTGACCATTAAAAATAATGGTGAACACACATTAATTATTGAAAAATCTACTTTTTATAATGATGAATACGATGCTCGATTATTTGTTGGTACAGTACCAGATGCGCGAAAAGGATTTGATGATCATGTTGTTTACTCAAAAATAATATATAGCAAGGATAAATCGTATTTATTTCTAGGTTATACACAACTTGCACCGGTTGAAGCAACTACTAATATTCTTAAGTATCAATTCGGTCTGGTTTCATTGATGTTTATCATCTTATCAACATTATTTACACTATTTATATCCAACAGGATAACTAAACCTATTGTAAAGATCAATAACGCCGCTAAAAAATTAATTAATGGAAACTATGATAATGATGATCATGTTGGTAAATACCAAGAACTTAAAGAACTTAATGAAACATTAAGATACACTGCAGATGAACTGAAACAAGTTGATAAACTAAAAAATGAGTTAATTGCGAACATATCACATGATTTAAGAACACCACTAACGATGATTAGTGGTTATGGAGAGATAATGCGTGACATACCACATGAATTAAACAAGAATAATCTGGATATCATCATAAATGAAACTAAGCGTCTTTCATTTTTAGTAGATGATGTATTATCATTATCACAATATCAGATAAATGCGCAAGCTTTAAATATCGTTGAGTTTAGTTTAACAGATGAAATTGATAATACCTTAAAACGTTATCAAAAACTATATCATGATGAGTACAAATTTGAGTTCAATCATGATTCTAACTTAATTATTAGTGCTGATCAGATTAAAATATCACAAGTTATATATAATCTTTTAAATAATGCGATTAATTACAGCAATGAAAAACATCATATAAAAGTAAATCAAATAGTAAATGATGGTCAAGTTACTATTGAAATATCAAATTATGGCAATAAGATATCAGAAAATGATTTAGTTCATGTTTTTGAAAGATACTATCGCAGCTCGGAGAATCATATTAGAGCAAAAGCAGGAAGCGGATTAGGATTATCTATTGTTAAATCAATCATAGAGCTTCACAATGGTAAATGCTTTGTAGAATCAAATGATGAACTGACTACATTCTCTTTTACTTTGAATATAAAACAGTAGACATATCTTGTATATGATATTATAATGAAATCACTTCAAGGGCAGGGAGCATTTCCCGACCGGCGGTATACCCCGCGAACCTACGGGTTGAATCGGTGCAATTCCGATGGCGACAGTAAAGTCTGGATGGAATGAAGATGATTTTCATTTTATGAGCCCTTGATAAGGGCTTTTTTCATGGAGGAAAATATGAACAAAAGAATTAAGATTATAGCTTTGATAGGTATTATGAGCGCCTTTTCATTTGTTTTATATGCATTTGAGATATCAGTAGGATTTATTCTACCATCGGCAGCTTTCTTAAAGATTGATTTCAGTGATATACCAGTTTTCTTGACTGGATTAAGTTTAGGTCCTGCTGCTGGTGCTTTAGTAGCATTGATAAAGAATATCTTTCATATATCAATTACTAAGGAACCTGCTTTAAGTGGGGAGATCGCTAATTTCTTTGCTAGTGTATCATTTTTAATACCACTTTGTATTTGGCGATTTAAGAATGATAAAAAAACTGTGATGATTTTATCAATATTAGTAGCTATTGTATCAGTTACCGTAACAATGATATTTGTTAATTACTTTATTACATTACCATTATATGGCATTGAAAAAGCTTTACGCTTACCAATGATATACGCAACATTTGTGCCTTTTAACATAATTAGGGGTGCTATTATGGGTGTAGTCATTTATATCGTTTACCCGCGTTTGCGTAAAACAATATCTAAATTTGTTAACTAATTAAATATGAAGCATTATTACGATCAATTATCAAAATACTGTTAAATTTGCTATAATACATACATTGGGGGAATTGATCATGGATAATCTTTCAAGGACAAAGAAAAACAGTGATCTTTATCAGAAAATGCATTCTGATAATGAAGCTGATATAAAATCAGACCGGTTATCAGCTTTTGCTAATCGGCTACATGAGATTGATAGCACTACATTTGCGGCAATGAAGCCAGAAAATACTAGTGTCAATCCATTACATGCACGTAAAAACGAATATTTAGAGCCTACTGTAAAATCAGATAAAGCAAACATTGCATCATTTAACAATGAATATCTTGATGAGTTCATTAATGAAGTAAAGCAATATAATATAAAAAAAGGCTTGCGATCAGATTTAGATACACAAACTAACATCTTAAATGAGATTAAGAAAAGCGATATTTTAAAAGAAACTTTTTTTCAAGAACAATTGGCTATAAAAACTAATCAAGATCACAGCGATGATATTAGTTTTGAAATGCAAAAAATGATGGAACAAGAGTCAACTGATGTAAAAGATGAAATGGAAACTAAACCTATAAGCAATGATCAAACTGATACAATTGATAACTTCTCTTTAATTGAGGAAACTAACAACTTGAAGAAGATTGTTTTGGAGCATGATGATGAACTAGCAGTAGTAAATGATAACGTTTCTAATACCAATCGTATATTAAATCTAGTATTAATTATTCTCTTTTTAACATTATTGGTTGCGTTGGGTTCATTGATATATTTCTTGTTAACAAATAGAGGCTTTTTATGAGGTTTAATATAGCCATAGATGGTCCATCAGCTGCTGGTAAAAGTACCATTGCTAAAGCTATTGCTAAAACACTTGGATTTGTTCATTTAGATTCTGGGGCAATGTATAGAGCTATCGCATATAAAGCTTATATCAATGGCATTGATATTTATGATGAAACAAAGATAAAAGCCTTTCTTTTAGACACCGTTATCGATTTTGATAGTCTTGGTAATGTCTATTTGGATCACAAAGACGTTAGTGAGCCTATCAGAGCTGAAAACATGTCTTGGTTAGCATCTTCAGTCTCAACACTATTAAGTGTCAGAGAAGACTTGGTTCGACGTCAGCAGGAAATGGCTTTAAACAAAGGTATTATAATGGATGGTAGAGATATCGGAACCGTTGTTTTGCCAGATGCTGAAGTAAAGATATTCTTAACTGCTGATGTAAAAAGTAGAGCTGATAGAAGATATTTTGAACAAAAAACGAAAGGTATAGAGGTTAGTTATGATGATATCTACCAAGATATCGTAAAACGAGATTTACAAGATAGTCAACGCGTTCATTCACCACTTAAAAAAGCTGACGATGCTTTTGAGGTTGATACTACAAATCTAAGTATCGAAGAGGTTGTTAATGAAATATTGAAGATCATTAAGTATAAGATAGGGGAGTTAGAATGATAAGTGGTATAGTTGCATTAGTAGGAAGACCTAATGTTGGAAAATCAACAATTTTTAATCGTATCATCGGCAAGCGTCAAGCTATTATTGAAGATAGTCCTGGTGTTACAAGAGATCGAATATATGCAAGAGGTGAATGGTTAACAAAAGAATTTCAGCTAATTGATACTGGAGGATTACAACTTAAAGATCAACCATTCCAACAAGAGATAAGAATGCAAGTTGATATTGCGCTTGAGGAAGCGGATACTATTGTTTTTATCGTGAATGGTCAAGAAGGATTGACTGCAGACGATCGATTTATTGCGTCTTTATTACATAAAACTAAGAAACCGGTAATATTACTAGTTAATAAGATTGACGATATTGCTAAGATTGATAATATATATGAGTTTTATCAACTAGGTTTTCAAGATCCAATCGCTGTTAGTGGTGCTCATGGTATTGGTATTGGTGATGCTTTAGATAAGATCATAGGTAATCTCAGTGGCAAAAAATATAAACAATATGAAGGAATGATCAAATTCTCAATCATTGGTCAACCCAATGTAGGTAAATCTTCCTTGGTAAACGCAATTTTAAATGAGGATAGGGTTATCGTTAGCCCCATTGAAGGCACTACTAGAGATGCCATAGATACACCTTTTGTGAAAGATGGTAAAGAGTATGACGTTATTGATACAGCTGGTATCAGACGCAAAGGAAAAGTATACGAAAAGATTGAGAAATACGCTGTATTAAGGGCACTTGAAGCAATTGAACGTAGTGATGTTGTACTTTTAGTGCTAGATGCAGAAACTGGAATAAGAAATCAAGACAAACATGTTGCCGGTTATGCGCTTGATGCAGGGAAGCCAATAATAATTGTATATAATAAGTGGGACATTGTTGATAAGGATGAAATGACGATGAATACGATCATCGACAAAATTCGCAATGAGTTTGTTTATTTAAGATATGCTCCTATTGCCTTTGTTTCAGCTAAAAACAAGAAAAGAATCAATACATTACTACCATTGATAGATGATTGTCATTACTATAGTAACTTAAGAATAGCAACAAGTGTTTTAAATGAGGTAATCCTTGATGCGCAGGATTTTACTCCTGGTCCAACAATTAATGGTAAGCGTTTAAAGATAAACTATGCTTCGCAAGTAGCGATTTCACCACCAACTTTTGTGCTTTTTGTTAATGATCCTAAGTTATTCCATTTTTCTTATCAAAGATACTTAGAAAACCGACTTAGAGAAGCATTTAACTTTACAGGAACACCATTAAGATTGATAGCACGACAAAATGACTAATGACAATAATATAATTGTATTGAAAATAGATAAGTGCTATTATTAACGTATAGATTGGAGGAATTTCATGGAAAAAGTATTGAATAAAAAAGTTTTAGCTGAACAATTAGCTGGCAAATGCGATATGACAAAAAAAGCAGCACTAGAAGTAGTAGATATTTTATTTGAAGAAATGGTTTGTGTATTAAAAGAGGGTGGTAAAGTTGATGTTGCCGGATTTGGTAAATTTGAAACCAAAGTACGCGCTGCTCGTAGCGGTATTAACCCAAAAACAAAAGAATCAATTCAAATCGCAGCATCAAAAGTACCAGCATTTAAAGCCGCAAAAGCTTTAAAAGAAGCAGTTAAGTAGAAGCGTTAGATATTTAAAAAAGGACAGTATTAACTGTCTTTTTATATAATAATATAACTTCGTATAATATATATTATGGAATATTTATATCATTATACAAGATATTTTAAGAGTGAAACGCCATACTCTGTCTTTTGGGTCTTAAAATTATCAGTAATAGTCATTGCTATATCTGCAAATGTATCTGATTGTGGTAATAAACCAGAACTCTTTAATGATGGCGAATACATTAGTAATGGTACCATTTCACGGGTATGATCACTACCAACATGAGTCGGATCATTACCATGATCAGCTGTTAGTATCAATAAATCATCATTTCTTAGTTTTGATAATAATGTACCTAATTGCTTATCAAATCGTTCTAATTCATCTACATAACCTTTAGGATTACGACGATGACCCCATAATGCATCAAAATCTACTAAGTTGACATACAATAACCCTTTAAAATCTTTATCCATTAGTGCAATGGTCTTTTCCATGCCATCTTGATTACTTTTTGTTTTATGGGATTCAGTAATACCTTCACTATCAAAAATATCATAGATTTTACCAACACTTATAACATCTAAATTAGCATTTTTTAAGAAATCTAACGCTGTTAATCCGCTTGGCTTTAGTGCATAGTCATGCCGATTAGAAGTTCTTTTAAATTCACCTTTCTTTTTTCCGATGAAAGGCCTAGCAATTACCCTTCCTACCTTCCATTTGTCTTTCATGGTTATTTCACGCGCTATTTCACAACAACGATATAATTCTTCAAGACCAAAGGTTTCTTCGCTACACGCAATCTGTAAGACGCTATCAGCTGATGTATACAAAATCATTTCATTTGTTTGAATATGTCTTTCACCCAACTCTTCTATTATTTCCGTTCCACTAGCTGAGTAATTACCAATGGTTTTATGGCCACACTTTTCTTCAAGTTCTTTTACAAGATCGGCTGGAAAACCATGCTCAGTAAATGTAATAAATGGTTTATCAACAAATAACCCCATCATTTCCCAATGACCAGTCATAGTATCTTTTCCAATACTTTTCTCAAGCATTTTTGAATAATAAGCTAAAGGGGTAACTTGTGGCTTTACACCCATTGTTTGATGTAAGTTGCCTAATCCTAATTTTTCTAGATTTGGTACACTTATACCCCCTACTGCTTTTGCCATATTTCCTAAGGTATCAGTATTAAGATCGCCATAATCTTTTGCATCTGGCATGGCACCGACACCTAATGAATCTAATACAATTGTTATAATACGTTGATATTTCATTTTTTACTCCTTTTATTTCGTGGATGAAATTCATCATATGCTTTGTGTAGTTGTTCACGCTGAATGTGGGTATAGATTTGTGTCGTTGATATATCACTATGACCCAATAACTCTTGTACAACTCTTAAATCAGCTTTATTAGCTAGAAGATCACTTGCAAAGGTGTGTCTGAATGAATGAGGTGATAATTTAAGGTTAAGACCCAATTCTTTCTCTTTAGATTTTAACATAACACCAATGTATTGACGAGTTAAACGATTACCAAGATGATTAATAAAAACATAAGGCAAATCCTTCTTGTTGAAATGTGGTCTTACTTGTTCAATATAATAATCTAGTATGTCTTTTGAGTATTTTGCGATTGGTATCAAGCGCTCTTTATTGCCTTTACCAATTACTCTGACAAAGCGATTAAGTTTATTGTATTGATTAAGTTTAAGATCACAGATTTCACTTACTCTTAAGCCACAAGCGTAAAGTAGTTCAAGAATGGTTTTATGATAAACATCTTTATCACTACTTCCAAAACTCGAAAATAATTTATCTAGTTCTTCTTGATTGAAATACTTAGGAAGATATCTTGTTTTTTTAATTGTATGGATATTAGTGGTAGGATCTTTAATTTTATTATCAATCAAGTTAATTGTGATATGAAAGGCTCTGATCGAGCTTATCATCCGTGCTACACTTGCTTTATTTTTGGTGTTTAATTGTAGAGTGATAAAACTATATATATGTTCTTTCGTTATATCTTCAACTTGTTTTATCTCATCTGATTCAAGATAATTAAGGTACTGTTTAAGATCGCTTTGATAATTATCAATTGTAGTATTAGCCATTCCTTTATTAATCGTTATCTCTGCAAGAAAAGCGTCCATTGCTTCATAAAGTTTCATCTTGTCTTACCGCTTTTTGATTGTTTTCAAGTAACTCTTTTGCGGCCATTAATGAGGCCTCACTAATTTTACCTGAAGCAATCATGGCTAATTCTTTAATTCTTTCTTCGCGAGTTAAAAGCGTTAGTGTGCTCGTTGTTTTATCAGCTGTACTTTTTTTAGCGACAAAGTAATGTTGATCAGAACAAGCTGCAACCTGTGCTAAATGCGTTACCGCAAAAACTTGTGCTTTTGTGCTTAGATGATGCATCTTCACACCTATAGCTGTTGCAATACTACCACTAACACCTGCATCTATTTCATCAAAAATAATCGTTTTTATTCCCTGAAGATCATTAAAGATCGTTTTTAGTCCTAACATGATCCTACTTAATTCACCACCACTTGCGATTTTACTCAATGGTCCTAGTGGTTGGCCAGCATTTGTAGATATTAAAAACTCAACATTCTCATTACCATACATACTTGGTTCGATATGATTAAATAGTATATCAAATTTGGTATTACTAAGTTGAAGATCATTTAATTGTGATTTTATCATATCAGATAATATCAAAGCTTTCTGACTTCTTAATTTGGATAACTTATTAGCATGTTCATGATAAATATCAAGTGCATTTGCTACATCTCTAGCCGCTTTGTCTATATACTCTTGTCGATTAGCGATCATATTTAAACGATCACATATTGTTTGATATTTTTCTTGAATCAACTCATAAGAATCACCATATTTACGTTTTAGTTTACCTAACAAAAATAGACGATCTTGAATTGAATTTAGTTCATTTTCATCATAGATTAAATTATGCAAATAATCATCAAGTTGACTATTAATCTCTTCAAGTTCATAATAATTATCTTTTAGTTTTTGATTTAAAGTTTTTAAAACTTCATCTTCTTCAAGTTCGCCAAGATACTTACTTGCAATATAAAGTTGTTCAAGTGCTCCTTCTTGGTTATTGATACAGTTGATTGCTTGTTGTAGATTATTATTGATTTTCTCAAACGCAACAATCTGTTTTTGCCTTTGTGTTAATGTTTCAAATTCACCATCAACTAGATTAGCAGTTTCAATCTCATTTTTCTGATAAGTTAAAAACTCAATGTCGTCTTCATTAAAATCTGCATTTAGCTTACTTTTAAGATCCATATCGAGTTTATGATAAAGATCATATTTTGATTTAACTTCATCAACAAGTGTTTGATCATTGATAAAGCGATCAAGCAAATTACGATGCGTTTTATTATTTAAGAGGTATTGTGTTTCATGTTGATTATGAATATCAATAATGTTATTTAATAGTTCTTTAGCAAAATTCTGCGTAATAACACGATAGTTTAAGCGCATCGTGCTCTTGACATCTTTTGTTATTTCACGACTCAATACATACTCATCGGTTAAATCAAAACCAGCTTGGGTTAACATACTTTTCTCAGTATCACTATCGAAAGCAAAAACGCCTTCAATTAGCGCTTTCTCAGCTTGTGGATAGACAACATTGGTTGACAAACGACTGCCACACAATAAATCAATTGCATCAATGATTATTGATTTACCTGCTCCGGTCTCACCAGTAAAAACACTCATTCCACTTGTAAAATCAATGCTTAACTCATCTATGATAACATAATCTTTTATATACAAGTGCTTGAGCATATTTTCTCCTATTCCTTAATTAGATATACTAAATATTCAGTATTACCTTCACGACCCTTGATTGGTGATTCTATCCAACTTGATTGTATCAATTTCGCTTCATACAGTAAAGTTTTGATTTGATTAAAAACCTTTTCTTGTTGGCGTTTATCTTTAACAACACCACCTTTATTTAAGAATTTCTTACCTACCTCAAACTGCGGTTTTACTAGGATCACAGCCTGTTTATTTGAGTCAAGAAGTGATGAAATAATAGGAATTAAGTATGTGATAGAAATAAAACTAACATCAACACAGATAAAATCCGGTAAAGGATCAAAATCACTTCTATTAATGTATCTAGCATTGGTATTGTCCTTGATCACAACCCGTATATCACTTTTGATAGAAGCTGCTAATTGCGAATCACCAACATCAAGGGCATATACTAATCTTGCATTACTTTGAAGGCAACAATCAGTAAAGCCACCAGTGCTACTTCCAATATCTAATACAACCTGGTCATTTAAGTCAATATTGAATACTTCAAGTGCGTGTTTTAATTTGAAGCCTCCCCTGCTAACATATTCTTCAGTTGCTGAAATAACCTTGATCTTATCCTGATTACTAACAAGATAACTTGGTTTGCTAATTATTTTATCATTGACTAATACAAGACTAGCTTTTAAAGCATCGACTGCTTTTTGGCGTGATGTATAGAAGTTATTTTGAACTAAATATAGATCAATTCTGATCATGTTGCTTAAGTATTATCATCACATCGTTTATAAAGGTGTTGGTATCAAGTTTCAAGCTTTTCTTTAAGGCTACATTTGAACCATGTGTTACATATTGATCCTTAATACCAAAACGATGAAGGATAACTTGTTTATTGTTATCACAATAAAAATCATTGATCATACTAGATAAACCACCTTTAAGCATATCTATTTCGTATGTGAATATAGGTTTATTTTTTAGCGCGATCTCATTAAGCATATCATGATCTAGTGGTTTGATAAAACGGGCATTTATAATTGCGAGTGGTAAATTATTAACTATTACTTTATCAACCAATTTATCACAATCACTGCCATAAAGAATGATGAAACCCTTAGTATTATCATTATAATTGAACATTTCCCATTTTCCTATTTCTATGGGGATAAAATCAACAACTTCTTCATACGCAATACTATTTTTACTGTATCTTATCGCAAAAGGATGCTTTTGATTAAAAGCAGTATAAAGCATGTTTTGTGCTTCTTTGGCGTCTTTTGGATGTCCAATGATAATATTAGGCAATGGTGAAAGAATTCCTACATCAAAAACACCATGATGCGTTTCACCATCTTCACCAACAAGCTGAGCGTGATCAATACCAATAACAACAGGTAAGTCCATTCTGGTAATATCATGATTTATTTGATCATAAGCTCTTTGAAGAAAAGTTGAATAAATAGATAAGAAAGGTTTTTTACTAGCGATAGCTAAACCGGCTGCCATTGTTGCTGCATGTTCTTCAGCAATACCAGTATCAAATGATCGATTAGGAAAAAGTGCAAAGAATTTTTCAAGTTTACTACCATTGATCATTGCTGGTGTTATCGTAACGATATCGCGGTCGTTTTTGGCTAATCTGATCAATGTTTCTGAGATTACTTGTGCAAATGCCATATGTTCGCTTGGTGTCTTATTCAGTGCTAAACCAGTACTAGGATCAAAAGAACCAACCCCATGCCAATAGCCATTATTATCTTGCTCACTTAAACTAAATCCTTTACCTTTATGTGTCATAACATGAATGACTAACGAATCATCATGTTCTTTGGCTAATTGTAATATATTGATCAATTCTTTAATATCATGACCATCTATCGGACCAAAATAATCTAATCCAAGTTCACCAAATATTGAATCTTCAACAATGTTCTTCTTGATCAAATTACGAAAACTTTGCATACCACTAAGTATCGATTCACCGATATTACTTGTCTTAAGAACATCTTTTACATCTTTTTTAAGGGATGTATAAGAACGACTTTGTCTTAAATTAGTAAAAATTTTACTTACGACACCAACATTAGGCGAAATAGACATGTTGTTGTCGTTTAGAATAATAATAACCTTATTATTGCCAGCACCAATATGATTTAAGGCTTCAAGAGCCATGCCTCCTGTCAAAGAACCATCACCAATAACAGCGACAATGTGGTTATTCATATGGTTTAAATCACGGGCAATAGCCATTCCAAGAGCTGCTGATAAGGAAGTAGACGCATGTCCTGCTTCCCATACATCGTGAATGCTTTCATTTCTTTTGACAAATCCAGAAATTCCTTCAAATGATCGTAAACCATCAAATTTATCTGCTCTGCCTGTCAAAATCTTGTGAGTATAGCATTGATGACCAACATCAA
>CAZKJS010000026.1:24604-24961 GCA_964553255.1 uncultured Erysipelotrichaceae bacterium | reverse complement strand
AAATCTGCGTTTCTTAGTTCTTCAATAAAAACACTATGTGGTTGCCAGTTAGCCGGTAGCTCTTCATATTGATGAAGCGGATCAAGATAGTTATAGTATATAACCCTATTATCTTGAAACTGTATTATTGTTTGAGGTAATAATGATCCATTTATCAATTTATCATCTCTCAATAAAAGAATACTATGATGTAATTGATTAAGATTGTGATTAACCTTTTCAACATCGCGTTTTACCGCTCGGTAATGATCTAATACATATATGTATGGTATAAACAGCTTACTATTAAGAAATATGTTGCGATAGTAATTATTATCATCACCCAAATCATATGTTATAAGATCTTCAAAAAGCACT
>CAZKJS010000026.1:0-24594 GCA_964553255.1 uncultured Erysipelotrichaceae bacterium | reverse complement strand
TATCATTGGACATAAATAGTTCTTTCAACAAGTGTTGGTATTGTGATGCAATAGCGATTTGATTGGATAAAGACATGATCAGCGCTTCTGTTTTATCTTGCATCGTATCAAGTGAGGTCAGCTTTAAGCGTACATATTCATTATTAACTAATACTATGCCATCATTAACTTGCTTATTTTCTTCAAGATAATAATATCCTTCACCTATTAAGTCAGAGTCTCCTTTAATTTTATCCCAACTTATTACACCTTGATTTGATCGATATTGAATATCAACATTATCACTTTTTATGATGTTTGCATTATAGTTTAACCAATCAGACCAACCACTCCAAGTTCGAAAGCGATAAGAATATTGTAGTTGACTTTGACATTGACGATCAGCATTAGCACTACATTGATCATAAATATAGTCAGACCAATTTGTCCAAACCCGATATCTTTGTCGATAATGTGTTAATGGTCCTAAACATTGTGTTAGTTCATTGGCAGTGCAACTTGTTTGATTATAATCTGACCAACCACTCCATGATTTATAACTAGTCGCATAGCGTAGTTGACTTTCACACTGAGTATATCCAGTAACACTTGAACACGATGTTGTTGTATAAGCTGACCAAGCACTCCACTTAATATAACGATAGCGCTGACCTGCTTGTTTAGTACTAATCTTATAGCCACTGCTACATGGCCCTTGGGCATTAATACTATAATTAATTGTTGAAAACCTCTCATTAGTAACATTGTTAAGCTTACAGGTATATTTATAATAAGTCTCACAATGATAATCATTTGTTACAGAGCAACTACTTTTCCAAGCACTATAGGTACCTGAGTAACTGTACGAGCGACTTCTATAAAAACGTTGCGATTGCCACCTGCAATCATAACTATCCTGACAATCACTTGGATATGATGAAGTATAAGAAGAATATGGCAGCCAAGAAGCTGTTCTTTTATTATAATAGCGAACACTTTCCCAACTACAATCATCACTATCTTGGCAGTCACTAGGATATGCTGTTGTATATGAACTCCAACTACTCCACGATGCTGTTTTTTGGCGATATCTCAATGTTTGTTGATATGTACAATCAAACGAGTCTTCACAATCAGCTCGCTCATCTGTTGCTGAAAATGTTGTCCAAGCACCCCAACTCCCATAGTTAACCTTCATTTGTTTTACGGTTGTTATTTCGTTATTAATTAAACCTGATATCCATTTATCATCTGGCCAACTTATATTCTTATATCGTGTTGATAATACTATTTCTGGTTCAATAACATTATATCTCTCAATATCTTCATAAATAAAATCATTACCAAAAACAGCGTACAATCGACCACTTTCTTGATATTGTTGTCTTACATTTTCACAAGCATCTTCATGCCATTGACAAACAGTCTGAATTGTATCGGTGGTGCTAGTGTCATATTCACCATTACTTAATCTACGCCAATAGGTGATAAATTGCCTTAAAAGCACATTGTAACTTTGATCATGCTCATTATTATATAAGGTAACACTTTCGTTACTTACAACTTTATCAATAAGACTTGATGCATACAATGTGGTTTTAGCATCATTAAAGCTTCTTTTAGGTAAATCTTTAGCAAGATAATCAATCGCCAAAGGATGAGCCGTAACAAAGTTCTCAAAGAATACTGAATGATGGATTATCTCTTTATTTACTATATAACTGCTTGTTTTATCATTATAGAAAACAGTTAAACGACTACTACTAGTGTCATATAAAAAACGATAATTCACCGGGAAATATTTGATGATGCCATTTTTATCTTGATATTGATATTCATGATCAATGTCATCAAAAGCGTAAGTATTACCATTCATTTCGCCATAAAGTCTAACGTGATTAGTTCTATCACTTAATGGATAAAAATCAATGTAGCTATCATTGTCATTCACTATCAACACGATTTTAGCATTAAAGAGATACTGCTGTTTTTTTTCATATGTCAATGTAACTCTGTTTTCTACTAGATCAATTAATATATTGATAACTTCATCATCTTTAGTTAGAAAATCATATGTGGTTTTGTGAGCATTAAGTACCACTTTTCTCTCGTTATTTATATATAAACACCAATCATTATCACAGTTATTGATTGTTAATGAAATGATATTTGATTTTATATAATCATCACTTATTGCATCGATTTCTAAAACATATCCACTGATCACTTCTTTAGCGTACATAGTTGTAGTCGCTAATAATAAAAACATAATCGTGGTAATAAGATACAACACTTTTTTCATTGGTTCACCTCAGTCCCAATAATCTTTGCCAATATAAATTATGGTATAACAGGAAGTAATTGATATTACTTAAATCGTGATTTGCATCATGGCCATGATAAAGCAGCACTTCATTTAAATAGTTATATAAGTTATATATCATATCATTGTTGAAGTCATTTATTATCAGGCTAGCAATCCTTATATCATTTGGATAATAGTATAATAATAGCGCAGTATTGATATCAAAATCATCACTTGTCATGTGTTCTATACTTTCGTTAAAAGTAATGGCTTTTTCTATTTGCTTGTCTTCTTCCTTTTTTATTTGAAATATGCAGTTTTGATCACCGAGCATTTTTATACATAGTTCATCTACGTAATATTCAAAGAAATTCACAATTTGATTTGGATAAACCATCAATTGCTCATAATATGTTTGATCATTATTCTTTTCATCTTCTTTTATCAAAACAAATATTGGATTATAATAATAAACTTTGTTGTTCTCATAAAATAGATATTCTTTTGAATAATTATCTATATTAAAAGTCTTTAACTCATCAAAGCTATCTATTTGAGGGTATTGTTTACTATTATTGTAGGCTAGATGTAGATTTTCCCAAACAAGCGTTTCGCTTGTTTCTGCAATCACTTTTGTGTTTAACTTTCTTTTTTTATATTGTTTTAATTCATTATGATTCAAACCATTAAGCGGACAGCCAATCATATCGAAGTGTTCGATATAATCATCAATACTTCTTTTTATTTCATCATACACATTAAAGCGATCAACACTCAAATCTTGATTTTTGAAATCATGATCAAACTTCTTGATGATTAAGTTACTTTCTAAATCAATTAGATCAATATTATTCTGCTTAAAATCATATCGATAGTATGTTAAGGCTGTAGTACTAGTAAATTCTTCCGCTAGTCTTGTTTCTGCTTGATATTTACTAAAGTTAAGTCTTAGTTGACCTTGATAACCTCTTGCAAAGATAACATCTTCATCTTCAACCAAATACCACCCTGTAGCGTCTATTAAGCTCTTCTTAGCCTCTTTAGCAAGTTCAGCAGTAGAATATCTTACTGCTTGCGATGCATTCCAATATTGCGGCTTACTCATTTTCTCTATTATGTAATCATAACAGTTATTATTTGCATAATGATTAAAATAAAGATGACTTATACAAAGCATCAGTATCGATGCGAAAACAAAGGTTTTTCTAATCATTTGTTACTTGCTTTAACAATATCATCAAGAAAATAAAAGATATCATCCACCCCTTCTTTTATTGCTAATACTTCTTTATTTTTAATAACTAACAAAGTAGGAAGCGCCGATAATTCATAAACTTCATCGTTTACGATCAACTGTTCATTATTACTAGAATCAATTCTTTGGATATTAACGACTTGATCATAACCATATGCGATAAACGCATCAATCATATCGTTTGTTTGCTGACAATATAAACATAAAGGATCAAAAACATATATCAAATCTAAATCTTGATAATCACTGATGGTACTACCGATATCAGTTAAAACAATATCGGTAGACATTCTTTGATTGATCATCACAAGAAAACAAATACTGATCAGGCTAGTAGTTAGATTAAGAACTAACAATACATGAGCTAAACGCTGTTTATTAGCCATTATTTAAAATGCAACTAAGCGCGTTACGCCTGTATATGTAATTGATTTACTCAAGTTCAACCATGCAAACATATGAACAAAAGATACTTTTATTTGATATCTATACCCACTAAGTGGTGTTACATCCATCATTGTGACTGTAATGTTAGTGTTAGTACTATTTGCTATCTCGTTTATCTTTTCAGTTTGATTACCATATATTTCCACATATTGGGTTGTCGCATACAATATTGAGCGAGCATTAGCAGCCAACAGAAAGAATGTTATACAACTTGTGAATAGAATAATACCAATGAAAATAACTATGGTGTTGATCATTACCTTAACTGATAAATCCATTATCCACAACACTGTTATATAATAAGCTATCAATCTGGTTATCAATAGTTTGGGTTATTTTTTCCTGAAATCCACCGGTTGAAATATATGTAATTAAAAATACCCCAACTAATACTGCAATTACAATCGCTACTAATTGCTTTAAACTCTCATCCATTAAATTTTCCTCTTTCTTTCTATAATGTTTGACTTACAATAATTAATAGATACCCCAACATAACAGTAACCATCAAAACTGGTATTAAACCTAAATATTGGATTGTATCATTGATGGCTTTGTTTTTCTTTTTCCTAACTATATTTAGTTCATCAGAAACGTTTTGATTAATGTTACTCAATAAGCCATCATTTTCAATGCCTCCACTTTGTGCTAAGCGATAGATGATCCTAAGATACATTAATAAATTAGGATTAGGTTTGCGAAGATCTTCATTTAACTTTTGGTATGGATGAAAACTGTTTGGGTTTTCATCCAATGTCTTTACCATTACATTTAGATCTTCTTTATAAATATCATCAACCAAATCAACAGCTTTATTTAACGCATTTGGTATTGGATAGACATAGCACAGATAAATGATGCATTTCATGAAATATGGCAACTGCTCTTTTATCGTTTTGTATTTTTTATAAACTTTTAGATGTAAATAACCATAGAATAACTTGTATATAATAAACATCATAACTATCGTTAATATATCAATTCGCTTTTTGATAAGGGTCATTATGATAATTGTCAAAACTATCGTAATAATTCTCAAATATTGAAACGACATCAAATCAATCTTTATCGTAGATTCTTTTAATAGATAATCTAGGTCACCTTCGATTAATACATCAAAGAGTTTTGTGAACAACTTACCAATTTTCTTTATTGTGTTATTAAAGATTTTTTTATCACCCAATAGTAAGATAAATAGCAGTATTGGTATGATTAACAGTATTGCTATCTGTTTGATTCCATTTATCATAATTATTTTCTACTCCCTTGTGATATGAGTATTAAAGTAATTATCCACTAATAACATCACCATGATAGTGACCAAAAGATATATCGCATTGGCAGTATTTAGCTCATTGATACTTGCATGATTTTTAAATACATTGGATAATTGCAGATACATAAACCAATAAGCTGCTAAACTACCAAATGAAATCATGATATATTGTAAACGTAATGTTTTTCTTTTGATCATGTTTTCACCAAATTCCTTGTTCAACTCTTTTATGTCATTGTAGAAGGTATCAAGGATCGCTTTAGCGATATTATCGTTTTCATAATGCATGTGCAACATGATTACATTAAGATGTTTTATGATGGAATACGGATGCTTTGTCTCGAAAACCTTAAGTATAATCTCAGCTTCACTTTTTGGATTAGATAATGCTTCAATCACTATAATCACATCGCTTCTCAATGGTTCAGATAAATCATTTTGTACAGTAATCAAGGCATAATGAACATTGTGTGATTCATTAAGTAACATCCCCATATTGTGTGAATATAAAATAACATTACGAAACAACTCTTCATTACTCTTGCGCTTTAAATCAGCATAATAAAGGTATGGTATCAGAATTAAAAACAGTAAATAGAATGACAAACTAATATAAACATGATTTACTAGTGACTCAACCACCAAGGCAAAACCACAAGCTATGATAATCGCTGGTAAGATTTTTTTCATACTAATACGACTTTGTTTAAGACGCTTTATTAAATTATTACTTGTCTTACTCTTTATACTTAGCTTTGTATCTATGAACCATAACCCTAAGATAACTATCACTATAAAAGTTATGATGGTAACAACAACGTTTAGTGATCTCATATAAATATTCCTTTGATCTTTGAAATATCTGTTTGTTTCTGACTAAATTTAGCTTTAATTATTGGACTGATAATTTTTTCTTTATGATAGAGCGCTGATGTGTGGTCATAATGATATATTAAGTGACTAACCGGTTTTCCTAAGTGATCAAGATAAAACTCACATATTTCATTAATGTAACGTTTTGATACTGTATCGTTTAAATAACATATATGGATGCCAATGTTAATATTGTGATGTATTTGTCTAAAAACACGCTCTGCATCCGCTTCGTGTAATTGCCCCATGTTTAACATTCGATATGGAATATTTTGGGCTGAATCAGTATGTAATGTAGAAAGTAAACGATGTCCAGTACTAACGGCGTCATTAAGTTGTAATACTTCTTTACCTCTTGTCTCACTAACGCAAATCCAGTCTGGATTTTGTCTTAAAGATGCTTTTAAAAGAGCATTAAAATCATACTTACGTGATGTTTTTAAAGCCAGCACATTTTTTTTAGGATACAAGCGCTTCAAATAAACTTCAAGGGTATCTTCCATTGTTATTATCGCTTCATTATCTCTAATCCATTTAGCGATATAACGCAACAACTCTGTCTTACCACTTCCTGTTTCACCACAGATCATGATATTACAACCAGCATCAACTAATGCTTGCATTAAAAAACTAAAATCCTTATCGGCATAGTTGTCAGAAATAATACTAGCTTCATTTATTCTTAAGTTGTATAAACTTTTCCGTATGGCGATAGCTGGTAGATCATCATGCGTTAATGATTCATGAATGATATTGAACCTAAGTTGTCCAAGCTGTTCATATACAATCTCAGCATCAATGATCGGACTAGCTTCATTGTACGCTTTATTCATCCTAATCGCTAACTGACGTGGGATTATCTTAAGTAACAAGTGTAATTCATCGATATCATCTTTTTTAGCATCAAGTAATTGATAATGACCTTTATTTATATCAGTAACCCATATTTCTTTTGACCAGATCATGATATCAGTTATGCTATCTCTATAAAGTAAATTAGATAGCACTTTACCAAATGCAAGTTCATCATAAGTCAATATTGGACCTGCATTTCAGTTTGATCACGATCAATCACTAATTGATAAATCTTACTATTGATATACTGCTTGATGGCTTGCACTTCACTATCTGTTTCAATTAAGTGATCATCATTATAACTGTTGTTACTTATCATCGGATAAATTTCCCCAAGTGATTCTGCAGCTATAAGAAATTTTACATCTTCTTCATCAAGTGCAAGCATCCAATGATCTTCAATACTGCTTTGATTGATGAAAGTATCAAGCACTAAAATATGTTCATATAGTTTTCCAATCAGTAACTCATCATCATTGACACGATCTTTAGCTTTGAAGTAAAGATCAACATACTGTCCTTTTTTTACCTTATCCTTCATACCATAGTTTTTAGCTAACACTAACATGTAAACATATTGCCCTTCTTTTAGATCATGATATCCACTAGATATCATTTTTTGTTCATTAACTAACATTTCTTTATAGAAGAAACTGCCAGTAACCAATGACATTTGATCTTTTGTATACAAACCAATAACTTCATTTAAATCTGTAATGATCGCACTTGGGATCGTATCAAGAGCTATCCAAGTTGAACTAATATGTTTCGCTTCAATTTTAGTATTGGGTTTTAGCTGTTGCTTAACGATAGGTACTTCAACTAGATCAAGTTTCTTATTTAAGAATGTTGGATAAATAAGATAATTAACAAGCGCAATTACAACAGCGACAAAGATAACAAACACACTTAAATGGGTTCTTAAGTACTCTTTAAAACGGTTTAGTTTATTGATCATATCATCCTTTCAACAAGGTAATCCACAAATACATCAATACATAATTGTACTGGTATCAAAATTTTCCTAAAAAAAAGATAACTTTCGTTATCTTTTGATCAAACATGATTTAATGATATTACCATCAAGATCCTTGATTATTAACTCATTAGAACTAATGATACCATATGAATGAGGATTACCCCCCTTAGGTAATGATACTGAGCCTGGATTCAAATAATATATCCCAGCTCTTTTCTCAGCTGTCAATAAATGAGTATGTCCTGATATAAAAATCGTTTCGTTTGTAAGAACAGGATGTTCATCAGGACTATAAACATGCCCATGAGTCATAAATATTTCCTTATCATCAATATTAAGCATTATATAATCTCTATCTTGAAACCCCATCAGATCCAAGTCAATTTGAGCATCACAATTCCCTTTAACTCCTATCATGATATCGCTGTACTCTTGTAATAGCTCTACGACCTTCATCGGATCATAACCCTCAGGCAAAGGATTGCGTGGGCCATGATAAAGCACATCACCAAGAACTAAAATTTGATCGGGTTCTTCTTTTTTAATACAGTTTATCAATTTTTCTGTATAAACTGCTGAGCCATGAATATCACTAATTACCATTACATTCATTCAATCACCTCATCTTAGCGTTATTTTAACATACAGACTATGTACAAATCAAAACAGATACATTAAGGGATCAAATCAAATATTATTTCAGATTTAAACAGATCACCATCAATCTCAAGATTAAATTTTGCCTTCTGTAGCTCAAGTAAACTCTTGGTTATCGATAATCCTAATCCGCTACCATCTGTTGTTCTTGAAACATCCCCCCTAACAAAACGCTCAAGCAATTCATCAGCTGTAATATTTAAAGGGTCACACGAAACGTTTTTAAGTGATACAATCGCGGTTTGTTCGTTTCTCTTTATATCAATATAGATACGTGTATTTTCCTGAGCATATTTACTTATATTGGTAAACAGATTATCAAACACGCGCCATAATAACTCACCATCAGCAGAAACAAAAAGTGGTTTTTCATGAGCGTTTATTACCGTACTCAATCCTTTTTGTTGAAAAGTCTCACTATACTCTCCTGCCGCTTGATCCATAAATTCAACAATATCAATACGTTCAAAATTCACCTGAATATTTCCAGTTGCAGCTTTTGAAGCTTCCACAAGATCTTCTGTTAGTTTTTTTAATTTCTTTGATTGACGATCTAATACATCCAAATATTCTAAGGCGACAGGATTGCCTAAATCCTCTTTCTTAAGTAAATCTACGTAATTAATGATTGATGTCAATGGTGTTTTAAGATCATGTGAAACATTGGTGATCAACTCAGTTTTTAGCCTTTCACTTCGCATTTGATTTTCAACAGCTTTGCTCATACCAACTCTGATATGATTTAAATCTAGAGCATGCTGTTTAAACTTCCATTTCATAAATCTAGTATCAATCTTATAATTGAAATCTCCTTCAGCAAGTTTCTTACCACCTACAAATAATCGTTCTAGTTGAATGATTGATCTTACGATCACATAAAACATATATATAACGAAAATGAAAGTCGTAAGAATCCACATATCAGGAAAGAGTATGATAAAAAACCCATATATTCCAAACATTATCAATGCTTGATTCAATAACTTAATATTTGCGAAAAATTGATATGTAAAATTAAAAATCCAATAAACAACTGTATATCTAAATAGTTTATGAGCCTTATACCTTGTCGCTATTGACATACAAAACGCTAAAAGAATAAAACCATAAATAAGCAATACAGGATAGAAATAAAGTAAAAACTCCCAAAATTCAAAATAGTAAATAATACTTGCACCGTACTGCATGATAATGATTGTTGCTAAAACAACAAAACCAAAGAACAGTTCAAGCGGAACTTTATCAGCTAACCTTACTCTAATCTCTTCGGTGTCATCTTCATGACCAGCTAAGCAAAGCAAGTATATAAAACTTGCTAGACTTGTAAAAAAGCCAACAATGCCACTTGTTAAAACAAGCCAGCGTAATGGATAGTAATTGATGAAATATGCATGAGCTTGCGCTAATCGATCACTTCCAGTAATTTGCTCAGCTAAACTGTAACTGATAGTGAAATTCTTGCCTTCAGCTATATTGATCCTTTTAGTGACATGATTTATCGTTGTCAATTCTGTTGTGTTTTGAAGAAGTAGCTTTTGGTTTTCATCATAGACTAAAAATAGAAAGTTACTTTTTTCTGATTCTTGAGTCATAAGATATGATGATATATCATCTTGTGTTATTTTACCATTTGGATTGTTCTTATAATAGTCACTAATATTACTGGTAAGATCGCGATAATAATCATTCATTATCTGGCTACATAGTGTTGTTTTCTCAAAGCTATCATTATCGTAAAAACCATCCTGATAAGCATTGATCGCAAATATTGTTGTCAACAAAAACAATGAGAATGAAAAAGCTAAGATGAAAATAAAAGCTATCTTTCTTTTCATCAATTTAACTGACTTCTTCATTGAATCTCACTCTTTTCAAACTTATAACCCAAACCCCATACAACTTTTAAATAGCGTGGATTTGCTGGATCAATTTCTATTTTTTCGCGTAGATGTCGTATATGAACCGCAACTGTCGCGTTTGAACCAAATGCTGGATCATTCCAAATTTGCTCATATATTTGGGTACCTGAGTATACCCTACCAGGACTTTTCATCAATAAATGTAGAATGTTATATTCCAAAGGAGTTAATGCAACAACCACCCCATCAACGGTTACTGTTTTAGTTTCATCATCAAGCTCAATACCACCGATAATCAGTTTGTTCGCCGTTTTTATTTGACCACCTAGATTGGTATATCTTCTTAGTTGTGACTTAACTCGTGCTATTACTTCAATAGGATTAAATGGTTTACTTATATAGTCGTCTGCACCAATATTTAACCCCAACACCTTGTCGCTATCTTCACTTTTAGCGGTCAACAAGATTATCGGAATATTATATGTTTCGCGAATAATGCTTGTTGTTTTAATACCATCAAGCACTGGCATCATAATGTCTAGTAAGATTAATTGAATGTCGTTGTTTTTTATTATTGATAACGCCTCATCACCATTAAATGCTTCATATATTTTATATCCTTCTGCTGATAGATATATTTTTAAAGCAGCTACGATATCGCGATCATCATCACAAACTAATATATTGTACATACTTTAAACCTCCGTTTTTATCTTATCATTACAATTATTAAAAACACAGTGGCTAAACTTTTAAGATTTACTTAAGGACTTAAGTTAATAAAATCTTAATAACATATTAGCATGGTATTAATTATTAGTCATTATGATGAGATAGACAAACAGATAAGGAGTCTATCATGATTGAAATATTGCGATTTATATTATCTTTACTTGGATTTATCTTAACGATTTATAGTATTTACTATATCATATTTGCTTTTTATTCAATAAAAAGAAGAGTTCCTTATGATGATCATCAAGCAAAAACAAGATTTGGTATCGTGATTGCGGCTAGAAATGAGGAAACGGTTATAACCGATGTTGTAATGAGTTTGAAAAAGCTAGATTACCCTAAACATCTTTATGATATTTATGTTGTGCCAAACAATTGTTGTGATAATACCGCTGACAAAGCTAAAGCTGCTGGTGCTATAGTTCTAGATTGTCAATACCCAGTTAGCTCCAAAGGTGAAGTGTTAAGACATACATTTAATCAATTAATGTCAGTGCAATATGATTATGATGCTTTTTGTGTATTCGATGCTGATAATGTTGTTGATAAAAACTTCCTTAATGAAATGAATAGTGCTTATATAAGTGGTATAAGAATTGCGCAAGGATATCGCGCAGCTAAAAATCCATATGATAGTTGGATCACTTCTTGTTACGATATCTATTTCTCATTAATGAATCGTTTTATCAACCAAGCTAAATTTAATGCAGGTTTATCTGCTTATATTAATGGCACTGGTTTTATGATATCAACTGCTACTTTAAAGCATAGTAGTGGATGGTGTACAACCACATTATCAGAAGATACTGAATATTGTCTTTTATGTATGATCAATGATGAAAAGATTGCATGGGTACCAAACGCGATAACTTATGATGAACAACCATTGACCCTACAACAATCAATGACGCAACGAAGAAGATGGAGTAGTGGTGCTTTACAGTTGTTATCGCTTTATCATAAGAAACTATTACAGCGTATCAATTATAATAACTTTGCTCAGTTTGTTGATGGCTTTGTTTCATTGTTTGCGCCTATCATCCAATTAGCTTCAATTGTTCAGTTATTACTTACTATATTACTAGTCTTTTTAAATAAAGAGACAAATGTCTTGTTATACCTATTTCCTATTATCGCATCATATATCACAACTGTGATTCTTGCGTTGATCATCTTAATATCTGAACACAAACTAAACAAACAAGCGATAAAAGGAATAATGACATTTTGGTTGTTTGTTATGTCATGGACCTTAATCAACATTCAATGTTTGTTCAAGAAAACTACCTTATGGCATGAAATAAAACACACCCAATCAATTAATAAACTTAAGGTTAAACAACAAGACATCAAAGTATAAAAAAAGCAGATTCATGGCGAATCTGCTTTTAGTCTATTTTCTAAATAAACGATGGCTGTAAGCTTTTTCGATATCCATTAAGGTATTAGGATTTGTATCCTTTGACTGAACAAATCTAATTGGTGGTTTTATCCCTTGTTTTACCATCATATCTACTGCTTCATAAACCGTTGCTTGTAAGATTATTCCTGTGGCTATTGATGACATACCACAAATCTTACTATCTAGACCTTCAACAGTTGACATGGCATCACCTGGATCAACTTGCGTATCTAGCACAACATCAGCAATCTCATAAAGATGTAAACCACATGAATGACCAGTTGGAAGTTCACTACTTGCTTTGATAGAAGTAACAACAATTACCTTAGCGCCTCTTTCTTTAGCGACTAATGCAACTTCACATGGTAAAGCATTCTTACCCGAATGAGATACAACAAAAACTACGTCTTCAGGTAATATTTCAGTATCTTTTAGAAACAATGACCCAATACCTTCCATTCTCTCATATGTACCACCTGATGGTTCCGCAAGTTTTTTAACTGGTGCTAAACCTCCATAACGATGATAAAGTTCCATTGCTCCAGCAATTGAATGGCCAGAACCAAAAGCTTGAATAATACCACCTCTTTTAATCGAATCTACGATCAATGAAGCAGCTTTCTTGATGTTTTCTTCTTGGGTTTGACTTATCTTATCAACAAGATCTCTAGTAACAGAAAAAATCATATTATTATACATGTGTATCCCCTCATTTCTGGTTTTATTATATCACTTAAGTAAATATTTTTTGTTGTTTAAAGAAAAATGTTATATCATTAAAACGTAAGAAGAGGTAATTATGAATAACATAGAACAAGCTAGAAGTTTGCATAAACAAAAGTGTAATTGTGCCCAAGCCATATTAGTCGCTTTTCATGAATATCTTCATGTAGGTCCTGAAACCGCCTATAAGCTTGGTGATGGTCTTGGCAGAGGATTTGGTAAGAAAGAGAATATATGTGGCGCTGTTAATGCGATGGGTATCGTTATCAGTGCTATTAATGCTGGTGATCTATCTCAAATGGGATTAACAAAAGACTTCTCAGCAAGTGAAGTAGCGCTTTGCACTGATAAGTTCATAGATGAGAATGGTTATATGGATTGTCACTCTTTGCTTGCGACCAACTCTGAAATAAGATCATGTAACGATTTAGTCGCATGCTGTGCTAAGATTATTGATACATACATTACAGAAAGGGTAGTAAAATGATAGTAATCGAAATAAGTGAAAATAAAAAGATCAAGCTTGAACTTGATGCAAGTGTGGCACCAGTAACCGTGAGTAATTTCCTTAAGCTTGTTGATGAAGGGTTTTATAATGGTCTAACATTTCATCGTGTTATTAAAGGCTTTATGATCCAAGGCGGTTGTCCTTTAGGAAATGGTACTGGTGGTAGCTCAACCACGATCAAAGGTGAGTTTATCGCAAATAATCACAACAATCCAATTAAACATCAACGTGGTGTAATTTCCATGGCTAGAGCTGCTAGTTTTGATTCTGCTTCATCACAATTCTTTATAACACATCAAGATGCATTTCATTTAGATTGTTTATATGCTAGTTTTGGTAAAGTTGTTAGTGGTATGGAAGTGGTTGATGAAATCGCAAATGTGAAAACGGGTCCAGGCGATAAACCGCTAAGTCCCGTTATAATCAAACGCATTTATAAAGAATAAATACTGAAGCACGCTTCAGTATTTTACTTTTTAATAATTATAGTATTATTGTCTATTTCTTGTTTTAATAAAGCCGCAATACCATTTTTCTGGATTACCAAGAAACGATCAAGCATTACAATATAATCATCGATATTATTATCGATCAATAACGCTTTCAAAAGTTGCATCACTCCTTCACAAAATGACATCGTTACAACTCTGATCATTGTATCTGTTGGTTTTTGATTATCGACTATCACGGTGAAATAAGAATTATAAAATTCATATATGATCTGCATTCCCCAAGCATAGAGTTTTTGACTCACGATTGAATCATCAAGCAAGATAGTCATTCTTTTTGGATAATTAACGGCTAATTTACCAATATCAATTAAAGCATTACGAAGTTTGGCAACAAGCGTTTTTTCAATGAAAGTCAACGTATCCATATTATCGGGTATCTCCGGTAGTAGTGGAATAGCACCATCAAGGTCTAAACTTTGTCCTGTCTCTTTTTGAACAATGTCATTCAAACCTTCTATCAATACTCCGGTGATGCTTATGATCAATTGATCTTTACTAGCATAATAACGATACAGATTACCTGGTGTTATTTGCGCTTCTTTTGCGATATCACGCATGTTTGTTTTATGCATACCATTGACCAATAGTTGATTAATAGCCGCATTTTCTATACGTTTACGTACATCTTCTTTCAGTGTTTGTGCCATATAAATAAACCTCTGTTCATTATTAATTATATCATACGCTTCTTCGTATTGTTTAACAATTATTTAATCAATCAAGCCAAAAGCTTGACTAACATTTTGAACAAAGATTAGCCCATTCCCGGGTTCTTCAATTTTGAAATCTACCTTAATACGATCTATTATGTCTAAAGCTATTGTGTTTTTACATATGATCAATACGAGTTCTTTCTCTGGTTCAATATCCATCGCAAAGATTCTGCTTGTTTCATTTACTCCTGAACCACGACCATTGATGATAGTAGCACCCTTTGCACCAGCACTTACAGCTGCTTCTACTACTTCTTCTGCTTTGCCCTTTTCTATGATAACCATAATTGATTGATACATATAATCATCATTCCTTTCTTTTTCTTCCTCATTTATAACACAACCCCTTGAACCACAGATTCCTTCAATATCAATGCAATAAGCAATACCACGATTTGGCTTATGTAATTTAAACTTTTCATTGATCTTTGGCATGATGATTGATGCCATCGATTTACGCATTACCATGATCAATATTTCCTTTTTATTATCATCAAGCGAAAGTGATCTTAAGAAGCGATTATTAACAGTCCCATGTGCTTTGATGATGGTACCTCCAGTTACCCCATTGATTCTTGCGAAATGTAGTATCTTAGAAGCAAGACCACAATCAACAATCACATAAAGCATCGTATATTTTAAGTCCTTGATCATATTAAACTCCTTTCTTGGATTTAAAGTGATAGATCAAACCCAGAATTTGTATTGTTATGATTGGTGTCATAGCAACCATCGCTATAATACCAAAGCCATCAATTAAAACATTAGCACCATCAACTGCACTAGCCACTCCTTGGGCAAAAGCCAAAACAAAGGTAGCCGTAATTGGTCCTGAAGACACCCCTCCTGAATCAAATGCCATTCCAACAAATAAATCATCAACAATAAAGGTTAACCCTAAAGAAATCATATATCCAGGTAACAAGTAATGCCATAGCTGTAAACTTGGCGTCATAATTCTGATAACTGATAATGCAAGAGCAATACCAATACCTAATGATAAAGCACCAAGTACAGTTTTCTTATGAACGTAACCACTTGTAACTTCTTCAATTTGATTAGTTAATGCATGAACCGCTGGTTCAGCCAAAACAGTGAAAAGTCCCATGACAAAAGCTATCAAGATTATCAACCAAACTTGATTTGAACTACCCACTTGAAAGCCCACTAAACGTCCCATATTCATAAATCCAGCGTTTACACCAGTTAGAAATAATGTTAAACCAATAAAACTATAGATTATACCATTGATGATCCTATTTTGTCTGTTTGCTTTAACTCGATATTTTGAAAACTGAATTAACCCAAAACAATTATTATGGGTAATAATGACATTAATATTTCAATCATCATTTTCGGAAGTATTTTGATGAAAGCAAAGATCAGGTTTGTACTCTCTGGTTGTTCTATAATTGAAATAGCTGTAATCTGCTCGTTTTTCATTATAATACTTAATAATAAAACGGCGATGATCGCTCCTGTTGATGTAACCGCAACAAGACCAAAACTATCTGCTTCAGAAGCTTTGCTATCTTTTTTCATCGATGATACACCAATAGCTAATGCCAAGATGAAAGGTACAGTAAGCGCTCCTGTTGTAGCACCTGAGGCATCAAAAGCTATTGCCATAAACTCCTTTGAAACAAAAAACGATAATACTAATATCAAAACATAGCATCCAATTAAAACATGTTTTAATGAAATGTTATATAGAATTCGCGACAAACCAATAGCCAATAAAAATGAAATACCAATAGATACCACAATCACAATTAACAATCTTGATAATGTGCCACTTGTGACAAATTCAATCTGAAATCCAAGTATATGTAAGTCTGGTTCTGCTATTGATATGATAAAACCAAGTATTAATCCCGCAATAATAACAAACCAGAATTTGTTCTTTTTAGTCAATATTTAACCAATTAATTTACCAATAGGCTCAATACCAAGTTCTACACCAAAAAGAAATAAAGCTAAACCCACAAATACGAAAAAGGCCTCAACAATGAACTTTATCAGTTCAATATGATCAATCGTTACAAGAGTAAAATTTAAGATCAATACAACAATAACGATTGGTAATACTGCAAATAGTGATTCTTTTAGTTTCTCATAAATCAATATTAAGTTTACCTCCATTCATTCTACATTTTATATAAGTATACCATAGTTCATTTTTTATTAAGCCAATTAAGCTTATTATAAGTATTTCTATCACTCATTACCTTTGTTTAATTCAATTTTCAGTTTAAACATCATTCAACAAAAAATGATCAATCATCAACTGATGTGATCATTTCTATCATTAATAAGCTTAATTATAGTCACTAAGTCATGTTCACCATTTATTGTAATGAACTTTCTTTTGATCAAATACTCGTTTAGCAGCTACTTTTTTATCTACGACACCACAAGCAATTATGGCAGTTGGTATAATATCACTTGGTAATGCCAGTTCGTTACTGATTATTTCTTGAAGATCCGAGTCTTTCTTAATACCACACCAAACACCACCCAAATCAAGACTTGAGATCGCTAATAACATATTCTCAGTAGCAGCTGCACAATCAGCTAATAGATATTCATTTATTGGTTGCATTATTTGATCACCACAAACGACAATATTGAGTTTCGCTCCAGCGATGATTTTAATATAAGGCGTTTGAGCAACGATGTTGCTGATTTTCTTATCATCATCGAGAATGATGAAATGAAATGGTCTTTTGTTACCTGCTGAGGGAGCACTCATACCAGCATAAAGAATTGTATTCAACTTACGTTTTTCAATATGGTCAGCTGTAAACTGGCGAATACTAACGCGATCAAATATATTTCTTATGCGTACATCTTTAACCATTGGTGGTAATTGCTCAGTGTGATCAACAATTGATATTTCATCAATATTGATGTCTATCTCAACATTCTCAATTCCATTTTTTGGTATCTTAAGTTTTTCTCTTATTGTTTTATTAAATAGGATAACATAGTCACCATTTTTCATACTTCTTATACGCGTACGAAATGAACCAGATAAACAATCACATTTTACGTAAATGTTTTTCTTATACTCATTAAACTCACTATGTGGATCAAAAGAAAGAACAGCCAACATATGTTTACCTTCTTTCTTAATATTAACCACACTTTTCATACAATCAACTCCTCAAGTTTATTATATCAAGAATAAGCTAATGATTGTTAGCAAACATTAGACAACGAAATAAATGAAAATAAATCATGTTGTGTTAGCTCATTTATTTATTGTAGTGATTATAAGGATCAATACTAAAGCTAAACGAACTACCATTTGAGCTATAGCTATAAATAGCATCTTCAGTGTATCCTTGTTTACTTACACTTTCACTAATTGGTGGAAGTTCATAAGTTATGTTAACACTAAAGTTGTATTCGCCTAAACTATACATGTGATGAAAACCTTCTGATGATACTGGTGATGAAGTTCCTGGCAGTGGAATACCTATATATGGTTCAAGAATGATTGGTATGTTTAAATGTTGACCAGGCGCAAGCGATGGTATTTCCATCCCAAAAACCGGTTTAAACAAGCAAATATATGATGAGCCATAAAGAGCATATAATCTAGTTATTGCAGGATCATATCCATTTTTACTCATATCCATGAACTTATCAACTATCAGTGATAATTTACCTGACGGGGTTGGATCACTATATGGATTATATAGTTCTATTGTTATATAGGCTGGTCTATAAAGATACATATCATCAAGTTTAACAAAATCCCAGTTCATCGGATTTGGTGATGATGTTTTAGCTGATCTGCTCAAGTTTTCTGATATTTCTTCAGCTACTTCTTCTACCCCATATTCAATAAGTGATCCCGCTGGTATTCCTGCTTGTTGCATTGCGACAGTTGCTAGATAATCTTTACCCATATTTGCTAACTGATCAAAGTTTGGTAATGTCGGTGGTATACCAATTGAAGCAAGGCCGTAATCAGCTAGCGCTGTTAATGCCACACGCATTGGTCCCTGTAAAGATTTTGGTAAAGCTGATACTGCAATATTAATGATACCTGATTTAAAATCAGCGTAAGCTTTACTCACCCAATTAACTAATTTAGCTGTTAAATCAACGAGATCGCTGAAGAAATTCGAAATGGCATCCCAAGCATCTTCCCACCATGATTTATTCTCAGGTTTTGGGGTAAAATCAATCTTAGCTCCTACAGGAAGAGCTGAATAGAGTTTATCGCTCCCCCATAAGATGAATACTTCTTTCTCAGTAGGTTGTCGTGTTACAACATAATGATATTGCCAACCCGTACTCTCCCATTGTATTGGCGTATAAGATAGATTATTAACAGTAGGAATCTCAGGATCAATCTTAACCTCAGGATAAAACTGAAAACCTTGTGATTGATTTTTGCCGTAATCTATTGTTATCGTTTTTGAGTATGAAGCATTAACTGTCCCTGGTTGAACCCCATCAATCATTGCTACAGCACGAACATAGTAACGAACATATTGATCGTTTGGTAAATTATTGTCACTAGGTACAAACTTAGAGAAATCAATCTTAATGCCTGATGTACCATTTATAAACTTTAAATCTTTAAAATCAGAATTATCAGCCGTCATCTTTGTTTCATATACCAAGCCAGCTGTATCAGTCCAATCATTTTTAGTAAACTTGACTAGACTAACTTGTATTAAAAGCTCTTGGGTATTTGATGGAAAATCAGTTGGTAAAACTGCGTAAGTTTTAGGATCAACATTAAGCATTGTTGCTTGATCTTTATCAATGAAATTATTTGGAAACTCACCATTATGCGTTACGTTCCCCGGTGCTTTAGCTAATAAAAGAGAAAATTTTGATGCAAAAGGACGAAGACGATTTCCAGTAGAACTAGTTGGTTTTAGATCACCATATAATACTGGCAATCCAACTCCTGCATCTGAAATACTATTACCAAAACTATCAACGGGGAAAACGCGTACATAATATACTCTAAGTGGAATAGTATCGTAATTAACAAGTGCTTGTGTAACCGATCTATCTGTTATCTTAAGTTGTAAGTTTTTATTAAGATCAATTTTGATCAAACCTTGTTGTGGATGAAAGAATGCTTTCTCTGCTTTATACACTTTCGAAAAATCTATCGTAAGTGAAGTTGCGGTTTTTGGTAATTCACCACTTTGTAAAAGATTACTTGTTTCTGCAGCTAATGATGTTTTACCACCACTAAACGGATAAAAAGAAACTTGCCAAACATACTTACTAGCTGAAATGTTTTAATTAAACTGGAAGTTGAATGTTCTTGTTTGATTACTATCAGGTGTTACAATACATGAATAAGGTGTACTAGCTTTCTAACTAAAATCCAGACCTGTGTCAGTCAAAAGTGATACAACTGGATGGTAGATTGGTGAGAATACGCGATCATCAAAATCAATTATCGCAAACTTATCTTGTTCACTTAGTATTGTTTCATCAACACTGATCAAAGACGAAATAAAATCTTCCTTCTCACTGTTAGGATCAACTACAACAATGTCCTCATTATCAGTTTGATTTATCAAAGGGTCGTCATTATCGGTAATAACTTTATCTTTCTTCATCAATGAAAAGACTATAACAAATATCACTAAAGCAACACCAAAAAAACCAAATAATAGATAAAAGCGCTTGTTCTTCGGCTTCATCAAACTATCCTCCCTATTGTGTTGATGGATATAAAAGATGATCACAAATAAGCAAAGAATATCCTATTATATTTAAAAGAAAACTATCACTAACCAGTCATAACATTACTCATACAGTTAACTACATATTATTTTTTGGATTAGAACTTGATCTTATTTATATTATACATTCAATAATTTTGTTTTAAAATAAAAACCGCTAATACAGCGGTGTGTTTACATATGGTGGAGCTTAGGGGGTTCGAACCCCTGACCCCCTGCGTGCAAGGCAGGTGCTCTCCCAGCTGAGCTAAAACCCCTGGAATAAATTTAGTAATTGGTGGGCCTGAATGGACTTGAACCAACGACCTCACCCTTATCAGGGGTGCGCTCTAACCACCTGAGCTACAGGCCCGTTAATTACCAAATGCTTAATTAGCATAACATTATCAAATAATATTGTCAACGAAAAAACCGGCAAAATTGGCTATTATGAGTACTTTTTATAAAGTATTACATTTGCACAAAATTATAATCCCCACTAGCTTAGTTAGTGGGGATTAATCGATAATAAGTAGTTAATACTTACTTGTTAATATATGCCATTAATACAAAGTTAATGATAAATAATATCGTTGCTACCCATAGTATCGGATGAATTGATTTAGCTTCATTTTTAATGATCTTGATCAAACAATAAAAGATAAATCCAACCGCTATACCATAAGAAATACTATAACATAAGGCCATAAAGATACCAGCGAAAAATGCTGGAACGGCTTCTTCAAAATCATCCCAATCAATTTCCTTGAATGCCGATAACATCATTACACCAACGATTACTAATGCTGGTGCAGCAGCTGCAAGCGGAATTGAACTTACTAGGTTTGAAAAGAAAGCACTGATAAAGAAGCAAAAAGCAACAACAACACTAGTCAAACCAGTCCTACCACCAGCACCAATACCAGCTGCGCTTTCAACATAGGTTGTTGTATTTGAAGTACCAAATATAGCACCAATCGATGTAGCTGTAGCATCCGCAAACAACGCTTTATCCATTTTAGACTTAAAGCCTGAACTTGTTTCCATTGCCTTTTCATCTTCTTCACTAAAGATACCGCTACGTCTACCAGTACCAATAAAGGTTCCAATAGTGTCAAATGTATCAGATAAACTAAATGAAAAGATCGTGATCAACACTAAAGGTAATTTAGCCACATCCGCAATTAATGATGGAATACCTGCTGAAGTAAAGATTACCCCAAATGTTGTTGGCAATACTTTAAATGCTTCGACAAAACTTATTGATTCAGTCGCTGATGTTACTCCAAGTGGGATACCAACAAGTGTTGATATAATGATACCAACTAAGATAGCACCTTTTATCTTTTTAACAAGCAAGATAATAGTTACAACTAAACCAATCAAAAACACCCAAATAACATTATCATTTAGTGAACTCAATGATGGAACACCAGCACCAAAATTAATAAGTCCAACATTTAAGATACCAATATAAGCAACGAAAATACCAATACCACCACCAATAGCACTTTGAAGACTTCTTGGAATTGATTTAATGATAGCTTTACGTATCTTTGTGACGGTGATCAAAATATTGATCAGACCACATAGAAATACCATTGATAAAGTTTGTTGCCATGTAAAACCTAATGTAAAACAAACTGTATAAACAAAGAATGCATTTAGTCCCATTCCAGGTGCTTGCGCATATGGCACATTAGCCACTAAGCCCATAATCAAAGTACCGATAACAGCAGCGATTATGGTTGCTAGAAATACCGCTCCCCATTCCATTCCAGCCTGACTTAAGATTGCTGGATTAACAACGATAATGTAAGCCATCGCAAAGAAAGTTGATAAACCTGCAATAATCTCAGTCGAAACATTTGTGTTGTTTTCTTTGAGTTTAAACATCTAAATTCCCCCTTTATTTTAATGATATTGATTAAACGACAAAAAAACACTAAGTCAATTACTACTTTTTTAATCTAACAGTGCGTATTGGTTTAGTATTTATCTTGTAGAACTACAAATAAGTCCTCTAATCAACAACAAGTGTATTATACATAGACTAAATGAAAAAATCTATCACTTTCAGAAAGAAATTGATTGATAACGATTACATTATTATATCTTCATTTTATGGTATTCAGAAGCTATTAATGAATAGCAACACTCATCCTCGATCTCATGATTAAAAAGAATAGCGGACTGTCTTAAACAACCTTCGTATATAAAGCCAAGCTTTTCAATTACTCTTTTTGATCGTTGGTTATCTGGGTAATGATAGACCGATAGCAAACCAACTCTTAAATCACTAAATGCATGTTTCATGACTGCACTAACCGCTTCAACCATTAAACCTTTACCCCAGTATTTTCTTGTTAAAGAGTAACCAATACATTTAGCATTTAGACTTGTTGCTCTTTTTGGGTCATCATTCAAACTAACAAAACCGATAACCTTTTTATCTTCGTTATGATATATCGCCCAACCATAATCTCTTTTAATAAAAATATCAAGAAGGATTCGACTTTCCCACAGGGATTCATGGGGTTTAAACCCTGCCATATTTGCGATTTTCTCGTCCCCCATGAATTCATGAAAATCAAAGATATCTTTGGTATTCCATCCTCGTAATGTGAGTCTTTCTGTTTTAAGTGTGATCATTTTAAAACTCGTTTTTAAGCTCTCTTATAAACAATCCATTTAATACTTCTAAAGCATCTTTATCTTTATATAGTATTTGATACACAGCGTGACATATTGGCATATCAACCTTATATTTAGTTGCCAATGACAACACTGCCTTAACTGTGTAATAACCTTCAGCTAACTCATCATACTTTTCATTTTTAATGAATGATTCACCAAATTGACGATTATGACTATATTTAGAGAACACAGTAGCCTCATAATCACCAAGATGACATAAACCATAGGCCGATAATTCATTACCTCCCATAGCTTTAATTAGCCTGGCAACCTCCCGTGTTCCTCGAGACATTAAAGCGCCCTTTAAAGAAGAAAGTTTTAAACCATCAAGCATACCAGCCGCAATGCCAATAACGTTTTTAGTGGCAGCCCCTAATTCATTACCAATTAAGTCTTGACCATAATAAAATCTAATAAGCTCACTTGAGAAAGCATCTACCAATAGTTTTTTAGTTTCTTCATCATCACTATCAATAACCATACAGTTTGGTATCCCATTAGCGAGTTCTTGTACATGACCTGGACCTAACCATACTGCTACTTTGTTTGATACATCTAAGTTATCTTTGGCAACTTGTGATAGTCTTCTTTCCGTTGCGATTTCAATTCCCTTCATACACAAGACGAAAACTTTGTTTTTTGGTTTGTATATCTTTAACTCATCCATCAAAGCTTGAAATCCTTGACTATTTACCGAAATGATCACAATTTCTGCCTTGTTAATTGCGTCTAGATCATTACTTAACTTAATAGATGCTGGCAAACTGATAACATCATTCTTACGTTCAGTCATAAACCTCTGCATATGCTTAGAAGATTTCCTACCATAAAGCGTCACTTCTTGTTTTATACTATCTAGATACCATGCGATCAATGAGCCCCAACGGCCACATCCTATTACTGTTATCTTCATTAATAACTCCTTTTTTACTATTATATCATCATCTTACTAAACCAATAAACAGGACAATCAATTTCACGTTCTTAAATTAATTATGTTTATAATCATATAATACTACTTATTATTCATTCAAAATAACAGTTGCTGCAATTCTTGGGAACTGCAATAGTTTTATTTACAATGAGTTAGATGACATGAGAAGATTTTCTT
>CAZKJS010000025.1:17646-25583 GCA_964553255.1 uncultured Erysipelotrichaceae bacterium | reverse complement strand
TATAGTGAAATTAGCTCATTGCCAGATAAATTACTCCCTTTATTGGGAGTTTTTTATAATAAAAATCGTCTTTTCAGACGATCTTGACTAATTCTTTAGCGATTTCGGCAGCTAGTCTTACATTATTGAAGACAAGTGCTTTGTTGGCATCAACACTCTTCCCCTTTGTGGATTTGTGTAAAGCACTTAAGAGAAATGGTGTGACATCTTTGCCTTTTATTCCTTTAGCTTCACAGGCTTTTAATGCTTCATCTATTTCTTGATCTATGTAGGTTGGATCAAGTTCATTATCAAGAGGAATTGGATTGGTAACTAGTAATGCAGACTTTAATCTAAAATCGTCTCTTACTTTGATTGTCTTAACGATGGTATCAACATCATCAATTTGATAATCAACTTCAAAGCCACTATCACGAGTGTAGAAAGCTGGTATTTTATTCGTCTTATAACCAATAATACATACACCATGTGTTTCAAGATATTCTTTTGTTCTTTCGATATCTAAAATGGACTTAGCACCTGCACAAACAACAGTTATTGGCGTTTGCGCCAGTTCTTCTAAATCGGCTGAAACATCCATTGTAAGTTCACCATGACGATGTACACCACCAATGCCACCAGTCGCAAAAACTTTGATATTAGCTAAATGAGCTAACATTGCGGTTGTAGTAACTGTTGTTGCACCATCTTCTTTAAGGGCAATGGTAGCGGCAACATCCCGTCTTGAGCATTTCTTCATATTGCGATTAGTAGCGAAGTAAGTCAGTTGTTCTTCACTCATGCCAATATGGATCATACCATTGATAATACCAATAGTTGCAGGTACTACATTATGCTCTTTCAAGATACGTTCACATTCTTTTGCACACTCTAAGTTAGCTGGATAATCAAAACCATGTGCGATGATCGTGCTTTCAAGTGCTACAATCGGTTTATTTTCCTTTAAGGCATTCTCTACCTCTAAACTAAATACAAAGTAATCATTCAAATTCATATTTTTCTCCTTTTCTGATTATTTCCATAACTTTATTTACAGTGATCGTTGGATTGACCGCCGTTATACTATCTAAGGACAAAGCTGACATACCACTTGCGAATAAAGCTGATTCGTGAATCGAGAGATCATTGATAGCACCATAAATAATACCAGCCATAAAAGCATCACCAGCTCCAGTTGCGTTTTTGATCGTATGAGCATAACTTGGTAAATATCCTTGGCTTTCTTTGTTTTGATAATAAACACCATCTTTACCTAAGGTGATAAAAACATTTATTAATCCTTGTTGGATAAGTTTTAAGCCAGCTGTTTCAAGGGTCAATTTATCAACGATTGCGATATCACTCAAGTAAGATGCTTCTAAGATATTACATTTTAAGGTATCAAATTTGCTTAGTTTACCTTTGATTGATTTAGCTTTATTTGTTGAAACAGGATCAACATAGATGCGTGAGTTTTGCGCTATATTTAAGATATGATCAATGATGGTATCAGGTAGTGCAGCGTCAATGACAATTATATCACTTCTTGTAATTAGTGATTGATGTTTGATAATGTGACTTAAGGGCATATTATCTAACGCTTTGGTATCTGATACAGCAACATGCATATCGCCTTGATCATCTAATATTGCCATATAGGTCGTAGTAGTGTAATCATCTTGATAATATGAAGCTGAAATATCAATACCAACTTGCTTACATCTTCTTATTATCATTTCACTAAAAGCGTCTTTGGCTAATGTGGTGATGAGTTTGACATTGATATTACACAAAGCTAGGTTCTCGCTTATATTGCGCGTAACACCGCCACAGTTAACAACAATATTTCCCGGGTTTGAATCCTTGATCAAAAGCGTCTTTTCGCTTCTACCATAAATATCTATCATAGATGCTCCAATTGCAGTAACTTCATTTTTCATGTTTTGTTTTATTTGTTTCATATTACCATGTGTTTATTTATAGCGAATATAACGTACTTAAATTGTATCATATAATCAGATTAGAATACGCTTACTGATAAAAAAATCGCACAAACATCTGTATGCTTTTATCTTTACATACCGTGGGTTCTACCATAGAATAAAAGATATGTGAGGTATAAAAATGATAAAAGCAGTTATATTTGATATGGATGGCGTTATCGTTGATAGTGAGATTGAATACATTAAAAATGTTCAAAAAATCTTAAAAGGCCATAATGTGGAAGTTGCTCTTGAAGATCTCTATTATATAGGTGGCGGCTCAGGAAAATACTACAATGAGAATATTGCTAAATTTCTAGGTGTAACACCAGAGGTTGCAACCGCTTATCATCGTCAGTTTAATATTGATTTTCCAACGGATTTTAGAAAACTACTAAGACCAGAAGCTATTACGCTTTTAGATTATTTAAAAGCTGAGGGTTTTCCAATTGCATTGGCATCCTCAGGGGCACTTGAAAGAATTCAGATTAAGCTAGATCAGTGTGAGCTTCATGGCTATTTTGATCATATTGTCAGTGGCACACAATTTCCAAAGACAAAGCCTGATCCTCAGATATTTATTCACACAGCTGAATTATTAAAGGTTAAACCAGAAGAATGTATGGTAATAGAGGACTCAGAAATGGGTATTACCGGAGGTTATAACGCCGGTATGTGTGTGGTGGCTTTATATGATCCGCGATTTAAATTTAATACATCAAAAGCGACATATGTTGTAAATAACTTAGCAGAGGTCAAACAATTACTTACTGAAATAAATAAAAAATAACCGTTTGGTTATTTTTTATTCGACTGATTTTAATGATTCGACCATCTTTATATTTCTTAGTTTTTTAGTCATCGTGATATTAACGATCAGTGAAAAGACAAGGGTTATCACCACAGCGTAAACATAACTTAAAGGATATATCTCGCGACCAAACATAACCGCATCTAGTTCAGCTATTTTCATGATAAACAAATGCAAGATTCTTCCAAGTAGTAAGCCAAATAATGAACCAATAAATGTTAGGATTATTATTTCGCGGTAGACATAATTAGATACTTCCTTAGGTGTAAATCCTAATACTTTTATGGTAGCAATTTCTCGTAGTCGCTCACTTATATTAACATTACTAAGATTATATAAAACCACAAAAGCTAATATGCCAGCACTTAGTATCATAACAACTACTACTAAGTTTAAACTTGTTATCATATCTTTAAACTGATCAGCGATACCTGAATAGAAGGTAAGTGAATCAATTTTACCACTATCGATCAGTTGTGTACCAAACTGTGTTTCGCTTGTTGTTGAAGTATCATTTAGCTTTATGATCGATGAATTATATATCGGTCTTAATGAAAATAGATCTCGATAATAATTAGCTGCCATAAAGACATAATGACCAACATAGTTTTCAGCGATTCCAGTAATGATAGCTTGTTCTTTATAACCATCGCTATTAGCGATGGTTAGCTTATCATTTATCTTTAAATTAAGATCGGTAGCCGCCTTTTCGGTTATGACGATACCACTATTTTTAATATTGATCGTTTGTTTTGATGTTCTTTCTCGCAATTGATTAAAGTCTCGATATTGGACAATATCATATGGAATTATTATCGTTACTGCTAGTTCTTCATTTCCAACATAAATCGTTCCGTTTGTTTCGCTAATTAGCATAGCATCTTCAACATTTACCTGCGTTTTAAGTTCATCAACATAATCTTGTTTCTCAATAAGTGTAAGATTGCTTGTGAATTTAGCAGCGGTTGCGTAACTAATGATCTGCTCAAACTGATATGTGGCTATTTGTCCTATTGAATCCCTTATGCCAAAACCTGATAATAACAAAGCTGAACAACCTGAAATACCAATCACCGTCATTAAGAAACGTTTTTTGTATCTAAAGATATTACGAGCGGTGACTTTTGCGGTAAATGACATGCGACGCCACAGGAAGTTTAAATGTTCTAGAATTATCTTTTTACCATTAACTGGTGCTTTAGGTCTTAGTAATGAGGCGGGGTTATCTTTTAATATCACATAACAAGAGGAGTAGCTTGCTAGTAATGTTGTAGCGATAGCAATCAATGATGTAGTTAATGCTAGTGAAGTATTGGGCAAATATACAATATCTGGTACGGTATACATTGTGTTCCAAACTTCAAAAATAACAGTAGGGAAAATGTACATACCCGATACGATACCAATCATACAACCAGCAATACTGGCTATAAGAGCGTAATTTAGATATTTACTTATAATTCTAAAGTCACTATAACCAAGCGCTTTGAGCGTTCCTATGGTACCGCGTTGTTCATCAATCATTCTTGTCATCGTTGTAGAACATACTAAAGCAGCAACTAAGAAGAAGAATAGAGGAAAGACCTGTGCAATATTATCCATTCGATCGGCTGCTGCACCATAATCGCGGTAGCTATAATGAGAGTTACGATCAAGGATATACCATTGTGCTTCAGCGATAGCAGCTATATCTTTTTCAGCTTTAATGATTTGTTCTTGAGCGTCTAGCAGTTTCTCTTTGCCTTCTTGTTTTTGACGATCGAGTTCTAACTGACCATTGATCAAAGTTGTTTGTCCATCATCAATTTTCTTTTGTGCTTTCGCAAACTCGACATTAGCTGATTGTTGGGTTTCGATGAGCTGCTTTTCACCATCGGTTATTTGATTTTGATATAAAATGATCGTGTTTTGAAGAGTTACTAATTGTTGTTGCAAGGTAACTAAACCAGTGGTAGCTAAGTTAATGTTGGTTTGAATCTGATTTCTTCTATTTTCTAAAGTGAGTAACTCGCTTTGATAAGTATTACGTTGAGCTGAAAGATTTGAATTAGTGGAATTAAGTGAACTGATTTCATTTATTATTGTCTGATACTCTGGATCAGCAGGATCGGTTGTTGTAAGCTGTTGATTTAGCTGATCAATTTGTTGTTGATTATTAGCGATTTGATCGTCAATTTCGCTTATTTGAGCTTGTTTCTGTGTGATTGCGAGATTGATGTCTACAAGCTCTTCTTCATAACCGGCCACAAGGACGTCAAGTTGCTCTTTAGTTTGTTGATATTGTTGATCTAGTTGATCATATGTTTGCTGTGTCAATGCCAATGCTTGTTTTGCTGTGTCGATATCGCTTTGATAACTTTGAATAGTGATAGCAAGTAAAAGCTGATTATTGGCTAATTCTATTTGTCCTCTGATCAGCTCAAATCGGGCTTCTTCAAGTTCTCGCTCTGCTTTTTCAATCTCAGTTTCATAAGTAGTCAAACCATTTTGGTATTCTAGTTTTGCTTCATCAAGTTTTTTATTTGCTTCATCAATGATCTCGTTGTATCTTTTTTCCGACTGAATATTACCAATAACACCAAGTTGATCAACAACGGTTTCAATATGATCAAAGTAAGATGATTGATAGGAGTTATACGCTTTTGCACCATCGATCGTGACAAAGATCTCGTGATAATAATCGCTTATGAAATCACTATTTGGAATAACGATAAAAGCATCAATTCTACCATCTTTGATGTTAGTTGTACCTTTTTGATAAGAAAGATAATAGGGTGTTTTTACAATACCGACAATTTTGTAAGTATCAACAACTAGAGATGATAGAATATCTTTATCTGTTCCACTTTCTAAGGTTATTGTATCGCCTAAATTGAGATTACTTTGAAATAGTTGTAAGTCTTCAATTAAGCATTCGCCTGATCTTAAAGGATAACGGCCCTCAATCAATGCATATTGATTAATATAGTTTTTATTATCGCTATTGGTATTTTTGATATCAATACCATGAGCTATCAGTACATATTCATAGGTATCTTTAATAGTTGTAACTGGCATGCTCATTGTCGCAAAGACACCATCAACACCTTCAGTATTTTTGATTGCTATAATATCATTGCTGTTTAATCCAAAATTAGATAGAATGCGAAGATCCATAAGATTATAACGATCATAATAAGCATCAGCGGATGCTTTCATTACACTACTTGCGGCTTTTATCCCAGCAAAAAAAGCTACACCAATAGCAACGATTGCGAATATGGATAAAAAACGTTCGAAAGAACGTTTGATTTCTCGGAAGAGATCAATAGTAAGAATTGAGCGCTTTTTTTTCATTACCATTCAATACTTTCTATTGGTAAGGGATTTTTATTGATCTCGATTGAATCGACAATGCCACTTTTCACTTTAATAACTTTATCACCCATTGCGGTTAATGCTAGGTTATGGGTGATAATGATAACTGTCATGTTTTGATTACGACATGTGTCTTGAAGAAGTTTTAAGATCGCTTTTCCTGTTTTATAATCAAGGGCACCTGTTGGTTCATCACATAGTAATAGTTTTGGGTTTTTTGCTAGTGCTCTTGCGATTGCAACACGTTGCTGTTCACCACCTGATAATTGCGATGGGAAGTTATTCTTACGGTTCTTCAAACCAACAGCAGCTATCGTTTCTTCTATATCAAGAGGATCTTTACAGATTTGTGTCGCTAGTTCAACATTTTCAATCGCAGTTAAGTTTTGAACTAAGTTATAGAATTGAAAAACAAAACCAATATCATAGCGACGATAATTAGTTAGTTCTTTTTCATTGAAGTTACTTATTTCCATATCATCAACTATGATCTGACCACTACTTACTGTATCCATACCACCTAGGATATTTAGTATTGTTGATTTACCAGCACCACTAGCACCTGCTACTACCACAAATTCACCTTTCTCTATGGCAAAAGAAACACCATCAAGAGCAGTAATATTTACTTCACCCATTTTGTAGATCTTTTTAACATCAATAAACTCAATATAAGCCATTTACTCATCTACTTTCATTTGTATATGATAATAATATACAACCGTTCATTATTGATGTCAAGATAATTACGATATCGATGCAAACAATCTTAAGTATGTTCAAATAAGTGATATAATACTATAAAGGATGGTGTAAGAATGTATACGATAACGGAATTAGAAAATCATGCGCGTAATATACGTAAGAACATCATTAAGATGGTAGCTAGTGCTCAATCAGGTCACCCAGGAGGAAGTTTATCTGGTGTTGAAATTTTAACATGGCTTTATTTTAATGAAATGGATATCAACCAAGAGAATGTAAACACGATTAATCGTGATCGTTTTGTATTGAGCAAAGGTCATGCAACACCGCTACTATATGCGATATTATGTGAAAAAGGATTTCTAGCTGAAGAAGAGTTAGTCACTTTCAGAGCAGTAAATTCGCGATTACAAGGTCACCCAAATATGAATTATGTAGCTGGTATCGATATGAGTACTGGAAGTCTTGGTCAAGGTTTATCTACCGCTGTTGGTATGGCTTTAGCTAATAAGCTTGATAATAATAAACATCGTATCTATGCGATGATTGGTGATGGTGAGAGTCAAGAAGGACAGATATGGGAAGCCTTTATGGCAGCTGTTAACTATAAGTTAGATAATCTTTGTGTAGTTTTAGATTTTAATGGTTTGCAAATAGATGGTGACATTACCAAGGTCATGGATCCTACGCCATTTGCACCTAAGTATGAGGCGTTTAATTGGCATGTTATTTCAATTGATGGTCATGATTTTAAAGCGATTGCTGATGCCTTTGCATTAGCGAAAACAATTAAAAATAAACCAACAGTTATCATTGCTCATACCGTTAAAGGAAAAGGTGTTTCTTTTATGGAAAACGAAGCTAATTGGCATGGCGCTGCAACTAATCCTGAACAAACAGAGCAAGCATTAAAAGAGATTGAAGGAGTATAAGATGGTAAAAAGAGCAACCAGAGAAGCCTATGGTAAAGCATTGGCTGAACTTATCCTTACGGATGAAAGAATTGTGGTTCTTGATGCTGACTTAACCAAAAGCACCAAGACAAATGAAGCACAAAAAGTATGTCCACAACGTCATTTTAATATCGGTATTGCCGAGGCAAA
>CAZKJS010000025.1:0-17636 GCA_964553255.1 uncultured Erysipelotrichaceae bacterium | reverse complement strand
GGCAAATATGATGTCAATAGCGGCTGGTCTTGCGGCTAGTGGCAAGATCGTATATGCAAGTAGTTTTGCGATGTTTGCAGCAGGTCGCGCTTTTGAGCAGGTACGAAACAGTATCTGTTATTCAAAACTAAACGTTAAGATTTGTGCAAGTCATGCTGGGGTTACATTAGGTGAGGATGGCGCATCACATCAGAGTGTTGAAGATATTGCATTGATGCGTTCGATTCCAAACATGCAGGTAATTCAACCAAGTGATGGTATCGAAACAGAAGCGGTGATAAAAGCGATTGCTAATATTGAAGGTCCCATCTATGTTAGACTTGGTCGTAGTGCCGTTGCTGAATATCATGATGAGACATATGAATTCAATTTTGGTAAAGGTGAAATTGTGCGTCAAGGAAAAGATGTTGCTATCTTTGCGACAGGTTTAATGGTTCAAGAAGCACTTAAGGCGGCTGAGATACTAACCGCTGATAATATTGATTGTACTGTAATAAATATGGCAACGATAAAACCGATTGATAAAGAGTTGATCGTAAAGATCGCTAAATCTCATAAGTATCTGATGTCATGTGAAGAACATAATATCTTAGCTGGATTTGGTTCGGCTATTGCCGAAGTGTTAGTTAGTGAATATCCGCACCAACTATCAATATTAGGTATTCAGGATACATTTGGTGAAAGCGGAAAACCACAAGCTTTACTTGAAAAATATGGTTTAGCATTTCAAAGCATCGTTGATCGAATAAAAAAAGAATATCGATAACATCGACCTTATAGTAGTTAAAATAAAACCATAATAGTGATAATTATGGTTTTATATCGATTAGAAACTGTAATACTGTTAAAATGAGATTATCATGTTTAACCACTTGAAAAGTATTGATTAATTTATCAAAATAGAGTTGATAATAACAAGGAGGATCATATGGAATTAAAGAATAAATGGGTTAGCGCTAAATTTAGCACAACCGCTGCTGAGGTTATTAGTTTTAAAGCGAATGACTCAAACATTGAGTATATTTGGAGTGGTGATAAAACGTTTTGGCAAAATCGTAATCCCATTCTTTTTCCGGTAGTAGGAAAAGCTTGGGGTGAATCATACTTAGTTGATGATGTATCGTACACTATGGGGCAGCATGGGTTTGCACGTTATGCGACTTTCGAATGCACAAAGGCAACAAGCGAAGAAGTTGAGTTGGTATTGGTTTCTGATGAAAATACGCTTAATAAATATCCGTATCATTTTCAATTATCTGTAAACTACCAATTGGAAGGAAAAAGACTTTGGTTAAGATATCAAATAAAGAATACTGATAATAAACCGATTCGTTTTCAAATTGGATTTCATCCCGCATTTTGTACACCATTAACAAATGATAAATCATTTGATGACTATAAGATCGTTATGGAAAAAGATGAGAATATGATAATAGACTCCGGCTATCATTTGGGTAAAGAAATATCTTTTGTTAACAATGATTTCTTTGCCGAGAAAAGCGCGGTATTCTTCTATGGATTAAAGAGTGAGTATGTTGATTTAACAGATGGAGAAAATGGTATAAGAGTTGGAATTGCTAATTTTAAAAGAGTTGGCTTTTGGCATAAAACAAAAGATACTCCGTTTATTTGTGTTGAACCACAACATGGTCATGGTTATGCTTCAAAAGACAACGATGATCTTCCTGAAGATAATACTATTTTCTTAGGTGTTGGATGTGATTATAAGGTATCTTATTACTGGGAAATATTATAAAAAAAGGTCTTACGATCTTTTTTTAACCTAGAGCAACATCTAATATCATCATAACAGTAAAGCCTATAATACATCCGATTGTCGCAGAATGCGTATCCTTATGCGATGTTTGTGATTCAGGAATTAACTCTTCAACAACAACATAAATCATTGCACCAGCCGCAAAAGTTAAAGCATAGGGTAATATAGGTTTAACTAACAGTACTAATAGTGCTCCTAAAACACCTGAGATTGGCTCAACAAGACCAGATGCTTGACCCATTAAAAAGCTTTTCCAACGGGATATTCCTTCTCTTCTTAAGGGAATACTAACTGCTGCACCTTCAGGAAAATTTTGAATACCAATACCTATGGCAACCGCAATTGCTGGTAGTAAGCCTTCAACACCAACACCTTGAGCTACAGCACCAAAGGCTACACCAACGGCTAATCCTTCAGGAATATTATGTAATGTAATCGATAGTACAAGTAGGATACTACGACGTAATCGTGAAGGCAATCCTTCAGCGTGATCGTCTTTGACATGCATATGTGGTATGAGTTTATCAGCTAACCATAAAAAGAATGCTCCAGCAAGAAACCCGATAGCTGCAACTGCCCAAGCTGGAATATTTGATATTTCCTCAGCCATTTCGATAGCTGGGGCTAATAACGACCAAAAGCTTGCCGCAATCATGACGCCAGCCGCAAAACCTAACATTGCATTCAATATTCTTTGATTGATTGTTTTAAAGAAAAATACCATACCAGCACCAAGTGCGGTCATACCCCATGTAAATAATGTTGCGAGTAAAGCTAAAGTTACTCTATCTAAACTTAATAACCATTCCATAAATAACCTCTCTTTATATGATTATCTTATACTATCATTGCATGAAAATAAAGTCAGTTACATTTTTAAAATAAAATGAGTGTAGATATTGACATCATTTAAGATAAAGGTATAATAATAGTAGTTAGCACTTAGATACAATGAGTGCTAAAATAGGAAGAATAGGAGGCAATTTAATGTTAAGACCATTATTTGACAATGTTGTATTGGAAAAAGAAAAACAAGAATTAAAGACCGCAAGCGGTATCGTGCTTCAAGAAAGCACTAAAGATCAACCCTCAGTTGGCAAAGTCGTAGCCGTAGGCCCAGGTAAATGGCTTGATGGAAAACTACATGAAGTTAGTGTAAAAGCAGGTCAAAGGGTAGTGTTCAAAAAATATGGCGGAACGGAAGTCGAATTAAATAAAACGGAATATCTAATAATTGCAGAAGATGATATTTTAGCAGTGATCGAATAGGAGGAGATAAAAATGAGCAAGAAAATTCTATATTCAAAAGATGCTAGAGATTCAATGATAAAAGGAGTTGATTATTTAGTAGATGCAGTAAAAGTAACTATGGGACCTAAGGGTCGAAATGTCGTTTTAGATAAGGAATATGGTTCACCACTAATTGTTAATGATGGGGTAACGATAGCAAAAGAAATTGAACTTGATGATCCATTTGAAAACATGGGTGCAAAACTAGTTATTGAAGTAGCTAATAATACTAATGATGCTGCTGGTGATGGAACAACAACTGCAACAGTCTTAGCGCAGGCAATGATCCATAAAGGCATAAGAGCTGTTGAGAAGGGTAATAATCCTGTTTTATTAAGAGAAGGCATCGATCTTGCTAGTAAAAAGGTTGCTGAGTTGCTTTTAGCTAAATCACATAAAATTGAAAGCAATACTGATATATCAAGTGTTGCAACCGTATCAAGTGGTAGTAATGAGATTGGTGAAATTATTGCTAATGCAATGGATAAAGTTGGTAAAGATGGTGTTATCAATGTTGATGAATCAAAAGGTTTTGACACTTCTCTTGAAATAGTTGAGGGCATGCAATATGACAAGGGTTATGTTTCACCTTACATGGTTTCAAATCGTGACAAGATGAATGTTGAATTAGAAAATGCTCTTGTTATGGTTACCGATCAAAAGATATCAACAGTTCAAGACATTTTACCAGTACTTGAAAAGATTGTTGAAGCTAATCGGGCACTACTTATCATTGCTGATGATATTGAAAATGAAGTAGTAAGCACCTTGATCGTTAATAAACTTAGAGGTACCTTCAATGTTGTCGCAACTAAAGCTCCTGGTTTTGGTGATAATCAAAAGGAAATGTTGCAAGATATCGCAATCATGACTGGAGCTAAATTCTTTGCGAAAGATTTAAGCATGGACTTAAAGGATATGACAATTGATGATTTAGGTAATGCTCGCAAGATTGTGGTAGCGAAAGACACAACAACGATCATTGATGGGGCTTGTGATAGTAATAAAGTAGCTGAAAGAGTTGAAGAGATTAAGCAAAGAATTGAAAACTCAACTAGTGATTATGATAAAAAGCGTTACTATGAACGTTTAGGAAAAATGACTAACGGAGTTGCTATCATAAAGGTTGGCGCAACTACAGAATCAGAGTTAAAAGAAAAGAAACTTAAGATTGAAGATGCTCTAAACGCTACTAAAGCAGCTGTTGCTGAAGGTATTGTTATTGGTGGTGGTGCTGCTTTAGCTGAGATATATCGTGAACTTAAACAAGAACTAACTCATGAAAATCTTGATGTTCAAAAAGGTATAAATATAGTTCTTGAGAGTCTGGTTGTTCCTTTATATCAGATTTCAGAGAATGCAGGCTATGATGGTAATGATATTGTTGAACAACAACTAAAACAAGAATTGAATTATGGCTTTGATGCTTTAAGAGGCAAATGGGTTCATATGTTTGATAAAGGTATAGTTGACCCAACTAAGGTCACAAGAAGTGCGTTATTAAATGCTGCAAGCATTGCAGGTTTATTTATCACAACGGAAGCAGCTGTTGGTATAATCAAAGAAAAAGAACCAGCAATGCCGATGAATCCAAACATGGGAATGTATTAAAAAATACCGGAGCGATCCGGTATTTTTTTATAGTAAATTAAAATGTTTTAAAGCATTATATACGCCATCATCACCACAATCACTAGTTACATAATCAGCGGCTTTTTTAGCGGAATCTGAAGCATTACCCATAGCAACACCTATTTTTGCTTTCAAGATCATTTCAACATCATTATCAGCATCACCAAAGGACATCGCATTTTCCCAAGTTAATCCTAGTTCACTTAAAACATGTTCAATCGTAGAGGATTTATTGATGCCTTTTGTGAACGCCTCACGGGCTCTTGAATAAGCTTTCACCCAATCAAGTTCAGGGAGATTTGCTTGAACGATATCAAGATCAGCTTCATCACCAATAAGAAATGCTCCCATTGGCAAGCCGTTAGTTAAATGATAGTCTTTTGTTTTAGCACCATCAAATAGGATTTTAGGATGTTCAATCCCATTAACATAGGTTGCTAAGTAATTGGGATAATCATGATATGTAACAATTGCAGTATCAAATTTATATCCTAATGCGACATTATGTTTAACACATAATTCAGTTAATCTTTGCATGTATTCTTCTTTAATCGTGTATTTCTTAGTGATGTTTTCGTTTTTGTCAACTAAGCATTGTCCATTTATAGTAACGTAGTAATCAGAGTTGAAATGTTCAATTACGTCATCTTGAACAAAATAGTAACATCGACCTGTTGCTACAAGTACTTTGAGTCCTTTCGCGCGACATATGTCAATGGCTTTTTTAGCGGATGGTTCTATTTCTTTACTACCTCTTGGAATTAATGTTCCGTCAATATCGAATACTAATATCTTGATGTTTTCCATAATGCACCTCATTGTCTATTCTATTATATATACAAGAAAAAGCAAACTAAATACTTGCATAATAGACAATATAGTAGATGATTAAGTGTAATCCAAGCATTAATGGTAAGCTTATCATAAACAAGCGTTGTCTTGTTTTATGTCGTAGTAAAAGCATCATAATATACATTCCTAATGCACCACCTAATAAAGCAAGACGCAAGAGATTACGTTCAGCTACTCTACTTTTTTGATGTATGGCATTACTCTTGTCATAGATTACAACAATGATAGCTAATACATTTACTAACAAGTAATAATAAAGCAGAAAAACAGTCATACATAACTCCTATCATATAACTATTATAGCATTTATGGTTGAATTCATAATATGTAAGCGCTATAATTCTAACAGGTGGTCTGACCAGTATGATAAATGAGAATAAAACGTATCAAGTAGTTGTGGATGACATTTTACATCAAATCAAAGATGGCGTTTTAAGTGAAGGTATGCGTTTACCTGGTGAAAGAGCCTTGGCTTTAAAATACAGCATTTCAAGAGCTTCTGTTAGAGAAGCGTTGAGCATTATGAAAAACTTAGGGTTAGTTGAGATAAGACAGGGGGAAGGAGCTTTTATCTCTGCTTTTTCGATAAATCCTTTATTTGATACGATATCACCGCTATTATTCAAAAATAAAGACATCATTGATGATGTTTTGGAGTTTCGTAGAATAATTGAAGTAAATGCATGTGGTATAGCAGTTAGAGCAGATGATAATTCTAAACTAATAGCTATTGTTGACAGAATGACTAAGCTAAAAACTGAGGAGAGACAAGAAGCTTATGATCTCGATCTGGCTTTTCACCAACAGATAGTATATTTAACAAAGAATGTGATATTAATTCAAGCAATGAACTGCATTGCTTATTTAATTCAGCATTCCATCACAACCAATCGTAAGATTATCCTAGATCAACCTGATGGTAGAGTATTGCTTAAAGAACATCAAGCTATCTTAAAAGCAATCATTGATAAGGATGCTATACAAGCAATGGCATTAATGGAAAAACACCTTGATATCAATAGAAAAAAGGAGATAATATCATGAAAGTAATCGTATGTATCAAGCAAGTACCTGATACACAAAAAGTAAAGGTAGATGAGAAGACAGGCGTCTTAATTCGAGACGGTATTGAAACTAAAATGAATCCATTTGACCTTTTTGCGCTTGAAACAGCTATGCAGATTAAAGCGCAGGTTAAATGTGAGATTGCGGTTTTAACGATGGGACCACCAAGCGCTAAAACAGTTATCTATGAAGCTTTTGCGCTTGGTGCGGATGAAGGCTATCTAATGACTGATCGTCGCTTTGCTGGAGCTGATGTTTTAGCTACATCTTATACTTTAGCACAAGGGATTAAAGCGATTGATAATGATTTCGCTTTAATCCTTTGTGGTAAACAAACTACTGATGGTGATACTGCTCAAGTAGGACCAGCAATAGCTGAACATTTGGATATACCTCATGTTAGTTGGGTAAATAAAATAGTTAATGTAAATAATAGTGAGATTAGTTTTATTCAAGATATGTTAACAGATACTGCTTTAACCAAGATGGCTTATCCTTGTCTATTAACAGTTGAAAAAGATATTTTTCAACCTCGACTTCCCTCTTATCGATTAAAACAAGTAGCTCTTGATAAGAAAATTGTAACATTGACTCTTGATGATCTAGATGATAAAGATCCGAGTCATTATGGTTTATCGGGATCACCCACACAAGTTGAAAGAATATTTGAACCAACCAGTGATCACAAGGTTGAAAGATATGAGTATGATGATGAAACCAATGCATTAAAGATATATCAAAAATTAGTTGAGTTAAAATATGTGGAGGAAAAACAATGAGCGGGATAGTTATTGATCATCAATTATGTATCAAATGTAATGCGTGTATTGCCGGCTGTCCTTTTAAAGCATTAACAATGGAAAATGGATTAGTAGAAGTTAATGCTGCTTGTAAGATGTGCAAAGCTTGTATCAAAATATGTCCAGTTCAAGCTATAAGTATGCAAAAACTTCAAGAAACAACAGTAGATAAAAGTTTATATCAAGGTGTTTTGGTATACGTTGAACATACATTAGGTGTTATTCATCCGGTCACTTATGAGCTTATAAGTAAAGCTAAAGAGTTAGCTGCAGTGATCAAGCAAGAAGTTTATTGTTTGTTTATTGGTCATGGTATCAAACAAAGCACTAATGATCTTTTATACTATGGCGTTGATAAAGTATTGGTTTATGATCAAGAAGAATTAAGGTACTTTAGAGTTGATGCTTACGCAAATGTCTTTACCGATGCGATTGGTTACTTAATGCCTAATACGGTATTAGTAGGTGCTACTACAACTGGTCGATCATTAGCACCACGTGTTGCGACGCGCTTTAAGACAGGTCTTACCGCTGATACAACAATTCTTGAAATGCGTGAGAATACTGATTTAGTACAGATCAGACCAGCTTTTGGTGGTAACATCATGGCTCAAATATTGACCAGTAAAACCCGACCACAGTTTGCGACAGTAAGATATAAAGTAATGGATAGTGCCAAGAAAGACAATGTGACAAGTGGCGTTGTAGTCACAAGAACAATTGATCCACTACTGCTTGAAAGTAAGATAATAATTGAAGATGTACAGATGAAGAAATTAGATTTTGAGATCAGTAATGCGGATGTCATCGTAGTTGCTGGTAATGGGATAAAAGACGAAAAAGGAATGAATTTAGTAAAAGAATTAGCTGAATGTCTAAATGGTGTTGTTGGAGTTACAAGACCGCTAGTGGAAAGTGGTGTGGCTAGTTATCTACATCAAATCGGTCTATCAGGTAGAACCGTAAAACCAAAATTGATTATAACTTGTGGTGTAAGTGGCGCTATTCAATTTGTGGCAGGTATGAATAATAGTGAAACGATCATGGCAATCAATAAGGATCCTCACGCTCCAATCTTCAATAATGCACATTATGCGGTTGTTGGTGATCTCTATCAAATATTACCTTCTTTGATAAAATCAATAAAAAGGAGTCAAGCAAATGGAATTTAAAAAAATCGATCAGAGTGATATAACCTTCTTTATAAACGTTTTTGGTAAAGAGAATGTCTTCTTGCATGATGAAATTCATGATGATTACACTCATGATGAAATGATGGAATATGGTAAGTTTATGCCTGATGTCGTGATTAAAGCCGAAAACAGTAAACAGATAAGTGCTTTGATGAAATATTGTAATCAACATAAGATACCAATCACACCGCGTGGTACAGGAACAGGATTGTGTGGTGGTTGTGTTGCTATCTATGGTGGTATCGTTTTATCACTTGAAAAGTTGAATAAGATAATTGAAATTGATAAGAGCAACCTTGTTGTTGTTTGTGAGCCAGGGGTGCTTTTGATGGAATTAGCTGCTAAGGTAAGTGAAGAGGGATTCTTATATGCACCAGACCCTGGTGAAAAAAGTGCTACTGTTGGTGGTAATGTCATGACTAATGCAGGTGGTATGCGCGCTGTTAAATATGGTGTGACCCGTGATTATGTTAGGGGAATGGAAGTTGTCTTACCAAGTGGTGATATAGTTGAGTTTGGTGGTAAGATCGCTAAAAATAGTAGTGGATATAGTCTTAAAGATTTAATGATCGGTAGCGAAGGCACTTTGGGTATTGTTACTAAGTTATATCTGAAATTATTAGCTAAACCAAAGAAGATGATTTCATTATTAGTTCCTTTTAATGATCTTAGATCATGTCTTAGTTTAGTACCAAAAATACTAGCACTTCCTAATCAACCAACAACACTAGAATTTTGTGAAAAAGAGGTTATTGAAGATGCCATTCAATATTTAGGGAAATCATTCCCTAATAAAGATTATCCAGCTTATCTCATAGTTTCTTATAGCGGTAATACTCGTAGTGAAATTGAGATGATGTATGAAGATACTGCTAAACTGTGCTTAGAGCATGATGCAATTGATGTTTTCATCAGTGATACAGATGAGCGACAAGATAGTATCTGGAGTGCTCGTGGTGCTTTTCTTGAAGCGATCAAAGGCTCAACCTCAACCATGGATGAGTGTGATGTTGTAGTTGAGATTGATAAGGTTTATAGTTTCTTAGAATATGTTAAATCGTTAGCTGAACAATTTGATGTTAGAATTCGTAATTTCGGTCATGCTGGTGATGGTAACTTGCATTGTTATGTCTGCAAGGATGACCTTGATGATGAAAGATGGCATTATGTTGTTAATGAATGTATGCGACTAATGTATCAAAAGGCTGATGAGCTTAAAGGATTAACATCGGGTGAGCATGGTATTGGTCACGCTAAAAAAGAGTATCTACAAAATACGGTTAAGGATGTTCAAATTGATTTAATGCGTAAGATCAAACTGGTATTTGATCCAGTTGGCATTTTGAATCCAGGAAAGGTAATTTAATGAAAGTAGCTATATTTGATGTTGATGGAACTCTGTTTGATAACAATAATCGTTGCGTTCATCCATCAACCGTGGAAGCGATTAGACGTTTAAAGGAAAAAGGCGTGATCATTGTGATCGCGACAGGACGCGCTTTCTCACGCTTAATCTTGGGTGTCTTGGATTTTATACCAGATTATGTTGTGGCTTTTAGTGGTCATGCCTTAGTTGATTATCAAGGTAATTATCTATATAAGAAGGCTTTTTTACCATATGAGGTTAAAGCGATTGATGATTTTGCAGAAGAGAACCAAATACCAATGTCATATAAAACTGGCGGTGTAAGATATTGCAATCGATTTATGCCTGAACGTTTTATTGAAAAACCTGGTGAACTTACATATGTGATTGAAGAAGTCATATATGATGAAAGTAAACCATATCTTGATCAAGAAGTATTCTTTGCGGCTTCACGTATGGAAAAAAGCATCGGTCACAAATTAACGACACAACTACCACAGCTTGATATTTATTATATGCATACTGGATGGGCTGATATAACACATAACGGAATGAACAAAGCTAAAACGATGGAAGTATTGTTAGATCATTTAAACTTAACGTGGCAGGATTGTATCGCCTTTGGTGATGGTTTGAATGATATTGATATCATCGCTGCTGCTAAAATAGGGGTTTGTATGGGTAATGGTTATCCTGAAACAAAAGAGATAGCTGATTATGTTTGTGATCCGATTGATGAAAACGGAATTTTTAATAGTTTAGTTGATTTAAAACTAATTTAATAATAACTATATTTAGGTTATGATATATTAAAGATAAAGTGAGGTAAATCATGAACTTCAATAAACTAGCAAAACAAGAAGAAGAGTTATTAATCAAGTATCGACGTTACCTTCATGAAAACCCAGAACTGAGTGGTAAAGAATATAATACTTTAGCTTTTATTAAAAGCGAACTAGATAAAATGAATATAAATTACGTTGAAGTAAAGGATGGTGGAATCCTTGGTTTTATCGATGGTAAACATGATGGTAAGACAGTCCTTTTACGAGCTGATATTGATGCTTTACCCATTCATGAAGATATATTAAATGGTGGGGGTATAAAGAAGACATGTGTTAGTAAGATTGATAATGTTCAACATGCTTGTGGTCATGATGCCCATACGGCTATTTTGCTAGTAACGGCAAAGATCTTAAATGAACATAAGGATAATCTTAACGGAAAAGTTGTATTTTGTTTTGAAAGAGGAGAAGAGGGTAATGGCAATATCTTCTATTTACTCAAATACTTTGAAGATAATAATATGACTTTCGATAGTTGTTTTGGTATGCATGTTGGTAGTTTGATCAAAGGGAATCCGGGGGATATATTTATCAAACCAGATGCCTTTATGGCAGGAATGACAAGCTTTAGGATAGCTATAAAAGGAAAAGGTGGTCATGGTAGTAGACCTGATATAACCAATAATCCTATCGATTGTTTCACAGCGATTTATAACTCCTTTGCTTCATTACGCATGAAGACTGTAAATCCTTTTGCACCACTTACTTATTCTATTGGGCACTTAAGTGCGGGTAGTAAGAACAACATTATTCCTGATCGCTTAACATTTGCGGGTACTATTCGTTATTTTGATCATGAAGTTGGAAATCTATTCTTAAATAATATGCGTAAGGTTATTGATAACACAGCTAAAGCATATGAATGTGAAGTTGATTATGAAGATATAATGATTCCTGGATATCCAGTCAACAATGATCCTGCTTGTACAAAACTAGCACAAGTTACTTTTAGTAAGATATACGATAGTGTAAAGCTTTGTGAACCAGTTTTAGGTACTGAATCATTCTCTTTTTATCAGCTCAAAACACCTGGTGTTTTTGCGTTTTTATGTACGTACAATGATGAAAAAGGAATGATCGCTGACCATCATACAGCACAGTTTGATATTGATGAAGAAGTTTTGTATCGCGGTGTTGCTTGTTATGTTAGTTATGCGATCGATTTTTTAAATAGTGATATTACACCAAACATAAATATAAGCACTCAAAGTGTAGATGATCTTGTTTTAGCTTGTGGACGAAAACTATAGTAATGAGTTTGCTAAAAGATTAAGGTTAAGCTAAAATAGGTAAAGAAGAACCGTCATAGATTTAATCTGTGGAAGGCTTTTATTATTACGACAAGGAAGGTGTGGTAAAAATGAAAGACCCCATTGTTTTTTTATGTTCAGACATTAAACGGGAAGATGCTTATAAATTAATTGAATGGTTAAAAGACCCAGCGATAATTCGTTATTTAAGTGATTCACATAATACAGCATCGCAATTACAACAAGTTGTAGAAAACACAAATCTACCAGTTTTAAACCACTTGTTTAATCATAATGGACAGTTATTTATGATCATTGATCAACACAAAAAACCAATTGGTTTTATGCGCCTAATTAATAAGAACGCTTATCATGAAATAGTGATCGTGATTGGAGAAAAGTCATATTGGCATAAACAATATGGCACAAAAGCAATCAAGGAAAGTTTACGATTAGCATTTTTAAATTTAAGGATAAAAGAAGTGGTGGCTAAAATTCACCATGATAATCAGTTTTCAATTCTAGCATTTACGAAAACAGGTTTTATCACAAAACAAAAAAACGAAAGAATGTTAACGATGAGTCTAAATGTCAATCAATACTTACAATGGCAAAAAATGCTTAGAGCTAAAGCTGATGATATTATCATGACTTTGATCGATCACACACGTATAAAAGCTTTAATAAAAGTTATTGATGATCAAGATGCTATCGCGTTGAAACAAGAGATAGATAAAGCGATCGTTGTAGATGGACAACAAATCCAAAATGATGTTGTAACGATGAATAGTGTTGTTGTAGTCAAGGTAGACGATCAAATAAAAAAAGGTCAACTTACTTATGATCGTAAAGTTGACCCAAATGCCATCGCAATAACTTCAAAATTAGGAACAGCACTAATTGGGTATAAGAAAGGTCAAAGATTGAAATGGCAGTTTGGAAATAAAGTTGCCGATATTTACATCATGGAACTACTTTATCAACCAGAAGCTGCTGGTGATTATAATTTATAGTTCAGCTATTTTAGCCATGATCGCTTTGAGCTGTTTTTCTTCAGTTGCCACAAAACTATGCTTGACTTTATCGTCGTCTTCATTAGTGAGGGTAGTTGGATCTAAGATTAGATGTTTAGCAGTCATATGAATCTGATCACATCCAGTTAAAGCAATTATTTCTTTAACATTATGTTCTCTAACACCACCACCTGGCAGTATCTCGATTTTATCGCCATATTTCTTTATAAGATCAGCTAAAATAACAAGACCCTTTTCAAGATGCGGATAAGAAGCTCCACCACTAGTTAATACTCGATCAACACCACACTCGATCAGTTGTTGTAAGGCTATTTCAAGATCTGGAGTATTATCGAAGGCTTTATGGAAAATAGCTTCTTTAGGGTGAATAGCTTTTACCATTTCTTTAGTTCTTGCCATATCAATTGTCTTATCTTCATTTAAAAACCCAAAGACAATTCCATCTGCTCCATTAGCTATTAAGTTTTTAGCGTCAAATAACATGGCTTGATATACTTGCTCACTATAACAAAAACCAAAACCTCTTGATCTTACCATGCAACAAATAGGTATGTTAGTGTATTTTTTTGCTTGGACTAAAGTTCCTACTGAACAAGTTAAACCACCCATTTCTAATGCATGATTTAGTTCAATCCGATCAGCATTACATTTTTGAGCAATGATACAATCATCAACACTACCGCAACATACTTCAACTTTAATATTGTTTATCATAAGTCACCTCATTATCATTTTACACTATTATCATTAATTTAATAGTGTTGATGGCTTAAGATCATATTCTTATGTGCTTTTGTGATAAACTTGATGACAGTTTAATAGTTATCTGTTATAATTTTTCAAATATACACATTGTATATTCTTGCGCATATGGGTCAAGAGTCTCTACCCGATTACCGTAAATTATCGGACTACAATGGAGCTTTTTACCATATGCTTAAACTCAGGAGTTTAAGAATGAATAAGAAAGCGAAACTGATTAAAACCTTAATGATTAATAAGCTTTTTTAAGAGTGTTGATATTTATAACAGCGGATAATTAATGATCCGCTTTTATATACTACAAATGCATAAAAGAAAAGGGGTAATATAAATTGGACACGATGAATGGAAAGATACTAAAACAAGGTTATACTTTTGATGATGTATTATTGGTACCAGCTTTTTCAAAGGTAGTACCAGCTAAGGTTAAACTAAAAACCCAGTTAACTAGTAATATAAAGTTAAATATTCCAATATGTGCTGCAGCGATGGATACTGTATGTGAAGAAACAATGGCATTAGTGTTAGCGAAGCTTGGCGGTATTGGTTTTATCCATAAAAACATGACAAGCAATGATCAAGCCGATATGGTGCGACGTATTAAGCTACTACAAGTTGATCAAAAAGACACCGAGGCAGCTCTTGATAGTAAGGGTCGATATTTGGTTGGGGCTGCTGTTGGTGTATCAGATCAGATGATTGAAAGAGTTGATGCTTTAGTAGCAGCTGAAGTTGATATTGTATCAGTTGATAGTGCTCATGGTCATTCACTTGGTGTTATTGATGCTGTAAGACAAATAAGACAAAAATATCCACAACTTGATATTATTGGTGGTAATATCGTAACAGCACAAGGAGCGATTGATCTATTCTATGCAGGAGCTAATGTGGTAAAGGTTGGTGTTGGTCCTGGTTCAATTTGTACGACAAGAGTTGTTGCTGGTGTTGGAGTACCACAATTAACAGCTGTCAATGATGTCTTTCAAGTTGCTAAAACCTATGGAATTGGTGTTATCGCTGATGGTGGTATAAAGCTTTCTGGTGATATTGTAAAAGCATTAGCAGCAGGATCAGATTGTGTAATGCTAGGTGGTCTTTTAGCGGGTTGCGATGAAGCACCTGGTGAAGTTATAACGATCAATGATAAAGCGTATAAATCATATGTTGGTATGGGATCACTTAGTGCTATGAAACGTGGTTCAAGTGATCGTTATTTCCAAGGTGGCAAGAAGGAATTAAGTAAACTTGTTCCTGAAGGCATTGAAGCGATGGTTCCATATAAAGGTAGTGTTGTTGATGTTGTTTATCAAATGATGGGTGGTTTAAGAAGTGGTATGGGATATTGTGGTTGTGAAACAGTAAGTGATCTTAAAGATAAAGCTAGTTTTGTTTCAATTTCAAATGCGGGTTTAAGGGAATCACATCCCCATGATGTCGAGAATATTCAGGAGGCACCGAATTACCATGGCCGATAAAATAGTTGTAATTGATTTTGGTGGTCAGTATAACCAACTGATAGCTAGACGGATACGTGAAGCAGGGGTATATAGTGAAATAAAGGGTTATGATGTAAATCTAGATGAAATAAGAAACGATCATGATGTTAAAGGATTGATCTTGGCTGGTGGACCAAATAGCGTTTATCAAGCAGAGGCCATGCATTGTGATTTTGATATTTTTAAACTCCAAATACCAGTTTTAGGTATTTGTTATGGCATGCAAATGATGGCTTTTGCTTTAGGTGGTAAAGTTAGTCAATGTGATGATAAAGAGTATGGTAAAACATTAGTAACGATTTCAGCAGTTAATAAGCTTACTAACAATTTAACACCATCACAAACAGTATGGATGTCGCATGGTGATCAAGTGATCAATGTTCCAAGTGGTTTTAAAACATTAGCTTATAGTGATAACTGTAGTAATGTCATTATGGCAAATGAAGCTGAAAAACTTTACGGTATCCAATTTCATCCAGAAGTTAAACACACTGAAAATGGTGTTGCCATGCTTAATAATTTTATTTTTGATATCTGTAAGGCTAAAGCTGATTGGTCAATGGAATCATATGTTGATTCCATGATCAAAGAAATAAACAATAAGGTTAAAGATAAAGAAGTTCTTTGTGCTTTAAGTGGTGGTGTTGATTCAGCTGTTGTTGCAGCTTTATTATACAAAGCGATTGGTAATAAACTTACATGTATGTTTGTTGATCATGGCTTACTTAGACAAGATGAAGCTGAGATGGTAGTAGATACTTTTGAGCGTCAGTTTGGAGTTAAACTAATCAAGATAGATGCCAGAGATCGTTTTCTTAATGCATTAAAGGGAGTTGTTGATCCTGAACAAAAACGTAAGATCATTGGTAATGAGTTCATTAAAGTATTTGATGAAGAGTCATCAAAACTATCAACAATTGATTTTCTAGCTCAAGGAACTATTTATCCTGATTTGATTGAATCAGGAGTTGGTAATGCTCATACAATTAAATCACATCATAATGTTGGTGGGTTACCAGAAGACATGCGTTTTGAACTTGTTGAACCATTACGCTACGTCTTTAAAGATGAAGTTAGAAAGATTGGTAAATTATTAGGACTTAGCGATGAAGTAGTTGAACGTCAACCTTTCCCAGGTCCTGGCTTAGGGGTAAGGGTTCTTGGTGAAATTACTGAAGATAAACTAGTTATTGTACGTAAAGCAGACGCAATACTAAGAGATGAAGTCGCCAAAGCAGGATTAGAGAAAGATATTTGGCAATACTTTGCGGCTTTACCAAACATAAGATCGGTCGGTGTAATGGGTGATCAGCGAACCTATGAGAATGCCATTGTTATCCGTGCTGTTACTTCGGTTGACGCAATGACTGCCGATTGGGCAAAGATTCCATATGATGTTTTAGACAAGATCTCACGTCGTATTGTCAATGAAGTGGCTGGAGTAAATCGAGTCTTGTATGATATTACAAGTAAACCTCCAGGAACGATTGAGTTTGAATGATTCCGTAGGTAAAACTGATAAGAAAGTTCAAAATCCTCAGTATTTAGAGGATTTTTTGATGATTTTTTGTCGGATTTGCCATGTCTGAAAATTGAATATTAAATGATAAAAATGCTGTTTTTCAAGAAAATCGACCAAATTGCTATGAAATTAAAAGTGGTTGTGTTCAAAAAAATATGCACAAACGAGATTGTTTTTGAATGATTGATTAATGGTTATAAGAGTGTATACATATAAAGATAGTTGATTTAGTAATTGCACCTGAATGGAGAATTGTATCCAATCAGGTATTTTTTATTTGGAAAGGAGAAGAGAATGAATATTTCAATACGGGGAAGTCCATGAAGGACTTCTTTTTTGTTTCAAAACACATACACATAAAGAAAGGAAATATTATGAAACAATTTAAAAACATAATCAGAATGATACTGATGATTACTGTTGTCATGTTAACTTCAATTGTTCAGACAGTGCCTGTCAGTGCACAAGGAGTTACACTGTCAATTATTGATTCAGGTATAATCTCAACCGGATACTTTGAAGCGGTTAACAGCCGAGGATGGGCCGTCCAACGACGTGCGGGATATAATTTCAGGATTATTTACGCAAATGGAGAGGTCGCGTTCTGTGTTGAACCCGAATACATCCGCGGAGATGGTGAAGGGTATACAATCACTGATTTCAGTCATGATCAACGTGAGATTTTCTCACGAATTATCTGAACTGGTACCCTTTTTTTGTACTTATGTATCTTTGTCGAATATTATATCATA
>CAZKJS010000024.1:0-27052 GCA_964553255.1 uncultured Erysipelotrichaceae bacterium | reverse complement strand
ATCGATCAAGCCTTTTCTAAACTTGTTTTACTTTATCCTTATGATCAAAAACTGATCACTGTGTTAAAGCGCAATTTCACTACCATGTTTATTCGTTGTTATAATGATATGCAACGTTTAAATAAAGCTGATAACTTTAAACCGTTAACCAGCGAACATGACTTTATTAAGGAAATTAAACTTGATGATATGACCATTAGCTTAAAAGGTATAATTGATAGAATCGATGTAACTAGTGAAAACTATCGCATCATTGATTATAAATCCTCTGAGCATCAACTCAAATCGACTAAAGTCGAAAATGGCCAACAACTACAACTATTAACCTATTTATGGTTAATGCAAGAACAACTTCAAAAACAACCAGAAGGTGCTTATTACTATAGTTTTGATAATAGAAAAACAGAAGTAATTCCATTAAAGTTTTCAAAACAATCACACACGCTTATTGAATATGATCAAGAGAGTTGGCTTGAAAAATATCAAAAAGAACATCAGTATGATGGTTGGCACTTCATCAAGAAAGATGAATCAGATAAAAATGTTAAAGATCTGACATGGTTAAACGAGCAATTATCAACCTTATATCGTCAGTTGGCGCAAGAATTACTACAAGGCAATATCGCTCCTAAGCCGCTTAGTGGCGCTTGTAAATATTGTTTATACTTAAGTGTCTGTCGCTATTACGAAAAAGAGAAGATCATAGAAGAAGGAGATGATGATAATGTCGTGGAGTCTTGAACAAGCTTTAGCGATCAATCTTACCGGTAAAAACATTACTGTTAGCGCTGGTGCTGGTGCTGGTAAAACAGCAGTTTTAATAGCGCGTTTAACTAAGCGTATCATTGAAGACCAGATAAGTGTTGAAAACATCCTAGCCATTACCTTTACAGAAGCTGCTGCTAATGAGATAAAAAAGCGATTAACGAAAAGTTTAACAGCTTGTTATAAAAATAACCCTAGTGATCATATCGCTAAGCAATTAGCTTTACTTGCTAGTGCTAATATCTCAACTATTCACTCTTTCTGTCTTTATATCATTAAAAACTATTACTATGTTCTAGGCTTAGATAAAAACATTACCACCAACATTCTTGATCCTGCAATGGCTAGCTACTACAAGCAACAAGCCGTAAAAGCCGCTTTAGATGAACTGATGAGTGATCCAGAGTTTGAAGAACTATATCGCTTAACTACTAGTAATGATCCTTCAATGTTAAGGATTAAATCAACGATCATCAAACTTGCGCAAATGGCATTAGCCTCAGGTGATTCTGATAAGTGGCTTGATCAAGCATTAACTAACTTTGAACGCTTTGATAGCATAAGTGAGTTACCGATAGTGATCAAAGATATTTTCTGGGAAATGCTTACTGATAATTATCAACTATACCTCGATAACATAGAATTATTAGCTTCAAATATCAGTGATATGTCACAAATGGCAATAATGCAATCACGACTGATCCATGCGCGCTCAATAAAAGATCTTATCACACAACTTGACTACCCAGCTTATCGTAAAGCCTACCTTGAAAACGTTAAATTAAAGATAACGGTCAAACGCTCCGATGATGCACGGCATTACCTCTCAGCTGCTGAGAGTGCTTTTCAGGCTATCAGTGAATACCTTTATTCACAAGACATCTATCTGACTGATTTAAACTTTTTATACCCTGCTGCTAATATTTTAGTTAAACTTGCCAAAGCATATATATATCATTACAGTTTTATCAAGACAAGCCTTAAGTTGATGGATTTTGATGATATGGAAATGATGGCTTTAAAGATTCTTAGTGAAAATAATGCATTGATCGCCCATCAAATCAAACAACATTTTGATGATATATTAGTAGATGAATATCAAGATACAAACATTATCCAAGATAAGATAATCAATCTTGTTAGTAATGGTAGTAATGTTTTTAGGGTTGGTGATGTAAAACAATCTATTTATCGCTTCCGTAATGCTCAACCAATGATCATGTCAGCACTGATAAATAGTCCTACTGATAATCATGAAGTTATCTTTTTAAAGGAAAATTATCGTTCCAAACAAAGTATCATTGATTTTAACAACGCCCTATTCAAGCAACTTTTAAACATAAAACAACTTAATAATCGCTTTAATGAAAGTGATCTTGGTTTGGTTGGAACTATTGAACAACATACTGATAATCATCCGGTTGAACTACATTACCTTGATATTATCGATGAAGAAAAAACTAACAATAATCAACTTAAAGCTGGCTACATCGCTTATAAGATTAAAGAACTACATGTAAAAGATAAAGTCAGATTTAAAGATATCTGTATTCTAGTCACAACTCACTTAATAAAAGATACCATAAGAAGACATCTTGAATTTCGTGATATCCCTGTTTATGGTAAGGGATCAGCTGGTTTATTTAAATCACGAGGTGTTCTAGCGGTTCTTAATTACCTTAGCTTAATAAATGACTTAGAAGATGGTATAGCTTTGCTTGGTGTTTTAGTATCGTTTTATCAGTTCACTGATGACCAACTGGCGCTATTAAAGTTGAATGATCCTGATTTATTTATTGCCTTAAGCAATCTTTTCCCTGATGTTTATAAAAGCATCATGAAAACTAAATCCTTATACGGTAATGTTTTACTAAGTGAGTTAGTAGCTTCTATTTTATTAGTTAATGATTTCTACGAACTACAAAACAATCAGAAACAACAAGCCAATATCGATCTACTATTTGAAACTATCAGCACCTATCAACTTACATCAGGCAGTATTGATGGTCTTTTAGAGCTGATCAACAGTCAAGAAGATAAAGACGCAAACGAAGCCTTAGCCATCAGTGAAGAGGATGATGTCGTAAAGATCATGACCATTCACCAATCCAAGGGCCTTCAATTTAAACATGTCTTCTTCTTTAGCATCAATAGAACTAATGCTCAAAGAAGTGATTCATTGATCTTTTGTCATAATGATATTGGTTTTTCATTACCAGTAATCGATAAACCTTATCGTTATCAACGTAGTGATTTGATCAAACTAGCGATCAAACAAAAAGAATTCAATGAAGACTTAGCTGAACGTTTACGTAATCTGTATGTTGCTTTAACAAGAAGTCAACAATATCTCTATATTATAGATATCATGCCTAAAATTGAAGATAGCAAGCTTGATCTTACTTTTCTCAAGAAGAATAACTTCACTTCTTGGATTTTTAAAGCACTAGCTAATATTCCAAATAACCTTTATAAGATCATCAACGTTGATAATCCATGGGCTTTTGATGAAACCACAAAGATTGAACAAGCAAGTATTAATTATCCTCGTTATCGTGAAATTAATAACGCTACCAAACTAACATCACCATCAAAGACCAAACCAGCAAGCGATCATTTCGCTCTTGATCTATCATCAAGATTAAAAGCTGATCAAATCGGTACTAAACTACATGAACTAATAGAAAGATTACCAAACGCTATTTGGACAGATACTGAACTAGATAAATATATTGATAATGAATTATTACCATATCGTGATCATTTGCTCGCATTTAATCATTCAGCTTTATATCAAAAATGTCTGTTGATGGATATTAGAAAAGAAGTACCCTTTGTGATCAAAGAAGATGATGAGTTTATCTATGGCATCATTGATTTCTTAGCGACAAGTGATCAAGAGGCAATCATCATTGATTTTAAGAGTGATCGTAATGTTACTAATGAAATTTTATTAGAGCGTTATCAAAAACAATTAGCTTTATATCAAAAAGCCATCATGACGATTTATCCCCAATTAAAAATCAAGGCATATGTTTATGCCTTGACTCTAAATGAATTTGTAGATATGACTAATCGTTAAACATTTCGTAGATATTACTTACTGGTGTCTCAAGCTGGATAGCTTCAATTGTTTTAGCTAGCATATACGCAATCGATAATATCTTTATCTTAGGGTGTTTCTTTTCTGGTGGTAAAGCGATCGTATTAGTCAAGACAATCTCTTTTATTGGTGAATTTTGAATGTTTTCCATTGCATTAGCCGATAAGACACCATGAGTGCAACAACAATATACATCTTTAGCACCTTTATCATAAAGCATCTTAACACCACCTAAAAGCGAACCTCCGGTATCGATAATATCATCAATTACGATAGCGGTTTTATTTTCAACATCACCAATCAAATTAATCGACTCAGCAACGTTTGGTTTCATACGTCTTTTATCAATAATAGCAACTGTTGATCCTGGTAAGCATTCAGCAAACTTACGTGCCCTAGTAGCACCACCATGATCAGGAGAAACGACAACCATCTCCCCTTCAATATGTTTCGCTCTAAAATACTGTCCAAACAGCGATACCGCTGAAAGATCATCATTTGGGATTTTAAAGAAACCTTGAATTTGCGGTGCATGTAAATCAATTGTGACTACGCGATCTGCGCCTGATATCTCAAGCAAATCAGCCATCAATCTGGCAGTGATCGGTTGACGAGGTCTAGCTTTACGGTCTTGACGAGCATAACCGAAGTAAGGGATAACACAAGTGATAGCCGCTGCTGAAGCTCTGCGACAAGCATCTAAAGCGATCAATAGTTCCATCACATTATTGGAGACAGGATTACAAGTTGATTGAATCAAGAATACATGTTTTCCTCTGACTGATTCTTCAGGCTCAATTAAGATTTCCCCATCTGCGAAATGATGAATCTTACATTTACCCCGATTAATATTCATATAACTACATATTTCATCGGCCAACTCGACACTGCTTGATAATGCAAAGACACTTATTGCTTTATTCATTACTTTATTTTCTCCTTGTCCATGTATTTGATCCCATACCCCAACTTGTTTTCTTGCCGTGCTCTGCCTATTGCCATTGCTCCTTCTTCAACATCTTTGGTAACGGTGGTTCCAGCCGCAACTACAGCTTTTTTCTTAACGGTGACTGGTGCAATTAAATTAACATTACAGCCAATAAAGGTATCATCTTCAATAATGGTTCGCCATTTATTAACCCCATCATAATTAACCGTAACAGTTCCACAGCCAATATTAACATGTTTTCCTATAACTGCATCCCCACAATAAGTTAAATGAGCACAATTGCTATTACCACCAAATTCGGTATTTTTAAACTCAACGAAGTTGCCGATACGATTACCATCGTGAATTACACAATTATTCCTTAAGTGAATCCAAGGACCTAAGCGTACATTATTACCTATCTTAGAATCGGTGATCCTTGCATTATCAATCACATTATCATCTCCAATTTCACTATTTAAGATATAACAACCTGTCTTGATCACATTATTAGCGCCAATTCTTGTTTTACCTTCAATAAAAGTGTTAGGATAGATGATCGTATCCTCTTTGATGATAACATCCGCTCCAATGAAAGTCATCTGAGGCTCAATTAGCGTAACACCATTTAGCATCAAGTTCAAGTTGATCTTGTTTTGAAGCCACTTATTTGCTAAGTAAAGTTCATAACGATCATTAATCCCCATTGCTTCATCAGGATCAGCGATCACTACCGCTTTAACCTTTTGATTAAAAGACAAGAAGATATCAACTAAATCAGTAATATAATATTCATTCTGAGCATTATCATTCTTTAATAATGGTAAATATTCAAATAATAAACGATTATCAAACGCATAAATACCAGTATTGATCTCATTGATCGCTTTCTGTTTAATATCACAATCTTTATTCTCAACTATTTTTAAAAAGTTACCCGCTTGATCACGAATAATGCGACCATATGCTTTAGGATCTTCTAAGATCGCTGATAAAACCACCATGCCACAACCTTTAACCTCTTCAAACATCATTTGATAAGTCTCAGGCTGGATCAAGGGACAATCCCCATTGATAACTAAAGTATATCCTTCAAAGTCAGCTAACTGGCTAGCGTAACTAACAGCTTTACCAGTGCCACTTAGTTCTGTCTGGATAGCGTACTCGCATTTATCTTTTAGTTGTTCTTTAACTATCTCAGCACCATAACCAACAATGGTAACAACCTTATCAACATTGATCTTATGTAAATTATCAACGATGTGCTCAACCATTGGTTTATCCAATACTTTATGCATTGGTTTTACTAACTTTGATTTCATACGCGTACCTTTACCGGCCGCCATTATTATTGCTGATCTCATATTTACCCCCATTATCATTTTAACAAAATTACATCTAAATAGTGCTTAAATATCAACAATCTTTGCCTTTTTTACGAAAGGATAGCAACGATGGAAAGCCATTACTGCTTTATCTACGATTATACTACTTTGCGTTATACCAATAACCGTAGAGCCACTTCCTGACATCAATGCATGATCAAACCCAAAAGCGAGCAATTCTTCTTTGATCTTTCTTATCTCAGGAACTAAGCTAAAAGCGCTAGTTTCCAAGTCATTAGCCATATTGGCTAATATACCTTGATAATCACAAGCAATCAACATTTCCTTTAAGAGTAAAGCGTTAGGATGAAGTAGTTTGTCATAATCAAGCTGTTCAAAAGCTCTTTTTGTTGATACCCCTCTTTTTGGTTTTACTAAAAATATGTAAAACGGACATACAAAATCAAATGGTTCTACCTTATCACCTATACCTGATACATACGCTGGTTTATTAACGATACAATAAGGTACATCAGCACCAATGCTCTTACCAAAGATCATCATTTCATCAAGTGACATATTCAGTTCAAGTAAAGCATTCAACGTACTAATGACTGCCGCCGCATCAGCGCTACCACCACCAAGCCCTGCTTGTGAAGGAATATTTTTATTTAGTTTGATCTTAAATTGATCATTAAAACCATAAATAGCTCTAAGACCATTGATCGCTTTAATGATCGTATTACGTTCATCATTTGGTAGATATACCCGATTTGCCATGATCGTGGTTTCAGTATCAAAGCTAAGATCGATCGTATCGAAAAGATCGATTGGAACCATGATCATGTTTAAATCATGATAACCATCTGGTAATCGCTCTTTAACATTCAAACATAGATTTACTTTCGCATAAGCTTTAATCTTCATATTGCACCTGATAAAGACGGATAAAATCAGCTAATACTAAACTTTCAGCCCGTCTTTGTTTATCAATATCAGCTTTAGCTAATAACGCCAATACTAAGTTTTCATCGTTATAGTGAGCTTTAAGATTATTATAGATAGTCTTTCTTCTTTGACTAAAACAAGCTTTTATCAAAGCAAAGAAGCTAGATTGATCTATTATTATTTCTTGTTTTCTTTTTTTAAACTGGACAACTATTGATTCAACTGCCGGTTTGGGGATAAAGACATTACTAGATACCTTCATGACAGTAGTTATTTCATATTGATATTGTAAGATAACTGATAAAGCATTGTAGTCTTTGGTATTAGCTTTCGCCATGAAGCGTTCTGCCATTTCTTTTTGTACCATCAAGGTCATATATTCAATAGCGATATCACTTTCAATTATCTTAAAGATGATTGCGGTTGTAATGTAATAAGGAAGATTAGCAGTAATGACTACTTTATCCACTTCTTTGATCAACATTTGATAGTAATGTTTAAGATCACAAAGTAAGAAATCCTGGTTAATGATCGTAACATTATCATAACCACCCAAAGTATCATCAAGTACAGTAATTAGCTTCTTATCAATCTCAAAGGCTAATACCTTCTTAGCATGTTTAGCTAATTGTTGCGTCAAAGCACCAATACCAGGACCAATCTCAATAACCGCAGTGTGTTCATCGATGTGACTTGCTTCAGCTATCTTTGATACAATCTTTGGTTCAATGATAAAATTCTGACCGAAGCCCTTGTTTGGATAAAGGTCATATTGCTTTAAGATCACTGTTGTTTTAGCAATCGTTGCTATATCTTCATTCATTGGTTGCTCCTTGTATGATCATACTTATTGTCTCATAATCAATATCCAACATGTTAAGACGCTTTAAAAATGTCTTACCATTACAATAACCGATATTTAAAGTTTCACTTAAGCGCTCTCTTATTTTAGTACTCTCAGTGCTTCCTATCAAGCCTAATGTACGAAGTTGTTGATAATCAATTGTATCTGCTTTAGTTTGATAACTTACAAGATTTCCCAGGGCATTTAGTATATCTGTCTTACTAGCGTGCTCAACTCCAACAAGTGCTTTCTTTCGTGCTTTTTTAGCGTTAATGAAGGCATTCTTACAATTAGGGACTGCTTCATTGATCTTTTGTCTTATATAGCTACCTGGATAATCAGGATCAGTAAAGATAATCACCCCAGTTTGTGTTTGTGCCGCTTCTATCAAAGCCAGCGTTTTCTTACTGATATGAGTACCATTAGTGATAATGTAATTAGCCTTAATGAAACTATTAAGTCTTACCACATCGTTTTTACCTTCGACTACGATAGTCTCTTTTATTTCCATAACCCAATTTTAACATACTTATAAAAGAAAAAACTATCGGCATACCGATAGTTCCTCAATTGATGTACTAGTTGATCTTACAGATCCTTTGACCATTGGAATTGGTCGTTTTTGTGCCAAAGCCGATAATCGTAACTTTGGGATTTTGTTTCCCGATCATACGAACGACATTCAGTCTTTTTTCCGAACCGACAAATAGATCTAGTGTATTTTGTGGAACACCACGATCGGCGATGATCGCTTTAAATGGTACTCCTGGTTCAAGTCCCATGCCACTAAAGGTATGGTTACTTATCTCAATAATACTACAGATAGGAAGCTTTGTTGTACTTGCGACCATATAATAACCTTCGTAAGTAATGCCTTCTTTCCATGTGCCGTCTGCTTGTCTAACGCTGGTGGTATTAAAACTAATACCGCTTGATGTGTTAGCATTGCCATTACCATCAGGGTAACAACCGCCACAATCAGAACCATAACGCCAAATATTGGTTGGGAAAAATACAGCGCCAAGCTCAGGTTCACCATAATATTCATAAACTGTTGGTTGAGCTTCAACGATTTCGGTAGATTCAGGTATTAACGTCTTAGATAATAGATTACCAAACATATCATAGGTCAAGCGATAATAGTTCAACTCCTTTTTAGGAGATCCGTTACTTGTTTTATTAGCTACCCAGTACAATCCGCTAGATGTGTCTGTTGGATCGCGATATATTGTTTTTTGCTTGGCCAAGACCGTTTCTTCAACAACGATCTCAAAGCTGAATGGTTCAACTGTGCTAAGCAAAGAACCGCTGGTTAATATCTGATTTGAAAGTGTTTGAAAAATGACTTTATCATTTTCCTTCCGATTAGTACATCCAATTAAGCTTAATATTAATAGTATCACTATTAATTTCAGCCTCATTTTTTGCATAATTGTCTCCTTTCTTCAAGACTTGGGCATTTTAGCACATGAGTTTTATGCTTGTCAAACATTTAACCAATCAGGCTTTGGTAGTTTATATGTAATTGTTTAATAAATTCAGCTTCATCAATCCCTTTTAAAGCACTAATATATTCCCCAACAAAACGTACATAAGCTGGTTCATTACGCTTACCACGTTTTGGTACTGGCGCCATAAAAGGAGAATCGGTTTCAATCAGTAAATCTTTAATATCAAGCTGTTTAGCAACAGCAACTGGTAATACTGCATTCTTAAAGGTAACAGGTCCAGCTAGAGATATTAAGTAACCTAACTTAACATATTCTTTCGCCATCTCAACACTACCACTATAACAATGCATGACACCTTTTCTAACAACGTTAGCTGCTTTTAGCATCGTATAGGTGTCTTGTGCTGCTTCGCGACTATGGACAAGTACTGGTAATTGATGTTTGTTGGCAAGTTTAAGTTGCGCATCAAACAAGGCTTGTTGTTTAACTTTGTTATCTTTACGCCAATAATAATCAAGTCCAATCTCACCAACTGCGACAAACGCTTTTGTAGCTAATAATGAATCAAGTTTCACTAGCATTTGATCATCAGCCTCATCAGCATCTTCAGGATGTATCCCTAAAGCTAAATCAATAATATCATATTGTTTCTTTAGTGCTAATCCATGATCTACTTGATCTAAACCACAGACAATGACCATAATACGTTTTACATTAGCGTTAATCGCGTTATTGATGACCATATCAATATCTTCTTTAAAGTTATCCTCACATAAGTGAGCATGTGAATCAATCCAACCTAGTTCATTCATTTTATTTCCCCAAACAGAAATTACTGAAAAGTGTGTCTAATAAATCATCTTGACTTACTTCTTTAAGTATTGATTTTAAAGCACGATATGCATTTTCTATATCAATCAGTACAATATCAAGTTCCATCGCTGTTTTTAATGATGATAATGCTTGTTTGATCGCTTCTTTAGCACTAACAGCTAATGCGATCTGTCTTTCGTTATTTAAAATATCTTCATTGATCAAAAGCATTTGTTTTTCAAACATTTTTTCTATCGCTTTTATCAAAGGACTAATATCATTGTTTAAAGCACTTATTGATAGTTCATATTTTTCGTCTGTTAAATCTGATTTATTATATACGATCAATTGCTTTTTATCTTTAGTCATCGCTATTAACTCTTCTTCTTCACTACTTATAGTAGCAGTAGCATCAAGTACTATTATCACTAGTTGTGCTTCATCGATCGCTTTTCTAGTTTTATCAATACCAATTTGTTCTATGATATCTTTAGTTTCTCTAAGTCCTGCAGTATCGATAAGATCAAGCGTAATGTTACTTAGTTGAATCTTGCCTTCTACTAGATCTCTGGTAGTACCAGCGATCGCTGTCACGATTGCTTTATCTTCTTCAAGTAATGCATTTAGCAAACTTGATTTACCAACATTTGGTTTACCAATGATCACTGTTTTAATGCCTGTATTAATAATACGACCATTTTCAGCTTGAGTGATAATTTCATCTAGTGCTTTTTGCCACTTAAGCAAGAATGGCAAAACCATCTCATCTGTCATTTGTTTGATGTCTTCATATTCAGGATAATCAATATTAACCTCAATATTAGCAATAACATCTAACATTTCCGCAATCAATGGTTCAAGTAAGCGTGCTACACTACCTCTAATGCCTTTTAGCGCTTGTTTTGCTTGTACTGATGAATTAGCCCTAACAATATCATTAACCGCCTCAGCTTGCGCAAGATCGATTCTTCCATTAAGAAAAGCCCTTTGGGTAAACTCACCTGGAAGTGCTTGTCTAGCACCACTACTAAGACAAAGCGCTAAGATCTTTCTAATGATATATACACTACCATGACAATTTATCTCAATGATATCTTCTCCTGTATAGGTTTTAGGTGCTTTAAAAACACTGAGTAAAACCTCATCAATAAGTTCATTGTCCTGTTTTATATAACCATAGTTAATGGAATGATCACTAAAAAGATTAATATCCTTACTAAAGATCTTATTTACTATTGCGATGGCATCATTACCAGAAACCCTGATTATCCCAATCGCCCCTTCTTGTAAGGGTGTACTAATAGCACATATCGTATCAAATAACATTGATTTACCTACCCAAGATAATATCAGTTAGCTGTTTTACTTCATCGATCAAATAAGTAGGCTGTAAAGCACTAAGTTGTTTTTTATCTCTAAAGCCCCAAGCAACACTTAGCGTATCAACAAGAGCATTTTTGCCAGTTAAGATATCCACATCAGAATCACCAACATATAATACTTCTGAATTATTCAACTTAAGATCACTTATCATGTTTAATAAGATATGGGGATCAGGCTTAACCACTGAGTCCTTTTCCATACCAAAGACCATATCAAAAAGACCTGGGAAATAATGTTCAACGATCTTAGTCGCAAAATTATGAGGTTTATTAGTCAATACCCCAAGTTTAATTTTTTTTGCTTTAAGCTTTTTTAAGACATCACTAATACCCAAGTATTCCTTGGTGTTATCTAACATGTGGTGATTATAGTAACTATCAAATAACTTATCCGTAATCCTAGCACCCGACTTACAACAATCAGGTAATAGATTATCGATCATCTTTTGTTTACCATAACCAACCATTTGTTTATACTTATCAACATTATGGATCGGTAACCCCATCTCCATCAACGCATAGTTTCCAGCTCTAGCTAGATCATGGATTGTGTCTAGTAGTGTACCGTCTAAATCAAATATTACCGCTTGATACATATATACCATCCTTAATACCAAGATTATACTTCATTTGAAGAAGAGAGACAAACAGGATGATTATTTAAAGAATTAATCCGAATCATAAAATTGAACATGTATCGTCACCCGAAATTCATATTAAAATTATTCTTTGAATAGAATCAATATTAGTTTTTTTGCTTTGCTCTTTTTAATTTATTAGTGCCATAAAATTTTCCTTTGAGACTAAATTTACGAAAATATTAATACCTAATTATAATTACAATCCCATGTCTTTATTATTAGATACTGTGGCTATTTATCCTTTTCTGATTTGTCCTTAATATAATCAACTTCTAAATCTTCTTCTAATACTTTAATAACTCTCCAAGCATATGTTCCAGCGCAAGATATTTGGCCATTTTCTTTGTCACCGCTCTTGTATTGCGTATGGCCATATGCCCAACCATATTTCCCATCAGGCTTATAAACAACTTTGTTAACTATACACCAATTACCATTGCTCCAACTATTTCTCATAATCATAATCTTTTTAAAATTGTGTTTCTTTGCAAGACTCATTATGTTGTCATACTCATATTCCATTTTATTTTATCGCTTTCTATATGTGTTTCTGTAACTGGTTTTAAATGCTATTACTATTTTATTAACAAAATCAATTTCTGTAATCAAGAATTCTTTTTTATTCTATTTAGTTGTAAGTGTTCTGAGCAACTAATTAATCTTGCTGAAATCAAACTGTATTTTACTTAATATTATTTATCCTCTTATAAATTCTTTAGTCACATATAAAACACTTATATCACTTTCGATTCATGTTTCGATTACATCACCTTTGCTTGATAACTAACTTTGAAAAACAAAATAATCTATTTCATTAGCCTATAGTCAAATCGACTCGATAGAATCATTTAGATAAATCAATTGTAGTATCATTATCTTTGAGTTGGTCAAACTTTTCTGCCATCGTAGGATTATTGCGCGTTAATTTCTTTATCGTAACATCTTGAGCTTTATCGTTAGCTAGACGAAGATTGCGATCTGCCCCCAATAATGCTTCTTTAGTTTTCTGTAAGTGATCAATTGATTTATCAATTTCTTCTATAGCCATATGAAACCTCTTTGAAGCTAAGTCATAATTTTTACCGAAAGCATCTTTGAATGTATTTAATTCATTCTCAAAATTTGCTATATCTATATTCTGTTCTTTCATTTGTAAAAGTTCAGTTTTGTATTGCAGTGTATTTTGAGCCGCATTGCGTAATAAGGTAATCATAGGTATAAAGAACTGTGGTCGAACTACGTACATTTTTGTGTATCGATGAGAAACATCAACAATACCCCCATTGTACAAATCATTATTTGGTTCCAGCAAAGAAACTAACACTGCATATTCACAGCCTTTTTCATTACGATCTTTATCCAGTTCCTTGAAAAAGTCCTCGTTCTTCTTTTTCGTTGCTGTTTCATCGTTTTCATTTTTCATCTCGAACATTATAGATATAAACTCAATTCCGTCTTTATCAGCCTCACGAAATATGTAGTCACCCTTACTTCCCATCTTAGCGTTGTTGTCCTTTTCAAAATATGCGTTAGGAAACGCTGCTGAACGAATTTTAGAAAATTCAATTTCACAGTGTTGTTCTAATGTTTCTCCAACCATTTTTGTTGACAGTTTTGCTTTCATGTCTTTCAAGCGCTCTATAGTATCATCTCGATCTTTTATCTGTGTTTCGTATTTCTCTTTAAGTGACGACTCCAACAACTTTTTTTCAGACTCTTTAGCTTCAAGGTCATATTTTAGATTATCACGTTCTTTTTCGACAGTGCCAAGAGCTTCCATCAAAGCTAACTTCTTAGCTATATCTGCAGACTTCAATTCTTCAGTCAAGCGAGCTATTTCTGTATCTTTTTTTTCTACCTCAGTCTGCAATTCTCCTTTTACCGTAGCCCTGACAAGTTCAGCGCTTGCTTTGAGTTCGGCTTTTAATTGTTCAATTTCAATATCTTTTTTAGTTGTTCTTTTTTCTAATTCGGCTGTAATTTTCGCTTCTGCTAGCTCAATAGCGTTTTTCTTGTCTTGATCAGCGAGTTTCAACCGGTCATTTATCTCTTTATCAAAACTCTCATTGCGAACTTGCTTTAGAATCTCTGCATAACCGGCCTCATCAAGATTAAACATTTTGCCGCAATTTGGACACTTTATCTCATTCATCTATATATCTCCTTTTTTGACTCCAGTATCATGTTGTTATTATGTCAAGAAATCAGGTAGTATGAACTTAAAGTTTGAGATAAACTTCTTAAGTTGTAACTGATTTCATATTGCATTGATGTTTGATAACTGAGAATACTATGAATTCTTTTGTGATTGTAGAAAACGTCAATATATTCAAGCACAGTTCTTCTTACAAAATTAAAATTTTGATTAAACTATATAATCCATCATTTAAACTCTAAGTATTCTTTATCATTGTCGATTTAGAAAGGTCCTGTGATTTCTTATTGCAATTTATAATTCATAAAGAAATTAAAACCTTATAGAAAAACTATCGATCATGTTGACAAGTAATTCTCTTAGTTCGCTGAATATTTCACAATAATTATTTTCGTTATATTGAACATATCCTACGGTCATCGTCTTCCCCATTTGAGGTTTCTTCTTTTTGAATTCATGTCTAAGTTCACTTTTAAAGTAATCAAATAATTGATTTCGAACCATTTCAATTTTATCAATATCGTATTCATTATTTTTATATTTATCTTTATTTAACGAGTATTTAATTGTTACAATACTATCTTCTATTTGTATGTATAAATTATCACAATATTGACTTGTTAAATTCATTTTATCAAGATCACTTCTATCTAGTAAATTATTCAACCAGAATCCCATAAATCCTCCGGAAGGATTAGATACATACCCCCACGAAAAATTTTCTTCCTTGAATATTGTATTACCTAAATGCTTATAAAAGCCAACAAAAGTATTTTTTGTCCAAGTACTTACAGGAGCAAATTTGTAAAAATTGACTTCATTCTTTATCCATTCAAGATGCTCTACATAATCTCTAAATATTGCGTTACCAATGTTTCTTGTTTCTATGTGTTTTTGAAATATTTCCAACAAATAATCTCTAGTGATTTCAAAATTCACATCTTTAAGGGGAAGTGGCTGCTCTATAATTTTATAGAAAACACAAATGATATTTTCATCAACAATATTTTCATTTACTAATTTTTGTTTATAAAAATTAATTTGGTTATCATGTAACCCTGTAAAAGTTTTATCTTCAATAATAATTCTTAAATCTCCAATTGATACAAGTATATCAATTTTATTATATTGTCTTTGAATATTAGTAACTCGAGTGTTATTCTCCCATTTTAAATTTTTCGACTCTAATATTTTAGTTAATAATTCAACTGCTACCTCTCTTAAGTCAGAGTTTTTGTTCCAGTTTTCTTCCATTGCATGTGATAGTAACCAGCAAATAAATGCATCCTGTGAAAGCTCACTTGTTGCGTAACTAAATAAATTGTTTGTACTTAATTTGTTTTGCATAATTTCTTTCCTTTAATGGCAATTTACCATTGCAAACCAATCATTATAGATTAGTATATAATCCTTTCTTTCTTAGAATTCCGTAAAATAGTCTGTTTTTTGGTACAATTGGGGAATCCATTGTTTATATCTAGATATTTACTTATATATTACAATAGAAGATACTATTCATTTTGATTTTTTTACAACTACTACTTTATACTTTGTCTTTCTTTAATAATTAGTATTTTCACTCTGTTATTTTGCGCTTGTTTAAACATTGTACAAATGTTAGGGATACTATTTTAAACACACTATTTGGTATAGTAATATTAATAATGTTTATACTACCTGAAGATATCGCATTTTCGTTACATTATACTTTATATGAAATATCACCATTTTCACTAACGTTAACTATGACTTAGACAGTTTATCGATTTCATCTTTTGTTTTAAATGATAAATTATTCTTTCCGAATATATTTTCCATTTCCTGCCAAGTTGTGTAGCCTTTATATGCAGATTGAATTTTGCTCAACAATAAGCCTTTATTACAGACTTTTTCCTTTTTAAGAGTTACATTAAACCCCTTCTTGCTCAAATCAAATCTATTTCCTTCTTCTATTTTACCTACATTAACGAAATCTTTATCGACAATATAGAAAGCAATCACTTCTTTCTCACGATTATAATTTATCGCCCCTTCAATGTGACGAATGAGTTGATCGCGATTTTCTAAATATGTCGTACATTTTGTTGTTCCTTTTTCAGTCCATTTCGCTTCAATCACAATTATATATTTGTCAGTTTCAATAAAAATATCAGGGCTTGTTTTACCTTCAAATATAGATTTTGGGGGAGGTGTTTTTTTTTAGTTTATTATTTTCATTCAGTTCTTTCATGGCGCTTATATGTTCTGGTAACGGCGGTAGTCTTTTTTCTTTTTTTGAATCGTTCTTAAATGCTATTTCAATTATATTACCTATAGAAATACTCTGCATTGAGGGACAACTTTCAAAACCAACCATCTGCAACAACTGTTCAATTTTTTGTGTATCATTTCCAATAAATTCCATAAGCGGTTCTACACGATACTTGGAGCTATTATATTTACCCACACTAATTCCTCCTTTTTAACATATAACCGATTATATCGTTAACGAGAATACAGTTGGATTATTATCGGCCACATATTAAATCATTTCTACTATCAATTTTATCACAAAATAGATTTATTAAAACAAATAAATATAAATAATCTGTTATTGAATTTCTATTTTGTTCATAATATTATCTAATTTTATCATTTTCAATAATTAGGGTCCATTGTAAGCTATTATCAAACTTTTTCGCACAGTCTATATGTGGATGTTGGATTGGATGCAAAATTAACCATTAGAGATCAACCGATTCACGAAGATAGAATTTATATCACACTCTGTTGAATTAACATTTAAGTACAAAAGCAGAAATGGGTACTTTATTGAATTAAGTGTGGTGAAAGCTATCCATGTTGTTGAATACAGAGATGTTCTATAAGACACAATCGAGTAAACATTCTTTTACAAATAAATATTTACTAGTCCTGTTTCAATAACTCGTGATTTATCAATTACTGTCATTTCTTAGCATATTTATTATATTTCTATCCTATTAATGTCCAAACTTTCTCGAACTGCTTTTATGTCTGAATATAGTAATGTTTCTTCATCAATAAGAGCTTGTGTGATCTCTGATAGAAAATCCATATATTTCTGCAAGATGTTTCTAGTCTTAAACATATATGTTTCTAGTTCAGCTTGAACAACAGCTTCGACTCTTGAGTTCATACTTTCAGACAAATGGGTAAAACTATCCGTTGAAACGTCAATCATACCAAAACCATGTGATCCATTATGCATGATTGATTCTCTAATCAGAGTTATAGCTCGTTTGATATCCAATTTACAACCCGTTGCACAGCTATCAGAAAAAAACAGCTCTACTGCAACTTTCCCTGCAAGAGAAACCTGAATGTCTTCATTAAAACTTGAAGGTTCCTCACATCTGTGAGTAAATCCCCCTGTTGATCCTCTACCTGCCGATCTTAATGATGCCAGCCCAACACTTCCTGGACTCATAACCTCACTTACTACAATATGTCCTGCTTCATGTAGAGCTGTTTTCTTTTTATCATCATCACATATCTTAGTAAGATCATCTGGGGAGTCATATTCCATCCTTAGAACTGCTTTAATCATATCTTCCATTTCAATGCTTTCTTTTCTTTCATAGGCAGCTACTATGGCAGCTTCATTTAGGATTGTCTCAAGCTCTGCACACGAACTATAGCTTATCATTTTTGATAAATCTTCCAGATTGACGTTAGACGACACCTCTTTATCTGAAAGATAATGTTCGATTATCTTATAAGCGTCTATGCTATTAGGACTATAAAATTTTATTTTTCTATCGAAACGCCCTGATCGTATAAGTGATTTTGGCAACTTTTGAAGCCTATTTGCTGTTGCTATAACGAATACATCATAATTCTTTACTTCATCTATTCCTGCTTGCACAGCAACGTACTCATCTGCATCACAATGCATTTCATCCTCGTTAGCAAATTTATCGATATCATCAAGAAAAACGATGGAGGGGCTATTTTCTTTAGCCTTTATAAACGTTTCAGAAATTTCATCAAAGAAGTCTATGTCATTCTTGTTCTTACGTACAATATAAGCATCAAGCCCACTTTCCTCGATGAAACATTTTGCGATTAGTGTTTTTCCCAATCCAGGATTTCCATATAGTAATATGCCTTTTGGTAATTTTGCTCCTAGATTCATATAAACTTCCTTATTATGAATCATGTCACAAATTTGAAGTAACTCTTGTTTAATAGATGCATAACCAATCACTTTATCAAACGCACTCATTGATTTACCTCCATCAGTTTTATAACTGACGAACAGATTATAGCAATAGCAATGCACCATATATGGTGCATTATGTCATACAATATAAACTTTTTATATTCTCATAATAGAAATTTCTACGTCAATGATATCTTTCCATAATCTATTTAGTACTTCTTAATTGCTTCTAATAAGCAACTCTTTATCCTTTGGCGTAATGATTCGGGTTTTACTACTTCAACATGATTAACATATTGTAATAACCAATGTTCCATCGCATTTGGACTTGCCTTAATTGCTACTAATATTTTACTTTCGTTTTTGTTCTCTTCGATTATATGTATATCATTTCCAAACCAATCAATAATTTGATCAAAAATACCAACATCAGCAATAAACTCAATTCGTTCAGGTTTATCAGTATACATATATGGTCTTGTTGTAGATAGTTCTTTATAATTAATTCCATTTTCATATCCCTTAATTGTAGTAATTCTTGTGGCTTTTTGATCAGTAATATTCATATTTGTAAGTCGATCAAGTCTATGAAATACTATGTTTTCCCAATATTCGTTATAAGCCATAAGATAATATCGTTGATTATGAATGATCAACTGATAAGGACTCACATGTTGATGAGATGTTTTATGAAGTTTCATATCAGTCGCATACTTATTGTAATCATATTGAATCTGAAGACCTTTTTCGATAGCTGTATCAATCAATTCGATATTATTGAAAAGATCTTGATTATCAGTTTTGTTCCAATCATTTACAGTGTAAATATTCTTAATTGTCGGTTTAAAGTATTTATTGGAAAGTTTACAAATCCTTTCAATTAAATCCTTTGAGTGATTCGCAGCAATATATTTGCTACTCAAGATTCCATCTATAAGCATATGAAGTTCTGAGTCCTCAAACTCGCGCTTTTCTATATAGTTCCCTTTACGTTTTGTTTCGATATCGACTCCAGACTCCTTAAGCAGTGAAATATTGCGACCTATAGCTTTCCTTTCAATTACAAGACCATAATCTTTTTCAAGATAAGTCGCTATATCTTTCTGAGTTAATGGATGATCAAGATCACTATATTCTTTAAGAATCTGACATATCCTGATTAATGCTAGTTTCTTAGGTTCAAAGCTCTCCATCTTTTTATCTCCTTTTTTAATTATTGTTCTCTAATATACCATTTTACTTTAATTTATTTAAAATTATTTGAGACACTTTACTACTTTAATGCTCATTATATATGAGGGTGTTAAATTAGCACACAAATATTCATGATACAGTGATTATAAGCTTTCTAGAATCTACTTATCTTCATAATTTTCTATGTGCAAAAAATACGCCAGTTTAACAATCCATTTATCAGTCAGAATTTAAATATTTCAATACAATCATACTGTTTTTAATATTCATAAAAAACAAGACTAAACTTACCGATCTAAGCTAATTCACGCATTACATCAGAAATGTACAATTGAATGTATTATACTTATTGTATTCTAATACTCATAAATTTGACTACAAATAATAAATATTGTTATGTATTCATATGAAAAACGGATCTCTACCTATCCGTTCTTACACTATGATTTATGCTATATGTCTTATCTTCGACTTCCAACTTATTATCTGACATCATTTTTGTTATTGAAAGTATAATTAATATACAACCAACAATGCTATTTAAAGAAACATATTCTTTAAGTAAGATATAACCGAATATAACTGATGAAACAGGTTCAAATAAACTAATCATACTAACAACAATACTACCTAGTAATTTTGTACTCTTTATTACAAATGACATCGCAAATACATGAATTAATATTCCAATAGCCATTATTAATAAATAGCCTTTCATGCTTATATTAAAGCAAATAGTAAATCTCTCAATTTGGAAATGATTGATGATTATCATATAAGTTACTGAAATTATAGCTGTATAGAATATATACTTGTAATTGTTAAGCTTAGTCAATTTTAGTTTCTCTAACCATACTAGATATAGAGCATATGTCATTCCACTACTCAATGCTGTGACTAATCCAATTATCCTATTCATATCGTAAATATCAATAAAAAATAAAATTCCAATTATGCCAATCAGTAAGGATTTTTTTTGGTTAAAATTTATCCTTGTTTTATAAAATAATCTAACAATAACCACTACAAGCACTGGATAAAAGAAGTGCAATGATGTAGCTGTTCCTGCTCCAACATAAGTATAACTAATAGATAATAATATACTTGTTGTTAGATTCACGATGCTAACAAGAGCAATTTTCGATAGATCTTTTAATGGTATTCTTAGATCAACCTTGTTGTGAATAACTATGATTAATATTATTGGCAAAATAATCAATGTGTTTAAAAAAACTAAAGAAAACGGAGTGCTTCCTTCAGTATACGCATAAATACTTAATGTAGGTACAAATCCGTAGATCAGTGATGATGTTAATGCAAGTAGTATACCTTTTTTATTTAGATTACTAATAGTCTACACTACAGTTCATCATCATTGCTTGCGTTAACATCATAATTCAATTCACTTGCATTGAATAAACCAAATTGGCTTTTACCTAATTCCAAAACTCTTGTACTTATTGTATCAACTGTTTTATCCATTAAACGCATTGATACTAATTCTATTAATACACCTAAATTGAGACCATAAAATAATTTAACTTTATCATTTGACAATGCTTTTTTCATTGCGATGTTAAATGGTGTACCACTAAAAAGATCACACAATATAATAATATCACTACAATGATCAAGAGCTTTGAGAGCATAGTCAAATTTTTGATTTAGATGATCTAGACTGTCTGATTCATTAAAATCTATCACATGATAGTCTGTTTGTTTCCCCATAATTAAATTTAGACCACTAGTGATTCCACTTGCAAAATTTCCGTGGCCTGAGACTATAATTCCTAACATAATTAACTCCTTAATTAATAATCATTGCTGAGAAACTCAGCAATGATTATTTAGTTTTGTAAATGCGATAATTCTTCTTTAAAGGGATTTTCCCCAGTATCAATTCCAATATCCTTAGCTCCTTTAGCAGCTACAAATTGCATTGGAACAGTAAAAGCAATAGGTGCTAAATACTTATTAGTTTTTACACTAAATATACAATCGCGATCATCAGATCCATCAATATCAATCATGCTGAAAATGTGAACTCTATCAGTATATTTCTTAAAGGCTTTTTGAAACTGCATACACCGTTTGAATTCTGCTTCATCTGAGGCTATTATTAGAATCGTCTGCTTATTAGTAATTGCCATCGTGGGTCCATGAGAGTATTCCTCAAGTTCATATCCTAAAGCTGGCAACCTTAACATCTCACCAATCTTCAGCATTCCTTCAAGAGCCGATCCATAATCAATACCGTAACCCAAAATATAAAGGCGTTCACTATTTATAATTGTTTTACAATTGTTGTCATACCAGTTTTCGCTTTCGCTAATGACAGTTCCAAAATTGCGAACAAATAGGTCAGCATCTTGAAGATGTTTCAAGTAGTCCTGTTCATCTATCTTCTTCAATGAACGAGCAGTAGAGATTGCCCAGAGAAATAGTGTCAATATGGTTACTGTATATCCTCTGGTTTCTGGGGGTGTCACTTCTTTACCACATAACAGATGAATACTTAAATCGACATGTTTAGTAATCTCACTATTCATATTCTCTGTAAGCGCGATTGTGTTATAACCATCGATTTTTGCCTTCTTCATTACATCAATCGTCGAAATTGATGTTCCTGACTGTGATATCCCTACGAATAATATTTCTTCTTTATCTAAACAGCCACTCCAATCTGCCTTTTCATAGTTTTTAAATACTGTAGGATAATTACCACTTGCATCAATACCGCTCAATTGTTTAAAATAATAAGATGCAATCAGTGAGGCATTGTAAGATGTCCCCGATCCAAAAAATAATATTTTCTTTATTTTCTTGCTCTCGATAAATTCAACGAACGGCTTAACAAATACTTCGCTTTGTTCAAATGTTTCAACCAGAGCGCGCGGCTGATCATGTATGTATCCTAAAACTGTTTCTTTTTTCATTTTTATTCCCATTCTATATTAACGTCAATAAATCGATAGGGCTTTCATTAGGAACCATTTGTGCCATCAGTTTGACTCCGTATTGAGCTAACTGTTTAAAATCTTCAATATCTTTATTCGATACAAACACAGTGTTTTTTACACTTCTTGTGTCTTTTTTATTAGACATATTCCCTATCGTTATCTTTTTGATCACATATCCTTCTTTGACCATCTCAAGCAATGGTTCAGGACTATTACATAAAATCATTACATTACTACCTTGGTCTAAATTACGTTTCAACTTATCAGCTGCTGTTTTAGCATTTAAAATTGATAATTTTACACCTTCTGGGCATCCAAAGTGCAAAGCTGTTTTTCTTATATCGTCATTCACAATTTGATTATCAACCACCAGTATTTTATCAACACTATTATGTGGTACCCAAAAGCCACAGACTTGTCCATGGATTAAACGATCATCAATTCTAACATCAACTATTGCCATAATACTAACCTATGCCAAGATGCCTAAAACACCGCTAATGAACGATACAATGATAGTAAATATAATGATTGTCATAATATTTACTTTTTTCTTAAGTGCCCGATAAATTAGTAAAGTAGCAATTAATGATAGTAACTGAGGGAAAATATCATTCAAATAACTTTGAACAACAATTTCACTTCCCGCTATTGTAAAGACCAATGGCGATTCAATACCAATCCATAATGCAACCATACATCCAACTGATGCTACACCAACTATGCCTGCACAATAAGTAAATAAAGCCATTTTCCCTGATTTTTGTAGGTCAGTAAGCATCGCCGTGCCGTTATTGTAACCAAGCTTTAGTCCATAATATCTAGTTAAGAAGTTTGGAATATTGAATGTTAGTAATAACATGATTGGCCCAAGAATGCTTCCTTGGCTAGCAAAGCTTACACCTAGGGCACAAGCGATGACTCTAAATATACCCCAGAAGAATGTATCGCCTATACCACTTAATGGACCCATCAATGATACCTTAACTGCATTAATCGATGATTTATCAAAATCCTTGTCTTCTTTAGCCATTTGTTCCATCGCTAACGTAATTCCCATTACAAATGGTGATGGAGCTACAGTCATATTAAATGCTGCAATATGGCGATGGAGTGCTTCTCTATAGCCTTCCTCATCGTCTTTCCAAATCTTTTTCAGAGTTGGCATCAATGCATACAAGAATCCCAATCCTTCCATTCTTTCATAATTAAATGAACCAAGAAGTGTAAATGAACGCCAATAAATTTGATTCATATCCTTTTTAGTAATACCATACTTTTCATTAATTATATCTTTTGACATTATAGTTCCTCCACATCTGAAGCGTTAGTAGCTTGCAAATTCACATTGATTTGACCGCTTTTAATTTGGAACATGATCATTGCTACCGCTATCATCACAGCTGCTACTGCTATCATAGATAAGCCCATGTATGCTGCTAACACAAATCCAATTACAAAGTAAGGCACCAAATCTTTAGTCAATAATAGATTCAACAATAACGCAAATCCAAGAGCCGGTAACACTTTAGCAACTGCGCCAAGCCCGCTATTTGCCCAAGCTGGTAAGTTGTTAACAATACCTTGTATAGCGCTATTTCCATAATACAATACAACAAAAGTTAACGAGAAATAGATAGCAAATGTTAAAATGCCACATAAGTAATGAATAAACACAATTTTCTTTTCTTGATTTCCCTCATCAATCAAATTATCAACTGTATGCATTGGTGCAGAGTAAGCTGTATCAATTAATGTAGCCAAAAACTGCATTAGGATTGATACGGGTACACCAAATGCCATTGCAACCTCAATGCCTGATCCAGTCATTAAAGCAACAGCTGTTCCTATTGTGCCTCCAGTACCGATACTTAATCCAGGAGTCGGTCCAATAGCAACCGCACCCATCCAAATCAACTGCAATTCAGCGCCTATAATAAGTCCTTGTCGCAAATCACCCAGTATTAAACCTACAAGGGCACCAGTTACTACTGGTTCACGGAATTTGCTTTCACCTAGCCATCCCCCCTCTAATACCGAAAGAGCCGCAACGCAACCTATTAGCGCAGCTTGTAAAACTGACATATTTTCCCTCCTTATTTTATGTCTCTCTAACTGGTTTTGTCTGGTATAGTATATATACCATTTATAATTAATATACACCATTAAAAATAATATGCAATAAGAATTTTGATTTTTAGATAATTATTTCGTTTCATTAAAAAAAGCGACATTCAATTATGCCGCTTATTGTTCTAATACTTTCTTGACTTATATTTGTATTCTGTGTATTTAGGCAGGTAATATGATCGTGTAAATTCAATCAATTGATGTTCATTATCGAAACCAAAGTATTCACAATAAAACAGCAATCGATTTACATCATGTTTCAGTATATCACAATATTCAACGGGTGTATGAATTGCCTGCATATTAGATATTAACTTTTTTGGCATGTGTCCTTGAGTGTCCATGTATGTATATAAAGATCCCGTAGAGAAATCAAATCGCTCCGGATCTTTAAATAATCTTGCTGGGAAATAACATATTTGTAATGCATATGGTTGTCCGTCTATTTTAGATAATCTTATCAACTCATATAGACTATCATGATCGCGAAATATTTCATTCAATTGATCATCACAGCTTATCTTCTTAAACGATATCACTTCTCGAGTTGAAATAAATCCACTCTGAATCAAAGATACACTTAAACTTATAGCATCATCATCACCAAAAATTATTCTTTTTGAAGAGTTTGGTACACCCAAAACAAAAGTGCCTTTCCCTTGTATTGATATCAAGCATTCTTCTTCTATCAGTTTAGCTATTGCATTGCGTACTGTTAATCTATTAATCCCGTAAAGTTTTGCCATTTCGCGTTCAGACATTATCTTATCGCCAACACGATATTCCCCTTTGGTTATTTTTTCTTTTATATTTTCAACTAATTGTTGATATACAGGTATATGATTTGTCATATATTAGTTATACTCCTATATCTAAAAAAATCATGAACTGCTGATATTTCAAAATATTCAAATGGTATCGTATTGTTATTGGCAAAAGTTATACCAGACGATATTAACACTTCCGTTTTTGGCTCAAGATTTAACAACCTAGATTCTTCATCATTAGCCATCACAATACGAATATTCTCTTCATTATATGTAATCTCAATATTGTAACTTTTTTGAAGTATTGCATATAAAGACTGATTTTTCAAATTCATTTTTTCTATACCATTAACGCGACTATAATCAATATAAACTTGTTCAATGGTTTTTGCCACGTCATTAACTATACGCAACTTCTTATAACTAAAGACTTTGGTTCCTAATGGAATTTTTAATATGGTACTAATTTGTTTGTTTGCTTCGATTACTTCACTCTTTAAAACGCGATAACTAAAACTTGCATTTAAGTTATTAAGTGCCTCTGTAATAGATCCATACTTATCTAGTTCTCGCAAAACATATATATTGCTCATAATTGCTCCATCAAATGGTATATATACCTATACCACCTATTTTATCGTATATATATTTTTTTTCAACCAATAAGTCTTTTGTTATCTATAAATATATTCCATTTCTACTACTTTAGAATGAAAAATTAATATTTGTGAGACATTTTACTACTTTCTTGCTCATTATATATGAGGGTGTTAGATTAGCACACAAATATTCATGATACAGTGATTATAACCCTTCTAAAACTTCCTTATCTGTATAATTGTTTTGTGTAAATCCCACGCTAGTTTAATACCCTTTTTTAATTAATATATCATTGAGTGATATTGCATAAGCTAATTGTTGTTTCTTGACACATAGAATCTTGACACTGAATACAAACCGATTTAAGTCCATCATAGAATTTTTGTTTAAACGCTCATTTGACAGTAAGCATGATGTTTTATCTGTACAGATAATAGTTATGGGTGTTATCTAACTTAATGTAAATAAGTAGTTCAAGATAATCTCAAGTAGTAGTTATTTCGTTGAATTCTTAGACATTTTGCATGATATAATAAGTATCCAATAGCTTAGCTAGTGGTTTTACTTTTGCGGGCACAGCCCTGTAATACTAGCAGCGCTTTACAGCGCGAATGCAGTCCGTCATTTGCATCGCCTACTTCTTACCCGTAAGCGGGTCTATATCTTCGAGCGTCATCTGCTCGGCTATTTTGTCTTCTTTCAGTCGATTCGCGATGTACTCTTTAATCTTCTTTGTATTCTTGCCTGCAGTGTTGACATAATAGCCTCGATACCAAAACTGTCGATTACGATATTTATACTTCATATTCCCCCATCGCTCATAGATCATCAAACTGCTTTTTCCCTTCAAAAATCCCATCACT
>CAZKJS010000023.1:0-28345 GCA_964553255.1 uncultured Erysipelotrichaceae bacterium | reverse complement strand
ATCGCTTATTTCATGTAAAAGCTACAAGGTGTTGCGTTTAAGTTGGTATTTAAGTCATATCATATTCATTGATTTTATTTAGTTAATTGACCTTTTGGTACTTGCTTTTTAAACATACACATGATATTCTTATTAAGCAAATCTCAATGAGAAAGGAGGTTTACGTCATGGCAAGAGTATGTGCAGTAACAGGCAAAAGAGCGATGTCAGGAAACAAGCGTTCCCACTCAATGCGCGCTACCCGTCGTAAATGGAATGTAAATCTACAAAAAGTTAAAGTAATGGTTGACGGCAAACCCCAGACAATTAAAATGTCTGCTCGGGCTTTGCGAGCTTTGAAAGTTCAACAAGGAAATTAAAGAACGAAAGTTCTTTTTTTTATTTATCTCAAACTATTTATGTTAGCGATGATATCACCATTAAATATATAACTACCCGCCACAAGCACATCAGCACCAGCTGCTTTAACTAGTAAAGCGGTTTTTTCATTTATGCCACCATCAACTTCAATCAGATAATTGAGTTTATTTTCAGCTTTATACTCTGCTAGATATTTAATCTTATCAAGAGCTGATACCAAAAAACTTTGACCACCAAAGCCTGGCTCTACTGACATGATCAGAACTAAATCAATACTATCTAACAATGGTGTTAATGCCTTCACATCAGTATTTGGTTTAATTGAGATACCCGCCATTTTATTCAAAGCTTTAATATTATTGATCAGTGTAAACCGTGTTTGATCACAATCAAGCGCTTCATAATGAAAGGTTATAATGTCAGCATCTTTAAACCAAGCATAGGATTCATCAGGATTAGTGACCATAATATGAACGTCCATTAATAAATCTGATACTTTTTTGATATCACTTAAGATCTTAGGACCAAATGTTAGATTACTAACAAAATGACCATCCATAACATCAAAGTGAATCCATTCAGCTTTCGCTTCACTAACAAGTTGTAACTGATTCTTCAAATCAATAAAATCAGCCGACAAGACTGAAGGTGCAATTTTAATCATAGATATCCCTTCTTCCTTCTTCAATATACTTTAAACATTCAACATAATGTTGATATCTAAACTTCGAGATCTCATCATTATCAACCGCTGTTTTGATAGCACAATCGGGTTCTTGATGATGCAGGCAATCACGGAAACGACATTTTCCGATGTAAGGTAAAAAATCAATGACTGCTGTTGATAGTTGCGTTTTGGTAATGCTTGAAAAATCAAGTTTACTAAATCCTGGTGTATCAGCCACCCAGCCATTGCCAATAAGATGTAATTCAACATGTCTGGTTGTATGTTTTCCCCGACCCAAAGCTTTTGATATTTGCTGAGTCATTAACTCAAAACTTGGTTCGATACGATTTAAGAAACTTGATTTACCAACACCACTTTGCCCTGCTAAAACGGTTATTTTGTCTTGTAGTATTTTTATTATCTCTTCATTGTTATCATAGTCTTGACCTGTTAAATGTATTTCATAACCGCCTTTTTGATAATCCGTTATCGTTTGATAGATCGAGTTATCAGATTTGACTAAGTCCATTTTAGTTACCATGATAACAGGTGTGATATTAGCACAGGTAATTAGAAAAATCAGTTGGTCTACTAATGTCATAGAAAAATCGGGCTGAACAGCAGACATAACGATCAAAGCTTGATCGACATTAGCTATTGGTGGCCTAATGAGAAAATTCTTACGAGGATATACTTTCTCAATACCATATTTATCATCAATTGTAGCAACTTCAACTAAATCACCAGCAATCGGTGATACACCAAGCCTAACTTTTCCACGGGCTATACAATCAACAATAACCCCGTTGTTAAGTATTACACGATACTGATTTGATATAAGCCTAATGATCTTACCTTGCACGTTACCTCCTAATAATAGTATAAAACGATGCTATTATCTTCATACTGCGTATATAAGCCTGATGAAGGTGTTACACTTATGACTGTATTGTATTTAATCTCTGACAACTCTTCTTCTGACATATGCGCAGTTGACATTGGATACAACATGACCATTGCACCTTTTGCTGTTAATAAATTCTGTGCTTCAAAAACATTCATCCCAACAAGGTTGTCAGGAATTGTAAACTCAAGATAGCCAGAGATAACAAGCTTGATCTCATATTGTCGATTTGGATCAACCTTATCGCCGGCATTTAATATCTCTTGTCGAATGATCAAACCCGGTTTAATAAATGGATTAACCTCTTTTTCAATTTTGATACTGATTTTCTTACCCGCTAATAAGCGCCTGATTTCATCCTCGGTTTTACCACTATAATCACCAATAATGAAAAACTTACCATCACTTACTACAATTGATACTGTTGATCCTTTTTCTGTGATAGCACCAACTCCTGGTGAAGACGAGATTATTATTCCCTCATCAATATCATCAGTGACTTGATATGAGATTCGACCAATACTTAAACCCAGTGATGTAAGTTCATTATTTGCTTGCTCAATTGTCATTCCTTTAATATCTATCATCTCAAAACGACGATTGTCTTTTTGCCAAGGATTAGCTATAACAATGATTAAAGCCGTTGCTAGTATCGCAAATATGATCAAAGCTATTCCCAGAGTACTTGATATGAAATTTTTTGGTCGACTATTTTTTGGATTACCACTTAATTTTTTAAGCGCAATTGTTTTATCTTGACCATCTATTTCGTTAAAACTTATTCTTTCTTCATTAATTCGCTTTTCACTAAAAACGGTGTTTATATCATCAAGCATCGCTTGGGCAGTTAAGTACCTATGATTCTTATTCTTTACTGTCGCCTTAAGCACTATGTTTTCAACTGCTTGTACTATCATTGCATTATTTGCTTTGATGTCTGGTAAATCATTTTGCATATGCTTCATCGCAACCTGTACTGGCGAATCGGCTCTAAACGGCACTTCACCGGTTAAAAGTTCATACATGACGATACCTAATGAATAAATATCGCTTTGGTATGAAGCGATTTCACCCCGCGCTACTTCTGGCGCTAAATAATGAACACTACCCATTACCGCATCAGTTTGCGTAAGTTGAATCGCATCTTGTGCTAATGCGATACCAAAATCAGTCATTTTTATTGTGCCGTCATCTTTTACCAAAACATTTTGTGGTTTAATATCGCGATGAATTATGTTGTTTCGATGAGCTACTATCGTTGCTTCAATCAACTGTTTCATTATCGCAACTGCTTCTTTTTGTTCTAAAGCACCTCGTTGATTGATCAGTTGTTTGAGTGTTTTACCTCTAACATATTCCATTACAATATATTGCTTGTTATCCCATGCCCCAACATCATATATTTCAACGATATTGGGATGATTAATAGCACTTGCAGCACTAGCTTCACGTTGAAAGCGTAATAACGCAACAGGATCATTTGCAAGTTCACCACGTAACACTTTTATCGCTACTTCACGATTTAAGACCGTATCCATCGCCAGGTAAACATCAGCCATGCCACCTTGACCTAAACTTCTTACAATTATATATCTTTCTGCAATCATTTCTTTAGTCATGATCTAAGACCTCAATCATTACGATAGTTGTATTATCAAAACCACCAGCTTCATTTGCTTTAGCTAGTAATTCATTGCTTATAGCTTGTATACTCTTTTTTTGCTTAATGATCTTTGCTATTAAGTAATCACTTATATAACCATGTAAACCATCTGAACATAACAACATTTTTTGATATCGTTCATTAATATTAAATATATCTATCTTAATCTTATTTTCAATACCAACGGCATTGATCAAGACATTTCGCTGGGGATGATTAAAGCCATCCTCAGCTTTAATCACACCCTGATCTATTAAAACTTCAACAAGTGTATGATCTTTAGTGATTTTAATTAACCCTGACTCATTTAATAAATAAGCTCGACTATCACCAACATTTATAACATATGTACCAGCAGGACAAAAAAGTGTTGCCACAAAGGTTGTCCCCATACCTTGATACTGAGCTTTAGATTTTGCCATCGATACGATAAAATCATTAGCCGCATTTATCGTTTTCTTGATCCAAGTTAAAACCATTTTATCTTCTTTAAGGTCAGGACATTTAATAAACTCGTCATTAATAAATCTCGCGGTCATGTTACTTGCAACATCGCCTGATTTACTGCCACCTACACCATCCAATACCATAGCTATTGTATCGTTAGCCTCATTGGTTGTTATCATATAACAATCTTGATTCGATTGCCTTACTAAACCAATATCGCTTATTCCATAAAACCTCATAAGCTCTTCCTTTCATGCTTGGCTCTTAACTGTCCACAAGCGGCATCAATATCAGCACCATGCTCTTGCCTTAACGTACATTTTACTTTTAGCTTGCTTAAAGTGTCATAAAATACCATAGCTTTCTTATAGTCAACCTTGCGATAACCATGTTCATCTACTTGGTTATATGGTATCAGATTAACATAAGCATTTAGTCCTTTGATCAGGTTAGCTAACTGTTGGGCATGAATCATTTGATCATTGACTCCTTGAAGTAAGATGTATTCAAAAGTAATACGTCTATTATTCTTAGAAGCGTAATATCTAATAGCCGTCATAAGTTCGTTTAAAGGATATGCTTTATTGATTGGCATTAAAGAAGTCCTAAGTTCATCATTTGGTGCATGCAAAGATATCGCTAAGTTATACTGAACACTCTCATCCGCAAATTGATAAATTCTAGGAACGATACCACAAGTTGATATAGTAATGTGTCTTGCTCCAATTGCTAAGCCTAAATCATGATTGATAGTACGCATAAAACCCATCACATTATCATAATTATCAAATGGCTCGCCACTCCCCATGATAACTACATGACTCACTCTTTGTTGTTCTTTATCCAATTCTTTTTGTACAAAAAGAACTTGACTAACCATTTCAGCAACACTCAGATCACGTTGCTTTTTAAGTAAGCCACTAGCACAAAAACTACAGCCCATATTACACCCAACCTGGCTTGATATACATATTGTCTTGCCATAATCATAGATCATGAGTACACATTCTACTAATGCTTCATCTTGTAATTTAAGCAGAAATTTTCTGGTACCATCACTAGATATCTGTGATTTAACCACTTCTGGCTGATCAATACTAAAAGTTCTTCGCAATAAATCGCGTTTAGCAAGAGCGACATCGCTCATTTCATCAAAAGTGTTGACACGATGACGATACAACCACTGGAATATTTGTTTGGCTTGAAAGTGTTTTAAACCAACCATCTCAACCCATTCAATTAATTCATTAAACTCTAAATCATATATACTTCTCATAATTCACCTTCATCATTTAATATTACCCTATTCGTTGTAATTTTGCCATAAAGAAACCATCGGTATCATATTGCATAGGTAAAATTGTTAGTTGCTTTATTAAAACATAGTTGTTGTTATCGATGAGAAAACGCTCAATCTGTTTTTCATTTTCTTTTTTATTTAAAGTACATGTTGAGTATATCAAAAAGCCATCTTTTTTGACCATTACACCTGCTTGTAAAAGCAACTGTTGCTGTAATGACACAACTTGATCAAGTTCTTCGGGTTTAATAAATAACTTAATTTCCGGTTTGTGATTACACACTCCCAAACCACTACAAACAGCATCAAGTAATACGATATCATAACTATCTTGCTTTAATTGTTGCTCTACCATTAAAGCATCCATTACATGCGTTTTAATGTTAGTGATAGCAAGTCTTTCAATCATCTGATTGATCAATTCAACACGATGTTGATGAATATCTAGCGCATCGATGTGACCAGTCAACTTCATTAATTCTGCCATGTGAATGGCTTTGCTTCCTGGCGCACTACACATATCTAAAACATTATCATTCAAATTAGGTGCAGCGAAAATACTGACATATTGACTAGCTTCATCTTGAATCAGGATTTCACCATTTTTAAAATAATCCGTCGCAAATATATTACCCTGAAAATAACATGCACAATCAGCTAATCTTCCCATTGAGAATCGTTTATCGCTAAATATTGCTGTTCTATCAGTCTTAAGCTCATTAATACGTAAAGCCATTGGTCTTCTAAAATTATTATGCTCACAAATAGCAATTGCTGTTTCTTCACCATAGTGTGAAGCCCACATTTTTACTAACCAATAAGGATGACTAGTTTTGAGTGCAATTGCTTCAACCTTATCATTCGGTGCCACTTTATTTTCACCATCATTGATAAAGCGTCTTAATAACGCATTACATAACGCTTTGTACTTACCGTGTTCAATTTTAGAAGCTATTCTAATAGCTTCATCAACAATCGCATACTCAGGAATCTTATCAAGATATAGTAATTGATAAATGCTCATATTAAGCAAACACTTTATCTTCATATCAAGCTTATCATCAACATATCTTTGCCATTGATGTTCTAGATACAAGAAATTCTGTAACGTACCATAAACAAGCTCATTTAAAAGAGCTTGATCTCTTTGATCATCTAAGTTGATGTTTCGTAATAATAAGTTACTATAACCATCATTTATCATTACATTACAGATTGTTTCAAATGCAATTTTTCTAACACTCATTACTCTATCCTCAATGGATTTACATCAATCATGACATTGATATCAGGATATAAGGATGTAAACTCAGTTACAATCGTTTTAGCCGTTTTTATCAAGTAATTTAAATTCTTACTTTTAATGATGATCCTCATCCTTCTTTGTTTATAAATTTTTATAAGCTCTGTTGGTCCTAATACCTTAATCGCAATATCATTTCTTAATGTTACTGCTAAATCAGTTACTACTCTTTTTAACACTTCATCTTTTTGAGTACCAAATGTAATACTGACAAGATAGGTATAAGGGGGATAATTACCAGCGTGACGATATTGCATTTCGTATGCATAGAACATTTTATAGTCATGACGTCTTGCAGTTTGCAAAGCATAATGATTAAGATCAAAAGCTTGAATTATCACTTCACCAACTTCAATTCCTCTACCACTTCTACCACTAGCTTGGACTAAAAGATCAAAGGTATTTTCAGCAGAACGAAAATCATCACGATAAAGTGCTGAATCAGCATTTAAGATGCCAACAAGTGTTACTTTAGGATAATCTAGTCCCTTAGCGATCATTTGTGTACCAAGAAGAATATCAGCCTCATATGAACCAAATTTATCTAATATCTTTTGATGAGCATTTTTCTTAGTTGTAGTATCAGAGTCCATCCTTAGAATTCTAGCATTAGGAAAAGCACTAGCTATTTCCTCTTCTAACCGTTGTGTACCATATCCCAACCTTACCCATGAGTTCTTATGACATTCAGGACAATTTTGATCAGTTCTTGTCATTCTACCACAAGTATGGCAAATTAAACTGTTAGCATCCTTATGGAAATTTAAAGCGATATCACAATCAGGACATTTAATGACATAACCACAGTTTAGACACTGTTGTATTGGTGCATAACCACGTCTATTAAGTAGTAGAATAACTTGTTGCTTAAGTTTTAGTCGCTTTGAGATCGCATCTTTTAACTCTGGCGTTATTATTTCTTTTAATCCTTTTTTTAAATAGTGTTTAACATCAACTAAACGCGTTTTTGGTAATGGTTGTTCGTTTATTCGATCTGGTAACTCAATTAGGTGATAAAGTCCTTTTTGCGCTCTAGCATAAGTTTCAAGAGCTGGCGTTGCACTACCCAATATTATCTTACAGCCATGATATTCTCCACGCTTAATTATAACATCACGACAATGATAACACGGCGTTTTGTCTTGTTTATAGCTTGTATCATGTTCTTCATCCATTATTATTAAGCCAAGTTTTTTAAACGGCATAAAAGCAGCGCTTCTTGTACCAACAACAACCGCAATCTCATTTTCATCAACTCTTTTAAACTGTTCGTATTTTTCTTGATCGTTTAATGCGGAATGATAAATTGCTACTTGATCACCAAAACGATTCTTTACCCTTATCATCATCTGTGGCGTTAATGAGATTTCAGGAACTAATATCAACACTTGTTTGTTTTGATCAATAACTTTTTGTGCTAACTGAAGATATACTTCTGTCTTACCACTGCCAGTTGCCCCATGGATCAAAAAAATCTCATCATCATTATTTATGATCGTATCATAGGCTTCTTTTTGTTTTTGCGTCATGATCAAATGATCTTCGATCATATACGTTTTATCAGCTTGATAACGAGCTTCTTTTTTATATATGCTAACATTTTTAAGCTTAATCAACTTTGATGTAGCGTAAGTACCGTAATTCTTTCGCCATTGACTAGCAATCATATCATTATCTACTAATGCATTTAATGCATTTATACAAGCTTGACTTAATGTTATATCCATTTTTTCTAAATGAACATGATCAATGAACTTAATCTTGCTTTGATTTGTTTTGGGACTAATCTTAGGCGGTAACATCGTTTGATAACAAGCGATACGAGGACTGACTGTTTGTTCTGCAAGCCACTTACCCAATTCAAATAGTTCATCATTGATCAATGGTTTCTCATCAATTACAGCTAATATCATCTTTAACTCAAAGCCGTGCTGCTTAAAATAGCTCTGTTGATCAAGGTCGGTTGAAAAAACCGTATCAACAAAACCGATTAGCCGTTGATTGTTGAAATCAACAACTACGCGCATCCCCTGTTTTAAGGTAAACCCATCAGCTAAATAGCTGTATGGTCTATCAATCTTAAAATACGGATGTTCAATCCAAACATTAGCAACTAACATAGTTCACCTCATAATTATTATACTAAAAAAACTCATCACTGATGAGTTTAATTGATATGTCTTTTAATGATGATTGAAATTAAGTCACTAGCGAGTTTTGCATCCTCATTACATACAACATACTTATACTGACTGATCAAATCCATTTCCTTGATCGCTTTTTGTAATCTTTCTTGAATTACTTCTTCTGCTTCACTCTTACGACTGCGAATCCTTTGTTCTAACTCTTGTAAACTAGGAGGAATGATAAAGATGCTCAAAGCCTCTGGACACTTTTCAACAACTTGTTGGGCACCCTGTACTTCGATTTCAAGTAATACATTCTTACCTTCTTCTCTAAGCTTATCTACATAAGCTCTTGGTGTACCATAATAATTACCAACAAACTTAGCATATTCTAAAAGTTCATCATTAGCGATAGCTGTTAAGAACTCATCTTCACTGACAAAGAAATAATCAACTCCATTACGTTCATTAGCTCGTGGTTTTCTTGTGGTCATCGATATTGAATAAGCAAGATTTAATTCAGGATCATTAACAAACAAATCTCTTATTGTTCCTTTACCCACACCACTGGGTCCACTTATAACGATCAAAAGTCCTTTTTGCATTTTCTTACTCCTTTCATTAATATTAATAAGATAAAATCAACTTGTCAATTATGATATAATTAAAAAACAAAGGAAATTTATATGGCGCTAGATGGAATCGTAATAAATAAGATTAATGAAAAACTACAAACGATCTTACCTGTAAGAATAACTAAAATCAATAACATATCAGACACTGAATTATTATTTCAAATTAAAAATAACAGTGAGCGCTTTTCACTGTTAATATCTTGTCATTCACAATTTAATCGCATTAACTTGACAGATAAAAAATATCCAGTTCCCAATGAACCATCTAACTTTGTCATGTTACTTCGCAAACATTTAGAAAATGGTATGTTGATCAAAATCCAACAAGGTAACCTTGATCGCTATCTTACTTTCACGATATTGACGCATAATGAAATCGGTGACCCAATCACTCGCTACCTCTTTGTTGAATTAATGGGTAAATACGCCAATGTCATCTTAACTGATGAAAACCTTAAGATATTTGACGCACTTAAACGTATTCCACCATTTGAAAACTCACAGCGTACCATTCAACCAGGAGCTGTTTTTACCTTACCAAAAGATCAAGGAAAAAGTGATCCCTTTACAAGTCAGACTTATGATCCAAATATTAGTTTTACTGAGCAGTTCGGAGGTTTTTCTCCCTTATTAAGTCGTGAATTTGAATATCGTATCATGCAAAATGAGTCATTTGATGATTTAATCAATAAATTACATACATCTGATCATCTTTATATCACCAATTATCAGAATAAATTTTATTTCCATCTCATCGAGCTAACGCAATTTGAAACCATCAGTAAAAAACTACCCATCATGACAGCTTTAGATGAACTGTATTTCTATCAAGAAGAAGTTGATCGTATCAGACAAAAGACTGGCGATTTATTCAAATTTGTTCGAAATGAACTAAAGAAAAACCAACAGAAATATCAAAAGTTAACTCTATCAATGAATGAAGCATTAGACTGTTCAAAGTGGCAAAAGTACGGTGATTTACTTTTTGCCTATCAACATATGATTAAAAAGGGTGATGAAGTTGCATGTCTAAATGATTTTGAGACTAATGAACTGATCACGATACCTCTTGATCCCAAACTTGATGTTAAGCAAAACGCAAAGAAGTATTTTCAAAAATATAATAAGGGTAAAAAAGGTCAAATTCATATCCAACAACAATTAGATATTTGTCAAAACGAAATAGATTATTTTATGATGATTCAAAAGCAACTTGAAATGATCGATTTCAAAGATGCATTAGAGATCAAAGAAGAACTCATCAGTAATGGTTATTTACGATCAAGCGTCAAATCAAAAAGACCTAAAAAGATAAGTTTGAATTACTTAACTATTAAGTATGATGAGAATACTTTTATTTATGTTGGTAAAAATAATCGTCAAAATGAATTTGTGACCTTTAAACTGGCTAATAAAAACGACTATTGGTTTCATGCCTTAGATTATCATGGCTCTCATACCATAATAAATACCGATGATCTTGATGAACCCAAGATTCGCTTAGCAGCTATGCTTGCGGCCTATTATAGCTCAGCCAGTGAATCAAGTAGTATTCCAATCGCATATACCAAGGTAAAGAACCTTAAGAAAATTCCTAATTCAAAAGCTGGTCTTGTCACAATGAGTAGTTATCAAACTATCTATATTGATATCGATCATAATTTACTACGCCAATATATAACTATGAAGGAGTTTGTATGAAACTAACTGTTCTAGTTGATAACAATACTTTCATTGATAAGTATTATCTTGCAGAGCCCGCATTATCATATCTGATCAACGATGGTAATAATACGATCTTATTTGATGTTGGTTACTCTGATGTTTTTATGATAAACGCTTTTAGGATGAACATTGATCTATCACTTATAGATCAAGTTGTATTATCACATGGTCATAATGACCATACAGGTGGAATAGTTCATCTTAAACAACTCACTCGACCATTAAAGCTAACCGCTCATCCATTAGTGGATCAACCCAAATATTACGCTAAGCAAGATGTTGGTTGTATGATCAAACTAAAGGATTTACCAAACAATTTTAGTTTAAATCTTGTAACTTCTTTATATCAACTAACACCTAATTTAACCTTTCTTGGCGAAATTCCTCGCATATTTGATCATGAAGGATTTCCTTTAGATGGTGATCCTTTACTTGATGATACTGCCGTTATTTACCATCAAAACGATGTTTTATGGGTGATCACTGGTTGCTCTCACAGTGGTATTTGCAACATTTGTGAATATGCGAAAAAAGTAAGTAGTATCAATCATATTACTGGTATTATTGGTGGTTTTCATTTACTTGATAACCCCGTTCAACTAGCAAAAACAATTGATTACTTCAAGCAAAATCCTGTTGATATTATTTATCCATCTCATTGTAGTGATCTTGATAGTAAGATCGCCTTAGCCAAGATCACCAACGTTAAAGAAGTGGGAGTTGGTCTTGAGATCACAATCTAGTTCATTAAAAAAACAGTCAACGATTGTTTTTTGTTTTTCTTATGATTAATTCAAACAGCTGATCAATTATTAACGATATCATTATAATCCATATTGTCCATGCGAAAATAGCAGTCATATCAAGGGTATTGCGGGCGAATAAGAGTTGCTTACCAATACCAAATCTTACCTGCGTTAGAATTTCAGCCATAACACTAACCTTCAATCCTAGACCAAAAGCGACCTTTATGCCTGTTAATAAATAAGGTAAAACCTGTGGAAGATAAACCTTGAATATTTTCTGATTAAGCGAAAGTGGATAGATAAATAAGACATCCTTAAGTTCACGTGGCAAGCTTTTAACACCTAATAAAACATTAGCGTATAAATTAGGAAAAATGATAAAGAATGTGATCACTGTAACACTTTGCTCAGCATTTAACCAAATCAAAATAATGATGATATAGGATATATTAGGAATAGTCTTGATGATATCGTCAATAACGCTGAAGTACTCAGCGAAAACTGGCTTTAATCCGCTAAGCAATCCTAAACAAAGAGCCGCAGTAATAGCTACTAAAAGCCCAATAAGCAGTCTTATGATAGTAGTATATAACGCAAGATAAAAAGACGGCATAACGATATCATTAATCATTTTGACAAAAACAACATACGGCATAGGTATCAATATATCATTATTGATTACCAAAGCCGCAAATTGCCATAAAAACATGATAATGATGATCGTGATCAACCGTCTTTTGTGCATTAATACTCCTTAGTCTACTATGATATTGGTAATATCATTAATGTTAAACAACTTTAGAAAAGCTATTATCTCATTTTTAACTTCTATCGCTGCTTTGTATTCAATATTCATATTATTCCAAGCTAAGGCAACAACATTACTTGATGCTACGCCATACTCTTGTTCGTGACCACTTATTGATGCAACAACTTCATCAACTGATAGATCATTAAAATGATCAACTAGTTTATTAACGGCCAATTTTATATCTTGGTAAGTCGAATTTCTTACAAATACCGCTGCTTGAGGATATCCGAATGTACCGTTTTTATTATTATACTCAGCTTGTACATCAACGACCACCTTTAAATTGATGTTGTTCTCATTAGCCTTTATTAATGTCGTACTCAGTGCTGGCTCAGCCAATAGGCCATACACAGCGGCTTTACTTAATAAAGCAACCTGTACATCACTTACACTGTTATAGTATCTAACATCATCACTATAAGCCGCAAGATCGATTGTCGCATCAACAACCTTTTGTGGTACAGCCCCTTCACCAAATAAAGCCATTGGTAAAGCGGTGCCACTTAAATCGGTATTTTCAACAATGTAAAGATTTCCCCAAGTAATAACACCTAACAATTGATAATCACTACCCTTTTGAATTGTCGTAACGCCAAGATTAATCGGTGCGATGATTACATCATACTCAGGATTTGGGTTTAAAAGAGCTGCCGATATCACGTCCGTTCCATCCACCAATGTGATATTATCCATTGAATTGTCTTCAATATAACCAACAAGAGCTAAACTTGGCGCTCCTTTTGGTGATAAGATTTTTAATGTAACAGCCTCGTCTAGTGGTTTTTTCACACCACATCCTACTAATAATACTAAAATAAACAATAAAAGTATTTTTCTCATTTTGTCTTTTCATCTCTTTCCTTTGTTATATTTATCACAAAGTCAGAGATATTACAATTGATTTGCTCTTTTTGTTGATATCGACGAACATTGACACTTTGATTGGCAACTTCTTCATCACCAATAACTAACTGCACTGGTATTTTATTAATCTGTGCTTCTCTAATGCGATAGCCAAGTTTTTCATTACGATCATCAACTTCTACTCTTAAGTTATGTGCCTTTAACACATCAGCAACCTCATTAGCGTATGCACTATGTAGTTCAGGATTAACAGGTATGATAACGATTTGTCTTGGCGCTAACCATAATGGAAATGCACCACCATAATGTTCTATCAAGATACCTATAAAACGTTCTTCAGAACCATAAATAACTCGATGTAACATGATTGGTCTTTTCTTACTGCCGTCACTTTCAATATAATTAAGATCAAAACGTTCTGGTAAATTCATATCTAGTTGAATTGTTCCGCATTGCCATACTCTTCCAAGTGAGTCTTTAATATGAAAATCTAGTTTTGGTCCATAGAATGCCCCATCACCTGGATTAATCTTACACGCTTTACCTGCTTTTTCACACGCTTTCTCTAAGATAGCCTCAGCTTTATTCCAAACAGCGATATCACCAATATATTTCTTCTCTGGTCTAGTTGATAATTCAATTGTATAGGTAAGATCAAATATCTTATAAATGCGATCAGTAAAGCTGATTAATCTAATTATCTCACTTTCAATTTGATCCTCACGCATAAAGATATGAGCATCATCTTGAGTAAAAGCTCTAACTCTGAAAAGCCCATTTAATGCACCACTTGCTTCATGACGGTGCACTATCCCTAATTCACCTACTCTTAGTGGTAATTCTTTATAAGAATGAAGACTGTTTTTATAAACTAACAGAGCTCCAGGACAGTTCATTGGTTTTATCGCAAACTGATTATCATCAATTTCGCTAGTATACATATTTTCACGATAATTTTGCCAATGACCTGATACTTCCCAAAGTTGTTGGTTAAGCATTATCGGAGTTTTAATAAACTGGTATCCTTCTTTGGTGTGTTCTTCATACCAGAAATTCTCAAGTTCGTTTTTGATGATCATACCATTTGGCAAGAAAAACGGAAAACCTGGACCAAACTCATTCATCATGAAGATACCAAGTTCTCTACCTAATTTCTTATGATCACGCTTTTTAGCCTCTTCAAGTAGATATAGATGTTCATTTAGTGCTTCTTCACTTTCAAAACAGATCCCATAAACTCTTTGTAACATCTTATTACTGGAATCACCTTTAAAATAAGCGCCTGATACTTTTAAAAGCTTGAAATATTTCAGTTCTTTTACAGTATCAACATGTGGTCCACGACAAAGATCAATAAAATCACCTTGGCGATAAGCTGATATGACCACATCATCTTCATTCATATTATTAATTAGATCAATCTTATATGGATCATCTTTAAACATTTCTAACGCTTCTGATTTACTTAGTTCTTGACGTGTTATTCTTTTTCCATCTTTACTGATCTTTTTCATTTCTTTTTCGATCTTACCAAGATCTTCTTCACTAATAACTAGATCATTTAGATCAACATCATAGTAAAAACCCTCAGTGATAACAGGCCCAACCCAAAACATCGCATGAGGATATAGATGTTTGATTGCTTGTGCCATCAAATGGGCACATGAATGATTTAATACACTTAATGCTTCATTTTCCTTAATATTAATCATAGATTTCATTGCTCCTTTGCAAAGAAAAACGTCCCACAAGGACGTTTATACGCGGTACCACCTTAATTCACTGATAAGTGCTCTTTAACTTTTAACGCAAGTAACGGATTTCCATTTCCTGAAATCACCTATCAGGCGGTAATCATTATTTCCTTCAAGAAGTTTTCATCATCCACTTCTCTTGCTGATCGGGAAAGTATTGATCGTGTCCTGAATCAAGGTTATGACAATAATATAATATCAAATCTACTAAAAGTCAATAAAGATGCTTTATCGACTAAAAAGTGTTACTCTTTGTTTTCTATTGAAAATAAATGGTAGATACATAAAAGCCATAACAATTAATAGTAATCCTGTCAATGGTAAAAGATAACCAGGATTACCTAACCACTGTTCAAATAAAACAAGTGGTGAACCAGGTGATGGCCAATTAATAAAGAAAAAATTAGTATTAAATAACTTATTAAAAATAAATATTGGTATCGCTAAGCTTACAACAAATAGTAAGACTTTAGGATAATAACTAATACTGGGTTGATATTCACGTCCAACCAAAAGTAAAACTGGGTATAGAATGATCATCGCATGAATAGTGAAACTATGCATATGCATAAAGTTCATCAAAGGATATACGGTCCAATCCGCAAATAATAGAGCAGCCAAAGCCCCTGGTAGACATATCACATAAGATGCTTCTGCCCAAAATTTACTTTCACTAAATGCGTGGATAAGTATTACAAATAAACTTATGCCACAAAGATGAAACGGTAGATAGCTAGCATTGAAATTGCCACTTGAAGCAATGATCAAATCTTTGATCACCTCAAGCGATACCATGATAACAGCCATTATTTTTCTAAACCTTCTTCTTTGCTCTATAAGTAGTTGTTTATAATAAAGTGCAACCAACACTCCCGCCACAAATAACCCCACTAACCAAGTTAAGTGTAAACGACCATAAAGGGTAAAGCCAACATGATTTTCTGGTAACATCGAGTAGTGTGAAAAAAAATGTTCAAACATAATGTTCTCCTATAATTCTATAGATGGTTTATTTCCCAGTTTAAGTAGTTTACTTTCCAGCTCTTCATTAAACTGATTAGTATATAAGCGATAATAATAACCTTTTTGAGCGATAAGTGTTTGATGATCACCATCTTCAACTATCTTACCCTTTTTGATTACCAAAATACGATCAGCATCAACAATGGTTGATAATCGATGAGCAATGATAAAGCTAGTTCTTCCCTTCAATAATGTCTCAACCGCATGTTGAATGACTTGCTCAGTTTCAGTATCGATACTACTAGTAGCTTCATCCAAAACAAATATGGCAGGCTGCCTTATAACCGCACGCGCAAATGATATCAACTGCTTCTCGCCTGTCGATAATTTTCCACCACCCTCACCAACATCACTATCATAACCTTGATCAAGTTTCATGATGAAGTTATGAGCGTTTACATATTTAGCTGCCGCAATGATCTCTTCATCACTGGCATCCATCTTACCATAGCGAATATTATCTTTGATCGTCCCTGCAAACAAGTGTGGTGATTGTAAAACATATCCTAAGTTTTCATGTAACCACCCAAGTGAACGTTTACGATAATCAACTCCGTCAATCAATACTTCACCATTTATTGGTTCAAAAAAGCGACAAAGTAAATTAACGATCGTGCTTTTACCAGATCCTGTTTCACCAACAATCGCAATTGTCTGTCCCGCTTTTACATGTAAATTAAAGTTATTTAAGATTGGTTCTTTGATATTGTAGTAAAAATCAATATTTTTAAACTCGATATCCCCATTTATTGGTTCATATGCTTCATATTTTGGTTCAAGTATAGTTCCGTATTTCGCGATAACTTCTTTTGTATCAACGATCTTTGGTTCTTCATCCAACAGAGATATAACTCGTTCAGCGCTTGCTTGTGCAAGTTGGAGTTCTGCCATCAAACGCGCTATTTGTCTTAAAGGTTCAAGAAACTGCGAAGAATATTGCGTAAATAACATTAAGGTACCAAACTCAATACTTTTAATTAGCACTTGATGACCCCCATACCAAAGGATACCAGCTAAACTTAAAGCTCCTAACCCTAATACGATTGGCATAAATAATGAGTTCAATAATGCCGCTTTCACAGATCGATTACGCATCGTATTAGTCAATTGATCAAAATCATCTTGATTAGTTTTTTCCAATACTAATGTTTTGGTCGTTTTAGCACCACTAATACCTTCACTAAAACTACCCGTTATTAATGAGTTGACCTTTCTTACTTCCCGATAATTCTTTAAGATTCTAATTTGAAACCAAGCACTTATATAAGCTAATACGGGAACTACTGCTAAAACAATCAATGCCAAACGCCAGTTAACAATCAGCATCACTATCGTAACACCAAGCATTACGGTAGTACCCCAGAAAAGATCCATTAGACTCCAAGACATTATTTCAGCTATATGATTGACATCACTTGTCATTCTAGCCATAATACGGCCATTTGGTGTTTTATCATAATAAGAATAAGATAATTCCTGTAACTTCTTCATCAATCGCATCCGAATATCATAGGCGAAATCCATTTCAATACTACCAGCTATATGAAAAAATGCATAAATATTGATACCCTGGATAATTACAAACCCTGTGAATATAAGTGCAAATGTTAATACAGGATTATTTTGACCCGCACCAGCAACGAAATGATCAATCGCATATTTATTCATATAAGGAAATAAGATATCAACTAATGCTACTGCGATATTGATCGCAAACAAACCATATAAAAGCTTTTTATGTTTCCATAAAAGTTTGAATATTTTTCGCCACAACGTGATATCAAAGGAGTCAGTATTAAACTCCTCTTCCTCACGCAAGTTATTATTACTCATTACTTTACCTCCCTAACAATCTGACTTTGAATCTCATAAATTCGTTTATATAGACCTTCTTGTGCAAGAAGTTCATTATGGGTTCCTTGTTGTACAATCTTTCCCTCATCTAAAACAATGATCATATCAGCATTTTGAACACTACTAACTCGATGTGTGATCAAGATTGTTGTTACATCTTTACTAAGTTCATGAATTGCTTCTCTAATATAAGCATCAGTCTCAGTATCAACAGCAGATAATGAATCATCAAAGATCAAGATTGGAACATTATTGATTATCGTACGCGCAATGGCAATACGTTGTTTTTGTCCGCCTGATAAAGTTACACCTTTTTCACCGACCATCGTATCATAACCCTGATCAAAATCGCGAATTACTTCATGTACACTAGCCATTTTTGCGGCACGATGAATCTCTTCAGCTTTTGCTGCAGGATTCGCCATTTTAATATTATCAAAGATAGATCTTGAAAACAGAAATGGCTCCTGTAATACAATGCCGACTTGTTTTCGTAAATGACGTCTTTGAATTTCTTTGAGTTCATGATCATCAATCTTAATCGAACCATTTTGATAATCATAAAGACGAGTTAATAAATGTACTAAAGATGACTTACCACTACCCGTTGGTCCCATTATAGCAACTGTTTGTCCAGCTTTGATCGAAAAGCTAACATCTTTTAAAACATCATCTTTGCCATCATCATATCGAAATGTAACATGATCAAAATTAATATTACCAGCAATATCTGGTGTAATACCATTTTCGATATCTTCCATTGGTTCATTTAAGATTTCAAGAATCCGATCAAGCGCAATACTCACTTTACCCATGTCAGATAATACTCTACCTACATTTCTGATCGGCCATAAAATCATTGATTCATAAGATACAAAAACGAAGAAATCACCGATACTTATATAGCCATTTCGTGCTTCAAAGATACCAACAATGACGATCAATAGAATCTGTAACAAACATATTGTATCGGATAGACTCCAATATGCTCCCAATATCTTTATGACTTTTAAAGTATAGTCATGAAATATGCGATTTTTCTTCTCAAATTTTTCTAACTCAAAACGTTCGCGATTAAATGCCTTCACCACTCTTGTCCCTGTCAAGGTATTTTGAAATGTTTCCGACATCGCACCTTCGGCTTCATCTGATTTTTGAAAAACGGCTTGAATCTTGCCAAAGAACACATAAGCCATGATCATGATCAAAGGCATACTAATCATGGATAACCATGCCATTTTAGGATAGATAGAAAACAATATAAAAATCGCGATAACAGCCGATCCTAAAGCATAAACTAGTTCCGATAGTTGTCCACCTAACATACGACGTAACTGGTTAACATCGCTTGTACACCTTTGAATTAGATCCCCAGTCTTTGCGTTAACATGATAACTATATGGTAATAAGGTTAAATGTGAGTACAACCAATTACGTAAGCGTTCAACAACCCCTTCTGATATAGTCGCGTTCAGCTTACCTCTAAGAAAGATAAAAATTCCAATAAAAACAAAGATAAACATAATTAAAAGCGCGGCTATCCATAGATTGTTTTGAAGATAAGCAACTCCACCAATACTATCAACGATATCTGCGATAATTGGATTATCAATTGGTTTTAAACTGATAACTTGGTCGATCACAAAACTAAAGACCAAAGGATTAAACAGATTAAAAGCAACATAACCTAAAGTAACGATTATCATGGATACAAGCATTAAACGATAACCTTTAAACAGCTCATGTAAGAGCTTTGATTTTTGCATATTCTTCTCCCTTAAAATAAAAAATCATGATTACCTGATCATGATATGCCGCAATAAGTACGATTCAACTTAGGTGGCTGATAACTAATCCTATGATCAGGATTTCAATCATGCATGCCAACAGTTATTTATCATTAACCTCACAAAATAAAAGGTTAGCTAACATTGACATCATGTATCATTTCTCTTCCAATAAAAATACTTACCATAAATATTCCCCTATCTAATTCGCTTCAAAGCTTCTTTGGATAAAAGTCCAGTCAATAATCCTGTAGGAATTGCTAAGATCAATAACATCGGCAGATAGTATAACATCAAATAGAATGTTTGATAGATATAACTTACACAAAGTAACTGTCCCACACTATGAACAACGGCACTAATAACACTTAAGAAATACAAGCTAAGTTGGTTTTTACGATCAAGAATGACCACAACAAGCGTACTTAACATAACTCCACTTAATGATATCCAAAAAGCTGTCCCAAATATGATACCACGCAACAAACTACTAAGCAACACGCGTAGAACATTAATGTATATCATATCTTTATATCCATACATTTTCAAAGCTACTAATCCCATAATATTTGCTAAGCCTAGCTTTACACCATAAATGGGTATTGGTAAATTGGGTTCAAGGATATGAAGAATAATACTGATCGCTAAGATCAATGATAATTTAGTCAATTTTTGTGTTTTATTCATTTACTACCTCTTTACTTAAATATTCTTGTTGCATTTACGGCTTTATGCCAGCTTTGTAATAGTTTATCACTTTCAGCTTGATCCATTATTGGAGTAAACTCTATGTCATTTTTCCATTTTTCTTTGATTTCGTCAATACTTTCCCAAACACCTACTGCTAAACCAGCTAAAAAAGCCGCACCAAGAGCAGTTGTTTCATTTACCATCGCTCTTTTTATGTTAGCTTGTAAGATATCCGCCTGGAATTGCATTAGAAAGTTATTTCGACTAGCTCCACCATCAACTTTTAATAATTTGACATCAAAACCAGTATCACTTTCCATAGCTTTTAATACATCATATGTTTGATAAGCCAATGACTCAAGCGTCGCTCTTACTAAATGTGCTTTTGTTGTACCACGCGTTATACCAAACATTGCGCCTTTAACATCAGCATCCCAATATGGAGCTCCCATTCCAACAAATGAAGGTACAACGTATACACCACCGTTATCACTTACTTCTTTTGCCATTTGCTCGCTTTCAGTGGCATTTCCGATTATCTTTATACCATCTCTAAGCCATTGAATTGCTGCTCCAGCCACAAATACGCTTCCCTCTAAGGCATAACATATTTGATCTTTTAATTTCCAAGCGACAGTTGTAACTAAACCATTAAGACTCATCTTGACTTTATCACCAATGTTCATCAATAGAAAACAACCAGTACCATAAGTATTCTTGACATCACCTGCATTAAAACAAGCTTGTCCAAATAGCGATGCTTGTTGATCACCAACTAAAGCTGCTATAGGTACTTCAGCATTAACTATTTCAGTGGCAGTTAAGCCATAAACTTCACTTGTGCTCTTAATGTCAGGTAAAATGGCTTTTGGTATATTCCAGAAGGATAATAGTTCATCATCCCATTTTAAACTGTTTATATCCATAAGTAACGTTCGACTCGCATTACTAACATCAGTAACATGTACATTATGATTGGTTAGTTTATAAACAAGCCAAGTATCGATCGTTCCAAACATCAACTCACCATTTTCGGCTTTTCTTTGACCATCTGGAATTTTATCAAGAACCCATCTAATCTTGCTTGCTGAAAAATATGAGTCAATTACTAGACCGGTCTTTGCTTTAATGATTGCTTCAACATTTTGCGCTCTTACCCGTTCACAAATATCGTTTGTTTGACGGCTTTGCCAAACTAATGCAAAGTAAACTGGTTTGCCATTGTCTTTATCCCAAATAACTGTTGTTTCACGCTGGTTAGTTATACCAATGGCGTTTATCTGATTCATTCTTAAACCAGCTTTAGTCAATGCTTCAAAAATGACCGCAATAACACTGGCATAGATTTCATCAGCGTTTTGCTCAACCCACCCAGGTTTAGGATAATAGGATTCAATCTCTTTCTGTGCAATCGCCATGACATTGATATTCTCATCAAAGATCATTGCTCGCGAGCTTGTTGTCCCTTGATCAATGGCTAATAAATATTTCATTTTACTACCCCTTATGTTTCATAATGATACTTTTGATCATCATAATGATTTTTATAGTATTACCATCATCTTTAAGCGGATTATACTCAACTACATCCATACCGATAATATTAAGATCATTTAATATCTTATCTATAACATAACTTACTTGTTCAATACTAAAACCACTTTTTACTGGTGTATTTACTCCACTACAGAATTGCTTATCAATTGAATCAAGATCAAAGCTAAAATAAATCTTTTTATTGCTTAAGTAAGCGATAGCTTCATCAAGACAAACCTCTAATCCTTTATCCTTGATCTGCTCAAGTGTAAACATCTTAATGTTTCTTTCCTTGATCAAAGCTTCTTCTTTTTCATCTAGCGAACTAATACCAAAGAGTACAATGGAATCACTAGCGATAAAATTCCCTTCACATATAGCTGTTAAACGTTTCTCACCAAGTCCTTGTAAAACACTTAAAGGTACCCCATGAATACGCTTAGAAATGCTAGTAAGATCAGTATTACTATCACCATGAGCATCAACCCATATTACCCCAAGACCAGGCTGATAATGACCAGAAATAGACGCTATCGCTAAACTATGATCGCCCCCAATAGTAACAACAAAATCATCTTTATACTGTTGGTAAATTCTCTTCAAGCGCCACAAGAAATCCGTGACTGTACTCAGGTTTTGCATGCTAGCATCTTTATCTTCATCCTTTTTGATAACAGGATTGATCGCGTCAAAAGTGAATATATCTTTTAGTTTATCAATCGCATGATCAGCCCCAGTTATCGTACACCCCTCTTTTAAAGGCGCTCCGATATATTTAATTGCCATTGTCTTTTTCCTTTATATCATAATTAAGATACTTCAGATCCATCGCAAATCGCGCTGTAACCAATGGGTTTACAATCTGACATATTTCAAGATTACCAACTGCACTCATCAACATTCCTGATTCAATGATATCACAGTTATTAGCATCCATTATCACCTTACTCATTTCCTTACAAGCAATCTTAAGAGCCATATCAAGATCAATACCACTACCAGTAGTATAAAGAACACCTTTATTGATAACTCTTGGATTGGTAATCTTACGATTCTTCATTAAGGATATTTTTACCTTAATACTACCACCACACTCTATACCGCTACAGTTAACTTCACCATCCCCCATTGTCGCATGAAGATCACCCATAGCTAAAAGGGCACCATCTGCAAAAATTGGTAACTCAACCAAAGATCCAACTGCGATTTTTGTATTATCCATATTACCACCATGATTATTAGGGGTATTACTTGCGATTTCACCAGCAATGGCCGCTGTACCAATACATCCGATCATCGGCTTGATAGGCAGTTTGATATTATCATTAAACTTGATCATATCCCCTTCAATCTGAACGATCTTGGTAGCTCTTTCTGATACTTCTTTACCAAATACACCATTATATGGTTTTGATACGATAATGCCATAATTGTTTAGTTTAATATCTAGCACTTCAACTAACAAGGTGTCATTTGGTGTTGCACCTTTAATATATAACGGTCCGTTAACTGGGTTTACTCTTATTAAAAATTTATCCCAATCATAGTCAACCGTGTTTACAAGATCACTATAGCAATCCTTGGTCTGAAACAACACGATAGCTTCACTATCACAGACAGCAATTGGTTCATGATCCTTACTAAAGCTATAGACGTATTTTTCTTTATCCAAGATTAACATATCATTCCTCAAAATGTACTTGATAGCTCATCGTAGCAACATGCGCAATCGTATTGTAGATTGAACAATACTTGGTTGCTAGATCAAACGACTTAATGATCTGTTGAGCATTATCACCACTTCTAATATACACTTCAATGTTGACATTAGTTAAAGTTGTCGGTATTTCTTCTTTTTTATCACCATTGATAATGTAACGTGCACTATCAATAATAAGTCTTTTCTTAATTAAAATCGATAAAAATGTCGCATGTAAACAAGCAGCTAAAGCTCCTTGTAGCATATCATACGGAGCTAATCCGTTTTCTCCAATGATAACATCGTTATTTTTGTTTAAGATCTTACCATTAAAATCATTTTGAAAAATTATTTCAGCGTTTACTTTACTCATAATTACTCCTTTGTTTAGATTATATCATAAATCATGTTAGCTTCTAACGATATACAACCGTGAATTCCTCAAAAACGATTGTCATATCTAAGTTAAACTCATATCCTTTTTGACTTGCTTCCCATTTAAAATATGCAATATGATTTTTTTGCCAACTTAATAAATTTTCATCTTCACCCTCTAATGCAGCCAATGTAAAAGTCATCTTTGAAAAAAGCATTTGCCGTACACTTAGTGTTTGTATTATACACTGTGGATTACCTTCAAAATCAGTAACGATACTTAGATCATTTACCTGTGGCACATCATCAAAAGCCAACAAACTTGAAGTTGTAGCTTTCTTCTTACCACTAAGTACCAGTTGTAAAAGCTCATCAGCACTCTTTTTATTTGAACCAAAAAAGAAACATTCGTAACACATTGTGTTTATATCACGACTAGTTTCATTTAAAAATGTAATCCAGTATTGTTTACACCTATCATTCATAGTTCACCAATAAATAAACCGGTTTACCGGTTTATAGTCTGTTAAATCTTTTTGTACCACCATTTAGTAAGTATATCCACATTAAATAAGTGGCAAGAGCATCAATAAATAAGCATATCAAAATAAAGACTGGTAATGATAGATAACCAATCGTTAAGATAAACCCCAAGGCATGAACACCAACGATAGCCATACCACCAAAAATCGTGATAATAACACTCATACTTTGCTTAACAACGATAGTTTCTGAATCCCATTCCATTTTTGGAAAAATAAGGTTTGTTACTAAACCTAAAACAGCAAACATTATCGCAATAACGATTGATATAAGTAACAAAAACATAGCTGTAACCAAAGATACATCATAAAGCACAACACCAATTAATAGCGCAACAATATTAATAACTAAATTGACTACTACTTGTAAAGCAATTTTAGCTTGAAAGATATTTGCGGTATTTATTGGTAATGATTTTAATAAATCAATGTTTCTACCTTCAAGTGATATCGTACTTGATGTGATCATACACATCGATGATGTAAACATTATAGCAGCCGCCGCCATAGGTAATAATAAACCTTGTTGATCAAATGTACTCACATATATTCTTGTTTGATCTAAACCACTTAATGCGCCGATGATCATAAATACGATCAACATCAACGGCCCAACAATAGTATTCATTAAATACATAGTGCTGCCAAAATAACGCTTTACTTGAAGTTTGAAGAATGCTAGCAAACGGGAAGATGTTTTTAACTCTCTTAATTTAAAATTCTTAACTTTATAACCTTGATGAGCATTCATATTTATCTTTATAAACATATGATTGAATAAAAAGATAAACAAACCAAAAGCCACAGTATTTAACAATGCATAAAGGATCAAACTAATGATATTTGAATGCAATAATGCTTCTGATAAAAGATAGACCGGTAATAGATAACGCTTAGTATTAGCTAATAAAGCTGTTGCACTCAATGCATCCATCAATAACAATCTTTGCATCTGCATCGAGCCAAACATGATCAAACCAAACAGTAAGATATAAAAGACATTTCTGATCATGTTTTTATACTTAAAGTTACCAGTAAAACTATTAATGAAGATAGCACCTAAGCTCGCAAAAACCATAGGTATTAGCGGAATAAAAACAAAGCCTAAAAAACCAATGAGATAATATAAAACTGATTGTGCAGTTTTAATACCAAAAATGATTATATACGGTCCCATTAAAAAGAAAGCGAAAAAATAATCCATTAATAAAAACGAAAGTAGTTTTGATAACATGACACTTGATCTTTTAACAGGCAGCGACATTAGTAAATCAAAATCACGAAAGCCAAACAAGTGACCACCCGAGTTAAAGAAGGAAAGCGTGATCAACATTATAAAAGTCATGATAGTCATTAAAACCGGCATGATAAAACGACTCTCACTTGGCAGTGCTTCCATCAATAAAAAAGAATAAACAACTGAAATATAAAGCATTACCCCAGCTGGTAAAAGCACCATTGTCCAAGCAGCAGCTTTTTTTCCTTTTTTAGCTGCCGCAAACTTATTATTGGAAAACAAGTTAATAAGCGCAATTTTAATCAGTATTAAAGTCTTATTCATGATTAGTTAACCCTAAAAAGACTTCTTCAAGCGATTTTGTGCCCATAACTTCTTCTGTTTTTCCCATTGCGACAATTTTGCCTTCTTTGATTATTGCTATTTGATCGCATAATTTTTCAGCCACTTCAAGAACATGTGTAGAAAAGAAGATACTTCCACCATTATCACACATTTCTTGCATGATCATCTTAAGACTATGAGATGCTTTTGGATCAAGTCCTACAAAGGGCTCATCTAAAACTAATAACTTAGGTTGATGAACCAAAGCGGCGATGATCGCCAATTTTTGTTTCATACCTCTTGAATATGAAGAAATACTATCGCCTAAATTCGCGGTCAACTCAAAGATATCCGCATACTTGCGAATCAGTGTTTCACGCTTCTCTTTACTTACTTCAAAGATGTCGGCGATAAAATTAATATAGCTTATACCTGTTAAAACTTCATAGAACTCTGAACTATCTGGAATATATGCCATATCCATCTTGCAGCGAATTGGATCATTTGTGATTGAATTACCATTAACTAGTATTTCCCCCTCATCAAACTCAAGAATTCCAACTACGCCTTTTATTGTTGTTGTTTTACCAGCGCCGTTATGACCAATAAATCCAAATATTTCACCTGGTTTCACTTCTAAACTAATGCCATCAACAGCGAGTTTACTACCATAACTTTTGCGATAATTATTAATTTTTAACATATGTCACCTTATCTCCTTTTTCTATTATATGCATTCTTTGTCTTTATAACAAATCCCTATTATTTTTTAGCCGCAACGATCAAAGGTATACTCATTTCGTTTTCTGTTAAACCAGCATGATGAGCTTTGAAATGATGTGCGTAAGCAGTTTCGTGAATAAACATGCGATTACCATATGCCATTGCCACATAATCGCCTACAATATCCGAAAATACTGGATGCGCTAATCCCTCACCAAATATCTTGCTTGCGATCAAGCTTTTTTTATCAAAAAGTACAAAATCCTTAAATTCTCGCTTAAATATTGAAACAAATTCCTCATGACATTCATCTTTAACATAGAAGCTTGAACATCTTGGCTCGATACTAGGATTGCGCTTTAAACAAGCTAGTAAATCAGGGTAATCATTAAGATCGATCTCATCAACATCAATCATGCCATGATCAGGTGTAATTATTAAAAGTGAGTCACTTGATATTTCTTCACTTAAGATTTTAAGTTGTCGATCTAATGTTTGAATAACTTGTTTAGTGTTTTCACCATAACATCCATCATCATGCATGGTTTTATCTGGCTCGTTCCAATATACATAAGTAAAGCTTTTTTCTTTTTCTTTAGCGATCATTTTTATTCTAGCAACGACCTCATCAAAGTCTTCAGCACCACCCTCTTTAAACGATGGGAATATTGAAGATGTCTTAATACCTGATTTTGCGATCAAATCAGTAATTTCAACATAAGGTAAGAGATCATTGGCAATATTAATGGTAGTACATGTTTCACCACTATAGTATTCAGTGTTAGTAAATAATGTTACATCCTTATCTAATGTCGCAAAGTATTGATGCCATCCCAACCATCCGTTTTCAAGTGGAAACTTTCCTGTTTGAATAGCTGTTGTAGCAGCTACTGTGGTACATGGATAAACTGCACTAATTTTCATCAAGCGTTTAGTTAACATAAAACTATCACTTGTTAGGTTATTCTCTATCACTTTATTTCCTAACCCATCAAGGATGATCAAAAAGATATGTTTATATTCATTAGCTAACAGTTCATCCATGATTTCTAATGTTGAATGAAAATGTTTAATAGTATAATGCTTCAATATACTGTTAACAAGATTGATTGAACAGTTTGTATTATTAGGATAAACAATATTTTCATTTTCATTAATTGGGTAATGCAAATTCTTCAACATACCACTTACCATCAACTTTCTTTAAATCAAAGCGACTATCTAAAGCAATTGCTGCTTTGTTATTGTTA
>CAZKJS010000022.1:26544-28945 GCA_964553255.1 uncultured Erysipelotrichaceae bacterium | reverse complement strand
TTACTTTAGATACAAAGCGCACTTGGGGCACCTTCCTTACGGAGGGTGCCCCAAGCGGTCGTTTTTTATTTTAAAATGCACTAATATTGTTAAATATTGTAATGCTAAGTATCCCTGCTAAAACACTGATAGAAGAACCACTTAACAGTTGTGATAAGGTATGTTGTTTTAGATATAATGAAGCATAATAAACCATCACCACAAGCATAACACCCCATATTATATATGGCCAACCCATCTGCCAGCTCATTAATATTAGCGGTGCTGTTGTACTACAAGCATGACCACTAGCATGAAACTTAAAGAGCTTATTAGTCACCAATAAGCCTATAACAGATAAAAAGTAAGAACTAAATAAAACACTTGTTACTAAGCTAACTTCCGTTGTAATTGACCAAATCAAACCATAACTATAACTCAATGCACTAAATACCATCGCTACACTTCTTTGACCTTGTCTACGGTCAGTATTAATTTGAAATATCTCTCTAAACGGATACGCTAGTAAGGGAAAAACAACTAAACATCCTATTAGCATAAACAACTCTTTGAAAGTAATTATCTTTCCACTAAAAAATAATATCAAAATTGTCGATCCAGTGACAAATGGTGGTAATGTAACTATTCGTAAGATTTTTGCGATCATATCTCTTTTCTCATTTCTATTATCTTATTACAAGTTATTGCATAACCTGTTGAATTCATTATAATTGGTGTCCATTATTCAGTCAAGAGTTATTTAATAACTTGTTATCAATATTCAATTTAGTGATTGAAGTATCTTAATAACGGTAGTAGAATATTTATATGATAAACAAAGAAACTAATCAAAATAAAATCAAGACACTGCCTCGTTATCACGAAATCACCAATGTGGGTTTATACCTTGAGCAAACAGCTAAGTTTGTTAATCAATACTTAAAAGAGCTCAATCAACCAGAACTAACAAATTCGATGATTAGTAATTATGTAAAGCTTAAACTACTTTATAATCCAGAAAAGAAACAATATTCATCAAAACATATTGCCACTCTCATCTTTATCGCTTTAGCTAAGAATGTTGTATCCTTAGATGATATTAGATATCTTTTAAGCCTTAATGTCGACTCTTCATTGTTTGAAGATAATTATGATCTATTTTGTGCTTTATTCGATATTTGTCTTTCATCATTGTTTTCAAATAAGACAATTAGTCTAGCTGAATATTCTCAACACCAGGATCTGTTGATTCCAATCATCAAAGCGATTACCCAGAAAATTTATCTTGATCATTGCATAGCTGCTCAAAAAGAGAAGTCAGCACAAAAAAAGATTACCAATTAATCGGTAATCTTTTCAATTATTTAGGTTGTTTACCAAGATAAGCTAAGATACCACCATCAACATATAATATATGCCCATTAACAAAATCAGAAGCGGAGCTAGCTAAGAATATTGCCGGACCCTGTAAGTCTTCAGCCAATCCCCAGCGTCCAGCTGGTGTCTTTGAAATTATAAATTTATCAAAGGGGTGCTGCGAACCATCTGCTTGTACTTCTCTTAAAGGTGCCGTTTGTGGTGTTGCTATATAGCCTGGACCAATACCATTACATTGAATATTATATTCACCGTATTCTGAAGCGATATTTTTAGTAAGCATTTTAAGCCCACCTTTAGCTGCTGCATAGGCTGAAACCGTCTCGCGACCTAGCTCAGACATCATTGAGCAAATATTGATTATCTTACCCTGTCCCTTTTTGATCATGCTAGGAATTACTGCCTTAGCAACAATAAAAGGCGCTGTTAAATCTATATCAATAACTTTTCTAAAATCTTCAACAGCCATATCAACCATTGGTATTCTCTTAACAATACCAGCATTATTTACCAAGATGTCAATAACGCCATGTTCTTTTTCAATCTTATTAACCATCTCAACTACAGCTTTTTCATCACTAACATCACAAACATAACCATAAGCATTGATTCCCTTAGCTTTATAAGCAGCTAAACCTTTATCAACCAACTCTTGATTAAGATCATTAAACACTACGGTTGCTTTTGCTTTAGCAAAGCCTTCTGCTATAGCAAAACCTATTCCATAAGACCCGCCTGTAACCAATGCAATTTTGTTTGTTAGTGTAAACATTTCATTCATTTTTATTTCTCCTTTTACAAAGTAACACCTTGTTTAAATATTGCCATATCATGATATCCAGAAACTTCAGCTTTTACTAGTTCACCAGACGCCACTCTTAAAACCAAATCCATTAGATCATTGCTAGCATCATCTAAACTATGACCATTAGCTATTACTCCAGCATTGAAATCGATCCAATTGGCTTTCTTATGTGCCAACGCATCATTTGATGATATCTTCAATGTTGGAACAGGACAACCAAACGGTGTTCCGCGTCCCGTT
>CAZKJS010000022.1:0-26534 GCA_964553255.1 uncultured Erysipelotrichaceae bacterium | reverse complement strand
ATATGAGCACCACTGCAAGCTAAAGCCGTAGAAGCAACAAGATCATTACCAGGAGCACTAAGCAGGTTTAATCCCTTGATTTTCACCTTTTCACCATAAGCAAGAACATCTACCACAGTTGCTTGTCCTGCTTTTTGTGTACAACCTAATGATTTATCCTCAAGCGTTGATATTCCACCAGTTTTATTTCCTGGCGAAGGATTCTCATAAATTGTTTGGCCATGATCGCGATAGTAGTCTTTGAACTCATTGATCAAAGCTACCGTCTTATTAAACACGTCTGTGTTTTGACAACGATTCATCAATATCGTTTCTGCTCCAAACATTTCAGGTACTTCAGTGAGTATTGTTGTTCCATTTTGGGCAATTAGTTTATCACTAAAATAACCAACACAAGGATTAGCAGTAATACCTGATAAACCATCTGACCCCCCGCATTTAAGGCCAACAACAAGTTCACTGGCTAACATAGGTTCACGTTTATTAAGAGCTGCTTTTTTAACTATTTCAGTTATCATAGTTAAAGCATCAGCTATTTCATCATCATGATCTTGTAAATTGATAAAATGAACATTTTCAAGTTCTTGATCACCAATATATTTCTTTACTTCATCAATATTACTGTTTTCACACCCTAATCCAACTACCAAAACACCACCAGCATTAGGATGAGTTATAAGGTCACTTAGTATGAGCTTAGTATTCTCTTGATCATCGCCCATCTGTGAGCAACCATAAGGATGGACGAAAGCAACAACATCTTCAATATTTGTTTCTTTGATCATTACTTTACTCATCTCAGCCAATTTAGTTACCACATTATTTATACAACCCACAGTTGGTATTATCCATACTTCATTTCTGATTCCAACTTTTCCATTTTCTCTACGATAACCCATAAAGCTTCGTGTTTCAATTTTACCTAGATCATGAATGTTAGGTTGATAATCATATTCAATGTTATCTTCTAATCTAGTCTTTATACAATTTGTGTGTACCCATTCACCCTTTTTTATGTTCTTAGTAGCTTTGCCGATTGGATACCCATATTTAATGATCAACTCATCTTCCGCGATATCTATAATCGCTATTTTGTGTCCAAAATCAATCGTTTCTTCAAGAGTAATATCATCAAGTATTACTGTACCTTTTTCAAGTTTCATTAATGCTACAACGACATTATCTTTTTGGTTTATTTGAATTATCTTATTCATTATCATCCACCAGCATTGCTACTGCTTTTTGCATGCCATTTTCCTTGATCATAGTTAAATAGTTACAAACCATATTCTTAAATCCTTCAATTTTGCTTAGATCTTGACTAAAGAAATTGGTATTTGCTATTACTTTGGTGACTAAATCATCATCTTTGTTGATAAAAAAGAAGTTCAATACATCTTCATCATCTTTTACCTGGTATATCTGCTTACCACGATATGCTAATCCAACACCATTTTCAATCTTTTCTATGTTATAAAAACTGATTAACGCTGCTAAACTGAATACTAAATACTTTGGTAAAATATGATATTTTTTACTATATTCTAAAAGGCTCGGTAAGCATCTTGTCCGCCATTTAGAAACACTATTTAATGATATTGCTAGCAATTGATGCTTAATATATGGATTCTTAAAACGATCGATAACCGCCAATCCAAACTCTTCCAGTTCATCTCTAGATAGATCAAGAGTTGGTATTACTTCATCAAAAATCATCTTATAAATATAGTTACTAATTATTTCACTTTCCATTGATTCTTTTACGGTATTGTTACCAGCAAGAAATGATGCCAAGACAAAGCCTGTATGCGCACCATTTAAAACTCTAACTTTGCGTTGTTTATATGGTTTTTGATTATTTGTAAAGATAACATTCATACCCGTTTTGTCATGAAGTGCTTCATCAAGTGGAAATTCATCACTTATATTTTTTGCACTCTCAATGACCCAAAGCGCAAAAGGTTCAGCAGTTGTCAGTAGTTCATCACGATAACCAAGTTTTTCCCACAAGTTTGTTATCTCATCTTTAGGATATCCTGTTACGATTCTATCTACTAATGTGCTAGTAAACACACAAGAATCATTAACCCAATCACTAAATTCGTCGCTTAAGTTCCAAAGTTTGATATATTGCATAACACATTGTTTCAAAACTATACCATTATCATCAATGAGTTCAACTGGTAATATTATTAAACCTTTATCTTGATCGCCTTGAAATGCATCAAATCGTGCTAATAGAAATTGTGTTAACTTTGCTGGAAAACTGATTGCTAACTTCTCATCAAATCGATCTTTTTCATTATAAACAATTCCCGCTTCTGTTGTGTTGGATACAACAAATCGCAAACTATCCAAAGATGCAAGTTTGATATATGCTTGATAATCTAAAAAAGGATCAACAGCACTATCAACACTAGTGATCACTCTTGATTCTATGTATTCACAACCATCAATCAAACCACGAAGTTGAACCGTATATTGACACTCTTGATTTTCAAAGCCATCTAAATTGCCATGTGCAATTGGTTTTACTATCACTATATTACCATTGAATAAATTTTGCTCATTAGCAATGTCTATCATATAATCTACAAAAGCTCGCAAGAAATTGCCTTCACCAAATTGAATTACTTTGATTGGTCTTCTTCTATGATCACTGTTGACCTTACTTAAAAATTGCATATACTGCTCCCTTTTACGCTAAATATGTAAATACTTACAGTTTTATGATACGCTCTATATCGCTTTCAGTCAATAAATAATGACTTGAAATTTAAACATTTTAGCCATATAATACAATTATATTTGTAAGCATTTACAGATTGGAGAAAACAATGAATATATATGATATATCAAAACAAGCTGGTGTCTCCATCGCAACCGTTTCAAGGGTTTTAAATAATAGTTCACACGTCTCTGAGAAAACACGAAAACGAGTATTAGAAGTAATGGAAAATTGCGGTTATACACCAAATGCTTTCGCTAGAGGTCTTGGGCTTAATACAATGAAGACAGTTGGTATCCTTTGTGCCGACGCAAGTGATATCTATCTCGCAAATGCAATCTACGTTGTTGAAACCGAACTTCAGAACAGAGGATATAATTCTTTTCTATGTTGTACTGGATATGATCTACATAAGAAGAAGATCGATCTTGATCTGCTTTTATCAAAAAGAGTAGACGCTGTTATTTTGATTGGCTCCAATTATGTTGAAAAAGATTCTAAAGACAACGAATATATCATAACAGCGTCTAAGCAAGTACCAGTTATGATCATCAACGGTTATCTTGAAGCCAATCACGTTTACTGTTGTCTTACCGATGATTATCAAGCAACTTATGATATTACACATAAATTAATTAAAAAAGGTGCTAAACATCTTATATACCTATATCGGTCTGAATCATATAGCGGAAGACAAAAACTAAAAGGATTTGTTGATGCTTTCGCATTTTGCAACACATGTTCACACGAAGAATTACGATCTCATGGCGAAGTAATTGATACTATAAATGTACTAGAAACTAACAAAATGGGTGTTGATGTTGACGCGATTATCTGTTCAGATGATGAAATCGCTATTGGCGCTCTTAAATGGGCTAATCAACATAACATCAAAGTACCAAAAGATCTTTCAATTGTAGGTTATAATAACTCAAAATACGCCAAACTATCAACACCAGAATTAACATCGATTGACAATCACGGCGATGTCATATGTAGAAACATTGTTAACATGCTTATTCAAGTCTTTAACAACGAAAACGTGCCACGGAAAACTATTATATCATGTGATTTTGTTGAAAGAGAAACTACGAGGTAAAAGCGATGAACCATTTTATCAATGATAATTTTCTTCTAAATAGCAATATTGCAAAATCACTTTATCAACACGTTGAAAACCTACCAATCATTGACTATCATTGCCATATTAGCCCAAAGGAAATCGCTGAAAATAGACAGTTCACAAATATGACCCAATTATGGTTGGGTGGTGATCATTATAAATGGCGAGTTATGCGCGCTAATGGTATAAGCGAAAATGACATCACTGGTAATGCCGATGATCTTGAAAAGTTTAAAATGTGGGCAAAAACTCTACCTCGTTGTATCGGTAACCCACTTTATCATTGGAGTCATCTGGAGTTAAAGCGTTATTTTGATATTGATGACATATTAAAGGAAAGCAGTGCTGAAACGATTTATGCGCTATGTAACGACAAATTAAACAATGAAGATTTTAGGGTTAGAAACCTAATTAAAAAATCGAATGTTGAGCTACTATGTACAACTGATGATCCAATTGATGATTTGAAATATCATAAAATGATCAAAACAGATCAAAGTATATCTTTTCATGTATTTCCAACTTTTCGCCCTGACAAAGCAATCAATATCGAAAAAGATGATTATCTCAGTTATTTGGTAGAGTTAGAAACAAGTTCAAACATTCTTATCAATGATTTTTCATCATTATTGAAGGCATTGAAACAGCGAATAGATCATTTTCACACAAACGGTTGTCGTTTAAGCGATCACGCTTTCGAATATATGGTTTATGAATCGTATATTGAAGAAGATGTGGATGATATCTTCAAACGTAGATTAAACAACACTCCTTTGAATGAAAAAGATAATCGAAAGTTTAAAACCGCTTTATTGACCAAGTTAGCTTCAATGTTTTATGAAAAAGACTGGGTAATGCAACTACATGTTGGTAGTCGTAGAAATAACAATTCAAGCATGTTTGAAAAACTAGGACCTGATACTGGTTATGATGTCATTAACGACAATATTTCCAGTCATGATCTGATTAAACTGCTAGATAGTCTTCACTCACAAGAAAAACTACCAAAAACTATCGTATACTCGCTTAATCCGTATGATAATCCGCTTTTAACAACTATCATCAATAGTTTTCAAAATGATAAGGTCAAGATGAAAATGCAACATGGAACAGCGTGGTGGTTTAATGACCACAAACAAGGACTCATCGATCAGCTTACCAACTTAGCAAACACTTCTGTATTAGGTAATTTCATCGGAATGGCAACTGACTCTCGTAGCTTTATATCATACCCAAGACATGAATATTTCAGACGTATTTTGTGTGATCTTATCGGTAATTGGGTTATACTCAACGAATACCCAAAAGATATGGATATGCTAAAATCGCTCGTAGCTGATATAAGCTACTACAATGCTAAGAACTACTTCAATTTTGATATCTAGTTCAAATTGAAATATGAAAAACTAACGAAAGAGGAATTTTATGAAGAATTTATTAGAAACTGTATCCGCCATTGGCATCGTTCCAGTTATCAGAATTGATGATCCTGCAGATACAATCCCTTTAGCAAAAGCCTTATATCATAATGGCTTACCAATTGCTGAGATTACATTTAGAAGCTCACATGCAAAAGCAGCTATTGAAGCCATCCATAACGAGCTTCCAGATATGTTGTTAGGTGCTGGAACTGTTTTAACCATTGAGCAAGTAGACGATGCGATTGTAGCTGGTGCAGAATTCATCGTTACTCCAGGATTTAATCCTGAGATTGTTTCATATTGTATTAAAAATAAGATCAATATTATTCCAGGATGCTCAAATGCTAGTGATATTGAAAAAGCATTGTCGTTTGGCTTAACAACCGTAAAATTCTTCCCAGCTGAGCAATTAGGTGGTTTAAGTATGATCAAGGCTCTTGCTGGTCCATATACCAATGTAAACTTTATGCCAACAGGCGGAATTTCAGCTTGCAACCTAAATGATTATCTTTCATACGATAAAATTGTAGCTTGTGGTGGTACTTGGATGGTAGATAAGAAAATGATCGCTAACAAAGATTTCGATGGTGTTGGTACACTTACTAAGCAAGCTGTTTATACAATGTTAGGATTAAAACTAAAGCACGTCGCAATCAATGCAAACCCATCTACATCAAGATCAATTGCTGAAAAATACGCGACGTTATTTGGTGGAATTGTGAGAGAAACAAGCAAAGGTTTCTTTGGAAGTGAGTTTATTGAAGTTATGAATGATGGTGTTGGAACTTATGGTCATATAGCTATTGGTTGTAATGATGTTAAACGAGCTAAACGCTATTTTATAGCTCTTGGTTTTACTTTCGATGAAACAACAGCTGTTATGAAGAATAACAAGTTGGATTTCATTTACTTCAACGAAGAAATTGGTGGCTTCAAAGTCCATTTAATAAGCAATTAGTAGGAGACTAACTATGAAAATAATAACCCTTGGCGAAATAATGTTACGCCTTTCAACCCCTGGCAATAATCGTTTTGTACAAAGTGAAAATTTTGATGTTGTGTATGGCGGTGGTGAAGCTAATGTGGCGGTGTCACTGGCTAACTTTGGACACGACTCTTATTACGTTAGTAAACTACCGAAAAACGAAATCGGGCAGAGTGCTCTTTATGCTCTACAAAAATATGGTGTTAAAACTGATCATGTTTTGCGAGGTGGTGAGCGATTAGGTATCTATTTCCTTGAAACAGGCACTAATATGCGACCAAGCAAAGTAATTTATGATCGCGCTAACAGTGCTATCTCATTAGCCGATGTAGGTGAGTTTGATTTTGATCTAATCATGAAAGACGCAAACTGGTTTCATTGGTCAGGTATAACTCCAGCAATAAGTGATAAGGCTGCTGAATTAACTAAGGCTGCTTGTCAAGCAGCGAAACGACACAGTGTAACTGTATCATGTGACTTAAACTTTCGTAAAAAACTTTGGACTAAAGAAAAAGCACAAAGCATAATGCGACCTTTAATGGCTTATGTTGATGTTTGTATTGGTAATGAAGAAGATATGGAATTGTGCCTTGGTTTCAAACCACAAGCCAACATCGAAGATGGAGTAACAGATGCTGCTGGCTATTATGGTGTTTTTAAAGCAATTTATAAAGAATTTAATTTCAATTTAGTTGTATCAACATTGCGCGAAAGCTTCAGTGCTGATCATAACGGTTGGAAAGCATTGCTTTATGATGGTAATGAATTTTATGCTTCAACTCGTTATGATATAAAAATGATCGTTGATCGAGTTGGTGGAGGCGATAGTTTCTCGGCTGGTTTAATTCATGGTTTAAACACAAAACCGAATGTAAAAGAAGCTTTAGAGTTTGCAGTAGCTGCCTCTGCTTTAAAACACACGATATCAGGTGATTTTAACTTAGTAACTGTAGATGAAGTTGAGTCTTTATTATCAGGAAATTCTTCAGGCAGAGTACAACGATAAACAAGTTCAATTTTAACAACATCATCTATTGTCTTTTTTGATTAAGTAGCTGTATATCTAATAATAAGTGATCTAAATATTTGATTTTGTTATAACCTTATGCTATTGTAAACTTAACATTTATAATCGAAAGGTATTTAGATAATGCAAAAAATTCGTGAATCAGCGGAAATGTATTTAGAGACCATTTTGATACTAAGTCAAAATCAAGTTCATGTCAGATCTGTTGATGTTGTCAACAAGCTTAAATATAAGAAGTCTAGTGTCAGTGTCGCTATGAAAAACCTACGTGAAGAAGGTTTGATCGCGATGGATAGCGAAGGCTATCTTACATTAACAAATGAAGGTTTAAAAATTGCACAGCGTATATTTGAAAGACATCAATTTTTCTCAAACTGGTTGATAAAACTTGGTGTTGATAAGAGCACTTCTTATGAAGATGCCTGCCGAATTGAACACGTTATAAGTGCAGAGAGCTTTGAAGCAATTAAAGATTATGTAGAAAAATGTAGTATAAAAAAGTAATATTGAATCATAATGCAAAACTTTAAAAGTAAACCCCTAGGCAATTAGAGATCGCTTAGGGGTTATTTTCAATTATGAAGTTTATCTTGAGTACGAAATTATTCCTATATGAATCGCTATTTATTTATATAGAATATTCCTAAAGTTAAAGGACCGCAATGTGCTGAAATCGTACATCCAGCAGTTGATACGACAATCTCTTTAAAATAGTTCTTATCTTCAATTTGTTGCTTAATTTGCTTGACTGTTAGTTCATCACAATTAGTATGTGTTAAAAACAATATCTTATCATCAATATCATTAATATCAGTTAATCTATCATTGATATAGTTTCGTAGACTCAGTTCAAATGACCCACGATATTTACGTCCAACTTGCATATTACCATCAATTACTTCAATTGATGGTTTGATTCGCAAAACTTTTGTAGCTGCTAGTTCCAAATTAGAACATCTTCCACCCTTATAAAGATAATCAAGTTGATCAATGACAAAACTACCACAAATTTTGTTAATAAGAACTTTAACCCTGTCTAAGATCGTATCAACGTCTTTATTTTCACTTATCATTAGTGCTGTTTCGTGTGTTAAAAAACCACTACCACTTGAAAGATTAGCCGAATCGATCACAAAAACATTTGCGAATTCACTCGCTGCTATTTGTGCGTTTTGACATGATGATGAAAAAGCAGATCCCAACGATACATGAATAATCGCATCATATTCATTAGTAAATTGCTTAAAGAAGTTTTCATACTCATAAACATTGACCGCTGCCGTTTTACATAATTTACCTTGCTTTTCAGTTAAATCAAAAATATCTTTAGGTAAGATATCAACATTATCGTTATAGATCTTATCATCAACAACAATATGAATTGGCATGATATCGATATTATGCTTAGTAATAAAGTCTTTATTTAAATCGCAGGTGCTATCAGCTGTAAGTTTGATCATAATTAAACCTCGCTTATCTTAAACTCATTATCACATGTCATTATTAACTCACCATAAACTCTAGTATAATAAAACAGCGAGTGATCGCTGTCTATGATTTATTTAATTGATTCGTTTCTTTATTCAGCGATATGAAATCCTGCTTTACCAGTTTTCTTAACAACATACATCGCATCATCTGCCCGTGCCATCAAATCTTCTGCCGTTACGCCATGCCTTGGATAAAACGCTGCTCCTACACTTACTTGAATTGGTATATTATGATTTATTCCTCTTACATTATCTAACACATGATATTCACCACTTATCTTTGTTAGAATTCTTTGGATTATTATATTAGCATTTTCTTCATCTTTTATATCATGCAAATATACTAAAAATTCATCACCACCGGTTCTGATGATTAGATCATGTTCTTTAGTTTCGAGTTTTATTCGTGTTGCTAAATACTGTAGTATAATATCCCCTGCTTTATGCCCATGGTTATCATTAATGTACTTAAAATTATCAATATCTACCATCAATGCACAACTTATGAGTTGCTTATCTTTAGCTTCAAATAAATAATCTGTTAAGATCGTGTCCATCGCATTACGATTGTATGTTCTTGTAAGGGCATCTTTTACTGCTCTTTCCTTTAAAAGATCTTCAGATGCTTTTTTATCACTTATGTCGTCAATTACGATGTTTGCTCCGATAATTTCGCCATTCTCTTTTATAGGTGTAAAGAATATCTTAAGCCATAACTCTTTTCCCCATAAACTTAAATAGTGCATCTCATGTTGTAATAAACGGTCATTCTTTAAGCAATCAGCCAATTTGTCAGAAAAACCACTTTTTATTAGATTTGGGTAAGTTAAAAGGTTAATTTTAGTAATCGCTTCATATGCTGGCGAATCTAAGATCTCAAGCAGTTTCTTGTTAGCGTAACTGATAACACCGTTTCTATCACAAGTCACAAATCCTACTGGCGCATATTCAGCTAAGGTAAAAAAATGTTTTTGACTAGTTGTTAACGATCTTTCAAGTTGTGTTTTCTCAATGAACAATCCTAGTTGAAGTAAGTATAATCTAAATAAATCGATGTTCTTTAGTTTGTTGCCTTTAGTAAATAGTAGTGTGAAATCACCAAGCATTCTTTTTTCCTTAGTAATCTTAGCAACAACTGTATCCTCAATCTTAAACATCTTAACAAGACTTTTGATCAATGTTTTTGGCAAAACCTTATTTGTAAGAACTGAAATATCATTAAAGTGTGTTATATGTTGATCTTTAATTAAGTTGTCACGATTCACATCTTGCTCCCACGTGTGTCCAACTATATCTAGATTAATGCTTTTTAGAATTTTGTTTGTATCATCATTTATCCCGCAAGAAGCTAAACTCGTAAACCTTTTACCATCTTCATCAAAAAGGTTGAATATCGTATAATCGGCGCCAGAAACTTCATGGGCGAAAGCTGTTATTTTATCATAATCGATGCTGTGTCCCATATTACTTATGAGATATTCTGCTATTTCTTCCATATTCTTTTGAAAATTCTTATTGAAGAATATCGTCACAAAATGACTTTCATCAGTTGGATATGCTCTAACTAAGTAATGACTCCGTAAGTCCTTTGCATACTCCTCAAACTCAATCTTTTGTTGATTCTTCATTACTTGAGAATATATGTCTACCCATTTTTGTGATTTAGTTTTATCAATCGCAACATCTCTTAAATATCTTTTGTTAATGATGTTTTCTTTCTTTAGACCAGTCATTAATTCAAAAGATCTATTCACTTCTATGAATGTGTAATCTATCATCTGTTTAGCATCATTAAAAACTACCTCATGATAGGCAAATGCACATTCAATATTTTGCATAGCTTCAAAATACACATTTATATCCATATTCATTCTCTTGTTTCTATACTGTATAATTCAATTATATCATTGAAAACTTTAATAGCAATCGCTCTATGATAGTTATATATAGTTAGTAAATTATAAACAAATAGCTTCCAAGTTTTATATATAGACACTCATTAATTCTGTGTTATAATGTCAATGACTTTAAATTAGTGCGAGACACTAAGAAGGACATATTCTTGTAACTATAAAACAAATGCCCTCTTTAGTCTTGCTTAAGAGGGTTTTATTTTGGAGGTTAAAATGGTCAAAAATTGTTTACGCTTGAAAGAATTAGCAATACCAGAGATTACCAAGATACTTGACATAGCTGAAGAATGTAAAGATGGTGCGTTTTGTAATGTGTTAAAAGACAAGATTATTGCTAATTTGTTCTTTGAACCAAGTACAAGAACTCATTATAGCTTTGAAGTTGCTGAAAAAAGATTAGGAATGAAGGTTATCGATTTTGATCCAGCATCCAGTTCGTTACAGAAAGATGAGAGTTTCTATGATACGGTAAAGACATTTGAATCATTAGGGATCGATGCTGTGGTAATTAGAGATCGTGAAGACCAGTATTATAATAAATTGCTAGGTAAGATAACTATTCCAATCATCAATGCTGGAGATGGTGTTAAAGACCATCCAAGTCAATCATTACTAGATCTATTAACGATCAAGCAAGAGTTCAAGCATTTTAGTGGTCTTAAAGTAGCAATAATCGGCGATATCAAACATAGTCGAGTTGCCCATTCAAATATTGAAGTAATGGAGCGCTTAGGTATGAGCTGTTATATCAGTGGGCCAAAAGAGTATGAAGATGGGGCTTATAGTTTCATTGATTTTGAAACAGCGATTAAAACGATGGATGTCATCACGTTACTTAGAATTCAACATGAAAGATATCAAGCAGAAAGTTCACTATGTATTGAAAAGTACCATGATGATTATGGTTTAACATTAGAGCGAGTTGCACTGATGAAGGAAAACGCAATCATCTTGCATCCAGCTCCCTTTAATCGCAATGTTGAAATCGCTGATGATGTTGTTGAGTGTAGTAAAATCGCATCTTTAATTGTTTATGGATAATTAGCTTCTCTTATTTATACCTTGAGTTATCGGTTCTATTTATCTTTGCATTAACTGTAACTTTGGTATTAATTTGTAAAATGTTGTTTGACTATGATCATCGTCATCGCTTTTTACTTGCGTTAACATTTGGATTATACGCTGGTTGGTTAGTCATTGCGACTATTGTAAATATCGCTGCAACATTAATAAAAATTGAATGGAACAGCTTTGATTTAAGTCATGAAATTATAACAATTGTTATATTAGCGGTTGCGATATTGATTGTTATCTTGATTACAGCAAGCATTAGAAACGCTGCTTTCCCTTTACCGATTGCTTGGGCTTATTTCGGTATCTATCAATCACTTAGTGCTCAACCACAATCAACATTGCTTGCGCCAATTGTATTAGGTGGTTGTGCTATTCTGATTATTATCGCAGCCATAAATTACTATCGCAATCAGTATGCGATCTTACCTAAAATATAATGCAGTGAAAAGGTGCTTATCGCACCTTTTGCTTACCATACACTTTGTTTCTTTTACCTTTTGCCTTATACATATAAGCATCAACTCTCGATATTAAAGCATCACAACTTTCGTTTGAATTAACATCAAATGAGCCCACCCCAATGCTTGCTGTCACTTTTATACTTTTTTGAGCATAACTTACCTTGGTATCTTCAATTAGTTTTCGTAAACGCTCTGCTATTTCTATAGCTGTTTTATAATCAGTTTCTGGTAAACAAACAATAAACTCATCGCCACCATAACGTCCAACAATATCGTATAATCGCAAATTATCTACTAGCGTTTTAGTGAAACTCTTGATAACAACATCACCGCAACTATGACCACAATGATCATTGATTCGCTTTAAATGATCTATATCTAAAAGCATTAAGCTTAAACTCTTCATACTACGCTTTGCTCGTGCTATTTCATGCTCTAAGCTATCAATTAGAGCTCTACGATTATAAATTCCTGTTAAATAATCAATAAATGCATAACGCCTTTCCTGCTCTTTTACTTCTTGATAAAGGCTATTATCGCGAATGATCAAAATTGTGCGTGTTCTACCCTCATCATCTATGAATAAAGCTGAGCTAGTATCTCCTGGAAATATCTCACCGTTTTTTCTTATATAATTGAGTTCAGCCCTAACATATCCCTGAGTGATTCGTTGTTCTAGTGCCGGAGTTAAACGAAGATCTGATTTATCAACCAAACCACATCTACCAAGTCTACACATTTCTTCTTCGGTATACTGAAACATATTGATAGCCGCTTGATTAGCCCGATAAACACAGCCATCAGGACTGGTTAATAAAATTGCATCTAAACTTTTCTCATAAATGAAACGATAAAAATTATCGATACTCATGTTACTATCACAAACTCCCTCTATTACTAACATAGCAAGTATTTAGAAAAATAATAAAGCTATGAAAATAATCCTGAAAAATAAGTAATGACAAGTAATAATTTAAAAGTCGATATAATCTTTTAACTATAAGTTTATATTAATCCTTTTTCTTCAAATTTTCTATTGCTTCTTAATCTCGTATTAACTTCATTTTCAATGCTTGCACGCGCGATCATCATAGCCTTATACATATTTTCAAATCTAATGTAATAGGATTTTCTATTAGCTAACTTAATCATTGCTTTATCACATTTATCTATAATAGAAGTTATAGGGATAATCGCTTTTTGAAGTTCCTCTATATCAAGTTGATAAGAACTGATATCATCATTCAGTATCGCTTTAGCGATATTTAGAGCATAGATTCTATTCTCTAACAAGCTATACTGTGGTGTTTGTTTTAAAAGCTTAGCTTGTGATTTTTGACAACGATCAATACACGCAAAAAGTATCCTTAATGTCTCATTTATTTCTTTATTACTAAATTGATTCATCTTAACCTCTTTGATTACATATAAAAATACCCTTTTTATATGATGATGACAACATATCATTTATTGTTTATAAGTCTCTTTTAATTGAGCATTGATTACTAAGGTTGCGGCTGCCATGCCAGTCCAAACAATCTAACAGTTATGTCAGTAGAAACCGCCCGTATTTCAATTTTATCAAATCTTTCATTTAACATATCATATTGTTTTGTTATATTGCTTAATTCTCTTTCGAGTTCACTTTTAAGCTCATTTAACTGTTGTTGGATTGATGTTAGATTGTCTTGTGCAGCATTAATACTTTGTCCACTTGATAGTGCTCTTGAGGTACTTCTTACTGCTGTTTTTACGCGATTCACTGAAGTTGTTGTTATCTTCTTAGTTCCAAACAAAGCACCAAGTACCGCATTACCAGCTGATAAGGCCGCATCCATTTTCCTTTGACTAGCTAATGAACTCTCTTTCTCAATCGTTAGTTCTGCTCTTCTAAGACGATCCTCAAGTGTATTAAGTTTTGTAGCATACTTCTTCTTCATATTATCCATTGCTATATCACGTTGTTCATGCGCGATATGTTGAATCCTGATTCTAAAATCACGTTCATCCTCATCAGGCTCAGATGCTAACTTAAGTGTTGGACTATATAGTAGTTGAAGTGTTTGATTAGTCCTAATATATTGATTCAATAAACGCTTCCATTGATCATAATTCTTAATATCAGTAACAGCATTAGGACATTCACTAAAACTAGCATTATCATAAGGTCTATCTTGCAAATCACCAATCGCAATATTAAGTACCTCTGATTCATTCCAGTCAAGCACTAATGGACCATTATGAACTGGTGTTAATATAATTAGCTGTTTGATTGTTGAAAGCTTATACTTAACATCCTTATACATCACTTCAACTACTCCTATTATATTAGGCGTATACACAATATCATTTACCGTATAATTTTTTGGGGGTAAGTAAACCTGCTTGATAGCTGGTGGTAATACTGGTGCTTGCTTACTACCTTGAAAACTAGCTGTTTGTGTCATTTGTGGTTTATTGTTTTCATCTGATCTAATAACAAGATTATCTGATGTTATATTAGCTTTGGGTAATGCCATTATTTGGTCTTTTGTTAATGGTCCAGCTAAATAAGACAGTACCCATCTTGTACTAAATATCTTCGCCTCATCAGTATGGACACTATGTAAGTAGAAAACTCTTTGGGCAAGACCTGCTAGGACCTTCTCTGTTTTTGCTTTATTAAAATTACTTCCAGCGGCTGCTCCTTCAAGACCCGCCATAACTCTTTCTTTGTCTCTTTCTGTTTGTAATCGACCAATAAACCATGTTCCAGCATTAGATAGTGCTTTATAATCAAGGTCCACTGGATTTTGGGTTGATAATACTAAACCTAATCCAAAAGCACGCGCTTGTTTAAGCAAAGTTAATAATGGAAGTTTTGATGGCGGATTAGCCGTAGGCGGAAGATAACCAAATAGTTCATCCATATATAACATTGCACGCAAGCTACCAGTTCCCGGTTGACTTCGTACCCATGATAAGACTTCATTTAATAACATTGTCACAAAAAACATTCTTTCACTATCGCTCAAATGGGCTATTGAAAATACTGATACCCTCGCTTTTCCTTTTTCATCATAAAGAAAGTTATCAATATCAAGCGCTTCACCTTCCATCCATGTTTTAAAACTTGGTGAGGCTAAAAGGTTGTTTAACATCATTGCAAGAGCAAATCGATCTTTTGAAGAGTAGAAATTTTCTAAGCTCAATACTCCTACTTTATCCATTGGTGGATTTTGAATAGCCATTATCAAATCGGCTAAGCTTAAGTCTTGACCACTCATCCAAACATGTTCAAGAATGTTGGCGATCAAAATGTTTTCGCGACTTGTGAAACTATCACCAGTGATGCCAATTAATGATAACAAACTGGTGGTTGTTATGTTGATTCTTTCTCTAAAGGCATCTCTATCATTGATAACTTCAGCTTTTGGCGCATTGAAAGATTTTAATACTGACACATTTATACCAGCCGAGCCTCCTGGTGTAAAGATTTTAACGCTAGCAGCGTTTCTAAACCGTTCAATCCTATCTTTACTCTGTCCCCAATCACTTAATCCCTTTTCCCATAATTGCGCTTGTACTTGAGCGTAATCATCAGGTGTCATTGCTTTATTACTGGCTTCTTGAAGATTGATCCAAGGTCTAAAATCTTCTTTTGTTAATTGTGGAAAGGTAAGCGCTAAGTTAGTAAGATCCCCTTTTGGATCAATTGCGATCACTGGAATATCATCAATCGCAGCTTCTTCGATCATACCAATACCAAGACCCGTTTTCCCGCTACCAGTCATGCCAATTATAACAGCGTGTGTAGTTAGATCCTTTGACTTCAATAAGACCATGTCTTCTTGAAGACGTTTAGATTCAATATCGTACTCTTTTCCTAAATAAAATACCCCTAGTTTCTCAAAATCTTGCATGACGCCTCCTTTATTATTTATCTTTTTAAAACAACTTAATAACGATATTACTATTTACATTAGCTGCATCATTGAATACAGCCAATAAAGCATCAGTGTAATCCGCAAGATAATATCTTATATCATCAAGGTGATTTATGCTTATTTGCGTCTTTTCCTCAATAGCACATAAAACATAACTTAACATATCAAGACTATCACCGTAATATTGTGGTAACTGCATCATGTCGGCTATGTATAAGTGAGTCGCAAGTATTGAAGTCATTTGTTTACCATCAAGATTGATCTCCTTCATATTACCTCTTTTTGATTATTCAATTTTATATTTTAAGAGCTAAATAACATGATCACTAATGTGGTCATGATTGCTGTTTCTCTATTCTATAATTGTTTTTTCTTATGATTTAATTATAAAGTGCTTATAGTTATGTGTAAACCTTAAAACTGTTTTAACTTGGTAATATTATAATGATTCTTTGATTAAACTTTTATTTACGCATTATTTTCCACAATTGTTATTGATGTAGTAAAAATTCTCAATAGGTGTATAATATTCTCAAAGATTTATTCAACGAAAGGAAGGTTTATAACCATGCGAAAAATCTGGCTTTATGCTGGATGTCTGGCGTTGTTTATCTGTTTACAAGCTTGTTCAAAAAAACCTATCGAAGATCCAATTGAGGAGTCCCCAAACCCAACTACCACTCAACAACCTAACACATATAATAGTTATCACCTTGTTGATCAACAAGTTCACACTTATACTCAAGAAGGTGGTACAACTAATTTTTACCTTGGTAAGACCGATGATGAAAGTAAAGATCTAGTAATTTTATATAAACCAGCAATAACTATTGATATATGGGAATTAGAGAAGACTGCCCTTGGTGATTTGCTAGGCTACAAAGCCACCTATCAAGTGCGCTCTCAAAATGATATTAATTTTGTTGGTGATACAAGAAAAGACTTTATGACTGTTCATTGGCAAATTCCACAAACTCTTACTATAAATGAAAGTTATAACTTAACAATTGGTGGCGTAAGTCGTGTAACTTTCTATAATTCAAAAAGTTCTGAATTATATAGCGAAGATTTCTCTGCCCCGGGTGTTGGGTTTTCTCTTTACGCTTTATACAAAGACACTACACCTGTGATCGTTGAAGATCATACCCTTTTCTTAGAAGGATTATATTTTGGAACGCAAAAAGATTTCGTACCTGGAGACGATGAGTTTTTACTTGATCGCTTTCAAAACGATTGGTATATTCCAGAACCCGATAGTAATGGTGACGGCCAAGAAGGTATAGCGGGATTGATCATTCCAGAGTCAGTAAATTCTTATCAAAAATTAGTCTTAGTGATGTCAATAGCCCCAAATGGTCCGGGTTACTTACCAGAGTTTTATTTCTTCTATATTTATGAAGCGGATTGAAAATTGACATAACTTTTAATACGTTCATACTAAAATGAAAGTTTATATCACTAATGCGGATTATTTGTGATCATTTTTGTTTTAACACCAAAGATAAAATATAAAAGATGAAACAACCAAATAATACTCAGTATAATACGACCAATCGTTATTGCATGTAAAACAATAAAACCAATCGACATCAACAATGTGATCATGATCATTACCCGTATTTTAGCTTTTTTTGTCATGCCACAACCTGATATAAGATCAGTTAGATTTTCCTTATATAATTTAGTTTCTTTAAACCAACGATCCAATTTTTCACTACTTTTAGAAAAACATATAGCAGCTACTAGCAAAAAAGGAAAGGCTGGCATTAAAGGCACAACTGCACCAATAGCACCAATGATCAAACCGATTGTTCCAATAAAGATGTATATAATCTTCTTGATTTTCATTACTTCCCTCTTTTATATTAATAGCTTTATTAATTAGTCTTGTTAACGATAATATTAGTTGTTGTTATAGTTAGTAAACGCTAACTATTATACCATATGAATTTTACCTTAGTTTGTCAATCCTTTTTATCTTAACAACAGGGTACTTACTATAATACAATCCTTTCAGTTTCAATTCAGCAAATGATTATACTATAATGATAAAGGGATAGGAAATGTAATGTGAAAATTCTTGTAATAGAGGATGATATCCTACTTGCTAATGCGATAAAGAAACTACTTGAAAGTAAGAACTTTGAAGTTGAAGCTGTTTATGATGGAGAAGATGGCGTTGAATATGCTGAACTTGGTGTTTATGATTTACTAATACTTGATGTAATGATGCCAAATATGAATGGTTATGAAGTAGCACGAAAAGTTCGATCTAAACGTTGTACTACTCCTATATTGATGCTTACCGCTAAATCAGCACTTGAAGATCGCGTCGAAGGTTTAAACGCAGGTGCAGATTATTACCTTACAAAGCCTTTTGATGCACGCGAAATGTTAGCATGTATTAATGCACTTTTACGTCGACAAGGTAAACAAGTAAATGAACTTACTTTCGGTAATACCGCATTAGATCTTGAATCCTGTATGTTAGTTTGCAATGATAAATCAGTTCGACTTTCTGCCCGTGAGTTTGATGTTATGAGATTCTTGTTACAAGCACAAGATCGTGTTCTTTCAAAAGAGGTTATATTATCACGAGTTTGGGGTTATGATTCTAGTGCTGTTGAAAACCATGTAGAAGTATATGTTGGCTTTTTAAGAAAGAAACTCACCAGCATTGGTTCCAATATCAATATCGAAGCGATTAGAAGACTTGGTTATCATTTGGAGATAGCTGAATAATGATAAAAAGATTAAAAGTTAAATTCGTTATCATAATGATGTCAGTTGTTACAATCATGTTGATTGTAGTTTTAGGCTTGTTGCTTTATTTCACGCAACAAAACCTAAAACATAATAGTATTGAAATGATGAGAAACCTTGCAAGTGAACCTAATAATAAAGGTAGACCAAATGACTTATCAAAAGATCTTCGTTTACCCTTTTTTACAATTCAGCTTGATCAACAAGGAGAACTTGTGGCAAGTGTCGGTAGTTATTATGATCTATCTGATGAGGATTTCTTACGCGATATCACCAATGTTGTTATGAGTTTTGATGATCAGACTGGTGTAATTAGTGCCTATAATTTACGCTTTTTAAGAGTTATAACCCCTACAATGCAGAAAGTTGTCTTTGTTGATATATCAAGTGAAATTGCTACGATGCGCAATCTCTGGCAAATTTGTATTTTCGGTGGTCTATTTAGTTTTTCCGCATTTCTTTTGCTTAGTATTTTTCTTGCTTCTTGGGCCGTTAAGCCTGTAGTAAAAGCTTGGGATCAACAGAATCGTTTTGTAGCTGATGCATCTCATGAGCTTAAAACACCACTCAGTGTTATCTTGACTAATGCCGAAATAATTCATTCACCAAGTTGTGATCAAGAAACAAGACTACAATCATCTGAGAACATCCTTACCATGTCACACCAAATGCGCGGATTAGTAGAAAAGATGCTTGATTTAACCCGTGCTGATAATGAGAGTATGAAAACAGCTATGTCCCGTGTTAATTTTAGCGAATTAATATCAGAAACCCTACTTCCTTTTGATCCCTTGTTCTATGAGAGAACATTAACTATAGTTAGTGATATTGAAAGCAACATTTTTGTAAACGGCAGTGATCTTTATCTAAAACAAGTTATCGAAATACTATTTGATAATGCAATGAAGTATTCTAATCCTAGTAGTACTGTGAATATCAAGTTAAATAAACATGGTCAATTCTGTTTGTTATGTGTCACAAATAGTGGTCTTGCCATTCCTTCGGAAGAGTTAAGTAAGATATTTGATCGCTTTTATCGTATTGATAAAGCGAGGGGTAATTCTGGTAGCTATGGTCTTGGTCTTGCCATTGCTTTCAGTATCATAAAAGAACACGGTGGTCGTATTTGGGCTGAGAGTCATGGTTCAATAAACAGTTTCTATGTACAATTACCAATATAGATAAATACATAAACCGATGTAATTAACTTAATGTTATCAATATCGGTTTTTTTGTGTTCAAACTTGTTTCAGTGTCATTTCAGCAAACATCTCTAAAATGTAAATTGTTAAACAATTGTAAAGGAGAACAAGAAATGACATGTCAAACAGTATTTAGAAGATATGAGCTGAAATACCTAATCACTAAATCACAGAAAGAACTCATATTAAGTGCTATAGAACCTTATATGGCATTAGATAAATATGGACAAACTAATATTCGTAATATCTACTTTGATACTAAGAATTATCGATTGATACGCCAATCAATTGAAAAACCAACGTACAAAGAAAAACTTAGAATTCGAAGTTATGGTAAAGCAGACCCACAAAGTAATGTTTTTGTCGAATTAAAAAAGAAACATCAGTCGATTGTATATAAACGTCGTATTTGCCTATCGCAAAAACAAGCCCTTGATTGGCTAAATTGCCCAGGAAATAAAATTACAAGCAATCAAATAGCTGATGAAATAAATTACTTTCTCGATTTCTACGGACCATTAATACCCACCGTCTTTATTTCCTACAGAAGAGAAGCTTATTTTTGTAAAGATTGTTCTGATTTTCGACTTACATTTGATGATGATATCCTCTATCGCGATAGTGAACTATCACTAGAAAAAGATACTTGGGGAGATTTACTATTAGAAAAGGATACTGTCTTAATGGAGTTAAAATGTGCTACTAGCATACCGCTATGGCTGTCCTTAATATTAACTGATAACCATATTTATAAATCTTCATTTTCTAAGTATGGCAACATTTATGAAAGAATGATCTTACCAAAATGGAAGGAGTTACGTTTATGATCAATTCATTATTTAGTGGTTTATTTGATACAACTATGACTAAGGTTATCACTATATCAAACTTCATGCTTTGTATTGTTAGCACCTTGATCATTGGCCTTATTTTGGCATTATGTTATATGTATCGTGATCGTTATACGAAAAGCTTTGTGTTAACCCTGGCATTATTACCAACTGTTGTTTGTGTTGTTATAATGATGGTCAATGGAAATATTGGAGCAGGTGTTGCTGTTGCAGGAGCGTTTAGTCTAGTTCGTTTCCGTAGTGCTCCAGGTAGCGCAAGAGAGATAACAATGCTATTTCTAGCCATGGGAGCTGGTCTTATCGCTGGTATGGGATATATTGGTTACGCATTACTTTTCACACTATTTCTTTGTATGGTAAATATTATCTATATAAGATTTGATTTTGGTTCAAAAAGAGGTGCTAACATGTATCGAACACTTCAAATAACAATACCTGAAGACTTAAATTATACTGATATATTCAATGATATCTTTTCTGAGTATACATCAGAATGCGAGTTAGCACGAGTTAAGACTACAAACATGGGAAGTTTATTCCGCTTAACATATGACTTAAAACTACAAAGCCAAAACACCGATAAAGAAATGATAGATAAACTACGATGTCGCAATGGGAATCTTGAAATAACCCTATCACGACAAGAAGACACCAACTTAGGTATGTAAATCGGAGGAAGACATGAAACTTAAAAAGATACTTACAATAACGATTATATTCATCCTTCTTATTACTGGTTGTAAAACTCAAAGCACTGATCAAGATGTGATAGATACTGAGCTTCCTACAACCAACATAACAGGAAATGTTGCCTTTTCTGATATGTTCACAAATCGTGATCTTGATGCTTCATTTATTCAAAATGACGCTACTTATATTCAATTAAATGACGATAGTGCTACAAGCAGTAATGACGCTGTTTCAATAGAAGATCGTATCATTACCATTATTGATGAAGGAAATTACGTGATTAGTGGAAATCTCAATAATGGACGCATCGTTATCAATGCCCAAGATAGTGATAAAGTTCATTTAGTTTTAAACAATGTAACTATAAGTAGTGATGATTTCGCACCAATTTACATCATAAATGCTGATAAAGTATTTATCACCCTTTATGAAGGTACAAATAACTTCTTAATTAATAATGGCGAATTTATAAGTATTGATAATAACAAAGTTGATGGCGTGATCTTCTCTAAACAAGATTTAACCTTTAATGGTACTGGAACTTTGGAGATAGTATCACTTACTGGTAATGGTATTGTCGGTAAAGATGATATAGTCTTTACTGGTGGCGTTTATAATATTGAATCAGCCGCTCATGGCATAGACGCCAATAACAGCGTTAGAGTCACATCAACAACTATCAACATTATCGCTGGAAAAGATGGTATTCACTCTGAAAATGATACTAATGTAAATCTTGGTTATATTTATATAGCAGATGGTCAGTTTGATATTTCAGCAGAAGGCGATGGCGTTAGTACAAGCTCATTCATACAGATTGAGAGTGGTGCTTTCAATATCCTAACAGGTGGTGGCAGTATCAATGCTGCACAAAAAACATCAGGTTCATGGGGTCAGTTTCAAAAGGATCCACGTAAAGATCAAAATAGTGATTCAAACACTAACGTAACAAACGATGATGAAAGTACAAGTATTAAAGGAATAAAAGCAAACGGCAATATCCTTATCATAAACGGTTCCTTTACAATCGATTCAGCTGATGATAGTGTGCATTCAAACTCTTCGATATTGATCAATGATGGTACCTTCGACATAGCATCGGGTGATGATGGTTTCCACGCTGATGATACAATCACAATTACAAATGGAAACATCAATATAAGTAAAAGTTATGAAGGTATTGAAGCACTACATATCGTAATCAATGGTGGTAATATCAACATAAAAGCCAGTGATGATGGGCTTAATGCCGCTGGCGGTACTGATGAAAGTGGCTTTAATGGTCAACGTGGTAATGATCGATTCGCAGGTGGTGCTAGCAGTTCATCTACTGGAAGTATAACTATAACAAACGGTGATATTTATATTAACGCTGCAGGTGATGGTATTGATGCTAATGGTACTCTTGCAATCTCAGGTGGTAAGATCATTGTATCAGGCCCAACGGTTGGGGATACTTCTGTTCTTGATTTTGATGTTAGTGGAACAATTACTGGAGGAACATTTATTGGAACGGGTTCCTTACAAATGGCTCAAACATTTACTTCTTCAACCCAAGGAGTAATAGCTATAAACGCCGGATCGCAACCAGCAAATACCCTTATAACTATTAGTGATAATAACGGTAAAACTATCCTAACCTACGAAACAGACCAAAACTTTGCCCTTGTTATAATAAGTGATCCGCTAATAAAAAAAGGTGATACCTATACGATCACTGTTGGAAGCTCAACAGGCAGTATTACTGCTAGTTAATGTACAATCATTGTTAAATCATTGCACATAAAAATACTGATCAAACAAAAGAGAATCATATAATCTGATTCTTTTTTTATGAAACAAAGATGTATATTTACTATATAAGAAAGCTCACTAATTTTCTTTTATAAGCTTGATGTTTTTATTGAAATCATCTATCATCTGAAGTTTATCCCGTAAAGCGTTATTTTTATTTTCAATAAGTCTTGTAGTGATCTTTAACTCACTAGTACTACTTTTTCTTGGGGTACTGATATGAATGACTATACCTTCATCAAACGGTTTAAAATGACTGTCATATTCTTTACCAAGCATAAAATCAACTATTTCTGCTGTTCCACAGCCGTTTTCTTTAGCTTGTGTACCATCCCATAATGCTAATAACATATGACTATGCATGGCAATATATATACCTGCTTGACGATAAGAAGAATCACGTTTTATTTTACTGATGGTTGGCATTATATCAGGCACTACAAACACCTGTTCTGCTATTGCTATAATAGCGTCAAATCTTACAAGGGTATCATTATTGAAATCATGACGATATTCATCAAGTTTCATTGGTAAAGGACATTTAAGCATGATATTAAGTTTTAAAGCTTCCTCAGCGCATAGTAAATCAGCTCCAGCCGCTAAAGAATTGAGCATTACCAAGGGTGAATGGGGATAGTTTGTTTTTAACTTTAAAAGCTCAACGTGTACTAATTCTTGCAGCTCTAAAATATCTTTTTCTCGCAGATCACGATGACCTGTAACGCCAATAATGATTGGTATCAACAGTTTGTATGCCTTTCTATCATGTTGAAGGTTCATCCAAAAACACAATGTCTAATCCCGAAAATAACTGTTCAAAATCGTTTGATAAGCTTTTCTTGTAACAAGTTACCACAAGTAGTGGACAATTAATAAAAGCAGAAGAAAACAGATAACCAACTGTAGCTGGAATATTTATATTCTGTAATCGTGGGCAACTAGTAAAGCCTGCGGTTTCAATCGATCTAAGTTTTTCAGGTAGTTCTACCTTTTCTAGTAACTCACATTGATTAAACGCATAACCTGCTATTTTAACTACACCCTTTGGTATTTGAACAGATACAGCATTACCCTTATACTTCTTTAATACACCATATTCAATCTCAAATTCCGTTTCAGTTATTGCTTCTTTCTTGATAGTAAAAGGCTGTTCAGTATCCTCAAAAAATGTAATGATCCCGTCGAATGTTCTTTTGAGATTTGCATGTGTAAAAGAATCCTTATGACACTTTACTCTTAGTTTAGGGCAGTTAGAAAAAGGACCAACTTCCGCAAATCGAACATCAGTATTTTTTATTATAACCAATTCAAGATTGGGACAATTAATAAAAACATGAGCATCAAGATCATTTACACTTTCAGGTAAAATCACCTCTTCGATGTAGTCACTGTTTTTAAATGTATAAGATAAAAGTCTATGTGCTCGATCAGGAACAGTAAAACGTTTCTTTATGCCGTGATATTTTTTTACGGTACTGCCTATCCATTCAAAATCCTGCATACTTGCTTCAGAATTTTGAATACGCTCAATATTGATACGATCGCTTTCTGTTAATACAAAAGCTGGCGCTTGCACATTTTTATTTGTTTCAACTAAAACCTCAGGTTTTTCCTGTTTAGTAGGCTCAATCGTAACAGGAGTTACTTCTGAGACGATCTTTTTCTTATCGATACCCATACGTTCAATTGCGGAGGTCAATATATAAACATATTCATCCTCCGGCATGCTGTATTTCATAATAGCTTGCTTCATGCCAAAACGTAGACGTGTTCTACCCCGTAGTGTTGTCTCTTTTAAATACACGCCAATACAAGGTTTCTTATCGTTAAGGGCAAAATCAATCTCATTTTGTACATTATCTGATTCTGCAGAGTTAGGAGAAAAGAAAACGATAAAAAGCGCACAATGCTCCAACGCCACTGCAATTTCATCTGTCCATTCATTGCCAGGTGATATGCCCTCATCGTACCACACATGATAACCAAGCTCATTTAAGCGTTTTATTTCAGCGAATACTAATTGAGAATCTCTGTGGGAATAACTGATGAATATGTATGGTTCACGCCCACGATATGCCGGATAGGGCATACGACCCACACCAGGTACAAGCTTTGTTTGCTCTGATATTGTCTCTTTTTTCTTTAGTTTATCAAGAATTCCCATCTGACTAAACCCCCTTGTTCATGTGTGAATAGAATCAAATTACTTTAAGCGATATATTGTTAGTCCATCATATTCACGTATTAGCTCTACCATTTGCTCCATAGGATCATAGTCCTTATAGCGTTCCTCTGCTTCCAACTTAGTGAAATCTACTAGATCATGATGCAAACGCGTACATTCTCTCATGATATTATCGTTTTTCTTTCTACCATCATCGCCTGTTAGTACACCAACGTGATTAGTACCATAATTCCAACCCATAGCTCTTTTTTCAATGCACCAACGCTCATGTTCAGCTGTGGCTATTTTAGTTAGATCTTCTGCGTGTCCAGGCTCTTTCGTAAGTTGTTTAAAATCCGTAACTGGTATATAATCAACAGCACGATCAGTATAGAAACAACCAATAGCCTCAAGCTGCGCTGCAAACCCTTTTGCTTGCGCGATATTGGATAACTTGTATTCTAGTGATAAATTCTCTTCAAATGCTTTTTTCATCTGTTCTTCAGTCGTTGCCCCAGCATAGCGACCGTTAAGCGCAAGTGCAAAGTTATACAGATTAAGATAATTACTATCAGACAAGTAGAGCCCTGTTTTTTTCTTTTTTTCCTCAATACGGATTTCAATGATATTGCTAGGATCTGGTTGTTCTACATTAGGATTGAATGTTGAGATAATATCATTAAGTGCTATGATCTCATCAATATCATCAATGAATTTACTACGCTGTTTTCGAACAGCTCCTGATTTTTTAGTGTATCCATCATATAGCATATTTTTATAGGACTTAGCTAATAGCACCTTGCTTTCATAAGTTTTATCGTAATAATATATTAAACGCATGTCACCATCAGCTGAAAACATCATATCAAAATCAAAGGTATAGATACCGTTACGACTGTTCTGGCCGTATGATGTCCTATCC